>NZ_JBBMGF010000005.1:0-161442 GCF_037908325.1 Corynebacterium sp. KPL4035 | reverse complement strand
GGTCGGTGGGAAGGAGGGGGGATAGGAAGGCGTCGATAAGCGCGAGCTCTTTGCGGGTAGGAATGGCCGAGAGATCATGGGCCTCAGCGGGCATGGGGATGTCCGGGGCGCCGCAGCGGAGGAACAAAAAACGCATGCGCACCATGCTACGCGCGCTTTTTTGGCCGGGAAAGTGTAAAGTTGGAGAGTATTTTGGCTTCAATAATGAGGAAGTGACTAAACAATGGCAGCGATCGTCATTGTCGGCGCCCAATGGGGCGACGAAGGCAAGGGCAAAGCGACCGACATCCTCGGCGGCAAGGTTGACTACGTGGTCAAGCCGAACGGCGGTAATAACGCCGGCCACACCGTCGTGGTAGGCGGCGATAAATATGAGCTGAAGCTCCTGCCGGCCGGCATCTTGTCTGAGAACGCTACCCCAGTGCTGGGCAATGGCGTGGTAATTAACCTCGAGGCGCTCTTTGATGAAATTGATGGCCTCGAAGCCCGCGGTGCGAATGCCTCGCGCCTGAAGATTTCCGCCAATGCGCACCTAGTAGCCCCTTACCATCAGACGCTCGACCGCGTGCAGGAGCGTTTCCTGGGCAAGCGCGCGATTGGTACCACCGGCCGCGGCATTGGTCCGACCTATGCCGATAAGGTCGCGCGCATTGGCATTCGCGTCCAGGACATTTTTGATGAGTCCATCCTGCGCCAGAAGGTCGAGTCTGCGCTGGACATTAAAAACCAGATGCTGGTGAAGATGTACAACCGCAAGGCCATCGAGGCAGACCAGATTGTGGACTACTTCTTGAGCTACCGCGATCGCCTACGCCCGATGGTTATCGATGCTGAGCTCGAGCTCAACAAAGCCCTCGAGTCCGGTAAGCACGTACTCATGGAGGGTGGCCAGGCCACCATGCTGGATGTGGACCATGGCACTTACCCGTTCGTGACCTCGTCTAACCCGACCGCCGGTGGTGCTTCCGTGGGCTCGGGCATTGGCCCAACCCGCATCAAGACCTCGCTGGGCATCATCAAGGCCTACACCACCCGCGTGGGCGCTGGCCCGTTCCCCACCGAGCTCTTTGATAAGTGGGGCGAGTACCTGCAGACCACCGGCGGCGAGATTGGTGTGAACACCGGCCGCAAGCGCCGTTGTGGTTGGTACGACTCCGTCATTGCGCGCTACGCCACCCGCGTGAACGGCTTCACCGATTACTTCCTGACCAAGCTGGACGTTCTTACCGGCATTGGTGAGATTCCTATCTGCGTGGCTTATGACGTCGACGGCAAGCGCTACGACGAACTGCCGCTTACCCAGTCCGAGTTCCACCACGCCGAGCCCATTTTCGAGACCATGCCGGCCTGGGACGAGGACATTACCGAATGTTCCACCTTTGAAGAGCTGCCGCAAAAGGCCCAAGACTACGTCCTGCGCCTAGAGGAACTCTCCGGCTGCCGCATCTCCTACATCGGCGTCGGCCCTGGCCGCGACCAGACCATCGTGCGTCACGATGTGATGGAAGACCAGTAAGGATGTAGTCCTTATTAGCGTGGTGTGAGAGCCCCACCCTCTAGCACAGCTGACTTGGCTCTCTGCACGATGTTTTTTAGCCCTCCTAGTAGACAACAAAGGTTCCTATCCCCACCTAGCTCTTGGTCCCTCTAAGGGATTTAGCCCTAATTGAGCGAAAGCGCCCGTGTACCGCCCCTGAGACGGAGCACGGGCGCTGTGGCATTTCAGTGCCCTTTAAGCTGCTCGCAAGACCGTGACATGCCGGCATAGGTCCTTCCCTGTTGAACATAACCAAAAACTCATCTAAAGTTAAGTTCGCTTTAAGTGCAGAGAGTTTTCAGCTTTCGCGGGCCCAATTCCCGCGTATTTCAACACAGGGAGTTATTTCAATGATTGTTAAGCTTTTGAGCGGCCTGCTAGCCACGATTATGGGCTTCTTCGGGCTGGGCGCCCCGGCACAGGAGGCTGCGCCGGCACCTGAGCAGGAGCAGGTTGCTGTTGCTGAGCAGGGCAACACCGACGACGTGCAGGCTCTTATCGACGCCGCCCATGCCGAAGCCGGCTACGAGTTCATCAGCGTCCGCTACGAGGGCGACACCGCCAATATTGCTCTGAACCCGGAGACCTACAACTCGGACAAGGACGGCGATACCTTTGAGGCAGTTTCCCAGCTCCTGCAGGAAAAGGGCTACCAGGTCACTGCTGTTCTTTAAGACTTAATTCATTTCAGGATCCGCACTGCGGCCTCGGTAAAGCATACGCTTGCCGACGCCCGTGCGGATTTTTCTTTGCCCAATTTTCCCTCACCCATGTGCGAGACCCCTAAGTGTGATTGTGGCAACCCTAGGTAGAGTTTTTGCTCACATATGCCTTCTTGAAGGTGAATGGCAATGGGGGTTAAGGCTTACTGCATGTCTAGTATGTCGAACGTGCGTGCACCCTATCGAACGCTCTCCAGTCACACCTGTAACACCAACTTTCTATGGATAATTCCGGAGTAATGCGAAGAAAGTCCGTGCAAATCTCTCTCTTGAATTTGCACGAAGTTAGATAAAACGCAGCGTATGGAAGTGTTTACATGGGTCTAGTTAAATCTAATCTTAGTATTGGTTAAGCTACCGGCGTAACTCTTTAGCCTTAGAAAGCGCGTAGCGGGCGTCGAACATATGTATTTAATACTAGGTTGGCCGTAAAAATAAACGCATCTACCTGCGGGTATGAGATTAGAAATCCTGCATAACGTGTAGTTTTCTAATATTTTCTGGCTGGCGCCTTAAATTTTCCCGTGATACTATCCTGAGAGCACAATAAGGGTTAATTCAGGTTCGGGTTCAAAACCCTGATTAACCGCAGTGTGTTCAAGTCTCAATTTCAGGTTCTGCTCAGCGAAAACACTCGCTGTACAGGAAAACGAATGTAAGTATTTGTACCGCTCGAAGAGGAAAGAATGAGTAAATTAAGAAGCATATCCCGAGAGGGGTGGATGGTCTTTACCGCAGTGCTTGCTGCAATTGCGGTAATCGCGGCCATGGTCACCGTTCCGGGTAGTAAAGCAGAGGCTGCTGAGCCGACAGACTTTACGCCAAACGAAGAGATGGGCGGTAGGGTTAATGTAGGCACCGACGCCCAGGCGTGGGGCTCTCTGACGTGGGCAGGTCCCCCTAAGGATGGCACGCAGGCAAACCCAAATAACGACGTGGGATGGGCTTGGTGTATAGATCCCCTTGACAAGTACCCAAATAACAAAACTAGCGTTTTGTACTCGAAGGACAACGCGACAAAATTGAGCATTCCTTCCGAGTATCGGGACGCTGTGATTCGGTTAGCTCTCGAGTGGCAAAAGGCCATCGAGGCTGGGGATAAGGCCGCTGCGGGTACGTATGTGGTATACATGACAGCGCTGGTAAGTGAACGTCCGGATAACAGGACTGCGGCCGCCTATACCATCAACGGGCAAAATCCCAAGTACATGAACCCTTATGGTCTAGTCAACTTTCCGACCTTTAATGGCTCTATGGAAGAGTTTACAGATCTAACGGGTCTTGAGATTGAGAGCGCTTATAATCCGGGAACTAACGAAAATGGTGGCGGCCCTTCTTTCAAGAAGGTTTCAGAGATTCCTGAGCAACCTGAAGACTATTTCGTCACTGTGGTTCTTCCGGTTGATAAGAGTGGGAACAGGGCTCCAGGCATGCAGCGAGTAATGCCGCCGGATCAGCCGGGTCTGCCCGACGATGAAGGTGAAACTGAGGAACCTACTACTTCTCCGGAGACTCCGAAGACGGAAGAAAATCCGTCCGATGAGACCACTCCTGAGAATCCGGGTGAGGAAACTACCCCTAATAGTGAGACGACTTCCGATTCTGAGCCGTCTAACACTGAGGAAACCACTCCTGAAGATTCCACTACTGAACCGACCTCCCCTGAGGAGACCACCAAGGTAACCGAGCCGACCGCTCCGGTTCCCGGTACTGAAGAGCAGGAGAAGAACCTCGAGCCGAAGATTGGAACCGAGGCTTCTTTTGAAGGCGACAAGCAGCAGGTTGTTGCTGGCACCACCGTTAAGGACAAAGTTCACTACGAGGATCTGGTTCCGGGTAAGAAGTACACCTTGAAGGCTGAACTGCGTAACAAGGCTGCTGACGAGAACGGCGAGCACGCTATTCTTGGTACCGGTTCTGAGACCTTTGAAGCTAAGGGTGAGTCTGGCGACGTTGAGGTAGAGATTGACGTCGATAAGCAGCTGGAGAAGCCAGTTGCTGCTGCCGTTGCTTTCGAGAAGCTGTACTCCCACGAGGTGGACGAGAGCGGCAAGGATGCCCCGAACGACTCTGGCGATGGCAACTTCATTGCGGAGCATGAGGACATTAATGACGAGGCGCAGACCGTCAATACCAAGTGGAACCCTGAGATCCACACGGAGGCCAAGATTAAGGATGGCGACCGTGTAGAGAAGGGCGCCACGGTTATTGACACTGTGACGTATAAGGACCTTGTTCCGGGCAAGAAGTACACCCTGAAGGCGAAGCTGATTTCCAAGGCAGATGGCGAAACCGTACTGGGTGAAGGCTCCGAGGAACTGGTTCCGGAAGAGTCCGCCGGCAAGAAGGACGTCGAGATCACTGTCAACGACAAGGCAGATCCTGCTGTTGACGCTGCGGTTGCCTTCGAGAAGCTGGTATCTACCGAGGTAGATAAGGACGGCAACGAGACCACTGGCTCCACCGATGAAAACGTGATTGCTACTCACGAAGACATCAACGATGAGAAGCAGACCGTTAACACCAAGTGGGCCCCGTCCATTAAGACCAACGCTGATTTTGACAACGCTAAGCAGGTAAAGGCTGGCGTCACCGTCAAGGACACCGTTACCTACACCGACCTGGTGCCAGGTAAGGAATACACCCTGAAGGCTGAGCTGCGTAACAAGGCAGAGAATGCTGAGGGTGAGCACGATGTCGTCGGCAAGGGCGAAGTAACCTTCACCCCGAAGAAGTCTGCCGGGGAGCAGGTTGTTGACATCAAGGTCAACGACGATGTTGAGGGTGTCATCAAGGCTGCTGTCGCATTCGAGGACCTGTACTCCAAGCAGGTCGACGAGAACGGTAAGGAAACTCCGAACTCTGACGAAGAGAAGAAGATTACCGAACACCGCGACATCGATGATGAGGATCAGACTGTAACTTCTAAGCAGACTCCGAAGATCAGCACGAATGCTGATTTTGAGGATGGTTCTCATGAGGTTGTTGCTGGTGCCAAGATTGTTGATGAGGTTTCCTACGAGGGTCTGGTTCCGGGCAAGGAATACACTCTGAAGGCTGAGCTCATTTCCAAGGCCGATGGCGAGACTGTCCTGGGCAAGGGTGAAGCTACCTTCACTCCGGAGAAGTCCGAAGGCAAGGAGCCTGTCACCATCACCGTCAACGATGATGTGACTGAGCCGGTTGAGGCTGCGGTTGCGTTTGAGGAGTTGACTTCTACTGCGGTCGATGAGTTCGGTGAGGAGACTCCGGATGCTTCTTCGGATAATCCGAATGAGATTGCTGAGCACAAGGACATCGATGATGAGGATCAGACTGTAACTTCTAAGCAGACTCCGAAGATCAGCACGAATGCTGATTTTGAGGATGGTTCTCATGAGGTTGTTGCTGGTGCCAAGATTGTTGATGAGGTTTCCTACGAGGGTCTGGTTCCGGGCAAGGAATACACTCTGAAGGCTGAGCTCATTTCCAAGGCCGATGGCGAGACTGTCCTGGGCAAGGGTGAAGCTACCTTCACTCCGGAGAAGTCCGAAGGCAAGGAGCCTGTCACCATCACCGTCAACGATGATGTGACTGAGCCGGTTGAGGCTGCGGTTGCGTTTGAGGAGTTGACTTCTACTGCGGTCGATGAGTTCGGTGAGGAGACTCCGGATGCTTCTTCGGATAATCCGAATGAGATTGCTGAGCACAAGGACATCGATGATGAGGATCAGACTGTGACCTCCGAGGATGAGCCGGAGACCTCTGCTCCGGAGACCACCACCTCGAAGGAAGAAGTTCCGGGTACGCCTGGTGACGGCGACGAGACTTGTGAGTCTGAGGAGCCGGGTAACTCTGAGAGCGAGAAGCCTTCCGAGTCTGAGGAACCGTCTTCCTCTGAGTCCAGCGAGCCGTCTGAGTCTGAGTCTGTAGAGACCACGTCCTCTGAGGCTTCCGAGACCTCTGAGTCTGACGAGCCTTCGGATTGCGGTTCGACTACTCCGGAGAAGCCGGGCGAGCCTTCTGAGTCGACCGAGCCTAACGAACCGGGCACCCCTGGTGACAACGACGAGAAGGACACCCCGAAGGTTTCCACTAATGCGGACTTCGAGGGCGGCCTGCGTGAGGTTGTTGCTGGTGCCAAGGTTGTGGACCAGGTTTCCTACGAGGGTCTGGTTCCAGGCAAGGAATACACTCTGGACGCTCAGTTGATTTCCAAGGAAGACGGTAAGACTGTTCTGGGTGAGACCAAGGGCCACAAGTTCACTCCGGATGAGGCTAATGGCACTGAGGCTGTCACCATCGTTGTCGATGAGAAGGTAACTGAGCCGGTTGAGGCTGCGGTTGCTTTCGAGACGCTGACTTCCACTCAGGTGGATAAGCACGGTGAGGATAAGCCTGCCGATGAGGACAACCCGAATCCGGTTGGTGAGCACAAGGACATCAACGATGATGACCAGACTGTGACCTCCGAGGGCTCTGAGAAGACCCCGAAGATCACCACTAACGCTGACTTCGAGAAGGGTTCCCACGCAGTTATTGCTGGTGCCAAGATTGTTGATGAGGTGACCTACGAGGGTCTGGTTCCAGGCAAGGAATACACCCTGAAGGCTGAGCTCATTAACAAGAAGGATGGCAAGTCTGTTCTGGGTACCGGTGAGAAGACCTTCACTCCGGAGAAGTCCCACGGCATGGTCCCTGTGACCATTACCGTGAACGATGATGTGAAGGAGCCTGTCCAGGCTGCGGTTGCCTTCGAGGAGCTCACCTCCACTGAGGTCAACGACAAGGGTGAGGAGACTCCGGGTACTACTCCGGAGAAGCCGAACCACATCGCTGAGCATAAGGACATCGACGATGATGACCAGACCGTGATTTCCCACGAGGTTGAGGATCAGGACAATCCTGACGATGACACCTCCAACGGTGGATCCTCTAACGGTTCCTCCAAGGACAATAAGTGGTGGCTCATCCTGATTCCGGGCATCGGCTTGGGCAAGATCATCAAGGATCACTTCGACCACAAGGATCATGGCAACCACAACGGTGGCCACGGTGACAACACCAGCAGCCACAATGGCGGCCACGGTGACAACACCGGCAACCACAATGGTGGCAATGGTCACGAGGTCAAGGGTCAGGACGCTCCTAAGGGCGGCAACTCTGACAATGGAAACGGCCGCGGCGTCGAGGTCCAGGGTCAGGAACCTGAAGAGACTGGCAACGCACTGCCATCCAACGCCGAGCGCGTTGAGATTAAGTCCGTACCGTCCGGCGCAACCGAGCTTGAGCCGGGTATGCAGGATTACATCAAGTAGTCCATAAGCATCGGTGAGGCGCCCCCCGGGTCGCCCCACCGGGGTTGAGACTTAAACACCAAAAATCCCCTCCAGGGTGTGACTGCACACGCTGGAGGGGATTTGCATATAACCTGCACAGGGTAGAGAAATCGAGGAAGTGAAGGAAGCTAGCTATGGGAAAGCACAGGGAGCCAGAGCAGCCGGAGGAAAACGGCGCTTCGCAGTATCCGGCGAGTGGGGAAGAAGGGGGCGTCGGCAAGCGGGGCATGGGTCGTGGCAAGCTGATCGCTATTATCGCGGCCATCATTGTTGTGGCGTTGATCTTTTTGCAGGTAGTGCTGTATCTGGCGCGCGATGATGGAGATGAGGCCGGCTCGGCGCCGGAGACGGTGGCCAGCGAGAGTGCCCCTGAGGAATCTGGGCCGAAGTCCGATGCTTTTGTGGATGATTCGGGCCAGCAGGAGCACGAGTATGAGGCCGCGCCTGGTGAATTCAAGGGCTTTGAAGGCATGTCCGTGGGCATCGATGGCGAGTACGCGGCCGTAGACCCCGTACAGGTCACGGACCAGGGCGTGCTGCTTCCGCCGCACGACGTCACCCGCGTGGGCTGGTACTCCGCCTCCGCAGTGCCGGGTGAGCCGGGCAATGTGGGCTCGAGTGTGATTACCGGCCACATTAACTACCAGGGCCAGGGTACCGGTTATGCGGAGAAGTTCACCAAGCTGAAGAAGGACCAGGAATTCACCGTGGTCATCGACGGCCAGGAGCGCACCTTCCGCGTGACCGAGGCGCCGTACCGTCTGCCCAAGGGTTCCGGTTTCCCGGATGTGGTCAATGATAAGGAAGGCGAGAACCGCCTGGTTCTTATTACCTGCGGCGGCCAGTTTGTTGGCGGCGCACTGGGTTATGAGGACAACATCATTACCGTAGCGGAGCCGGTAGGCGAGCCGGAGCAGCCCGCCGAGCAGCCGGCAGGGGAGGCTCCGGCTGAGGCTCCTGCAGCCTAGGCGGAAATGTTTCAGGCGCCCTGTGGAATTGCCCACAGGGCGCCTTTTCTTATCCGTGGCACCTGGCATGTGGGTAGTGGGGTTGGGGCCTAAATATGAAATAATTTAGGGCAGTAACCGCCGCTGCCTGCGGCTTAGAAGGAGCATTTTCATGGATAATCCAGGCGAGATCGCCGGTCATATTGGCACGCCGCTGACCAGCAATGCCACCAAGGTATTGCTGCTGGGCTCAGGCGAGCTGGGCAAGCAGCTGGCCATGTCCTTCCAGAACCTGGGCCTTGAGGTCCACGCGGTGGACTCGTATGCGGGGGCGCCGGCACACCAGGTGGCGCAGTATAGCTACGTCGCCGATATCAAGGACGCCGGGCGCATCCTGCAGCTAGCGCAGGAGATTCAGCCGCACTTTGTGGTCCCAGAGGTAGAAACCGTTGCGGTAGAAGCGCTGGAAGAGATAGAAGCGCAAAGTGATGCCATCGTGGTCCCCTCGGCTCGCGCCTGCGCCATGACGCAGGATCGCCAGTGCGTGCGCGAGGTGGCCGAGAATATTGGATTGCCGGTCTCCGCGTATCGCTTTGCTAGCTCATTGGAGGAGCTAGAAGAAGCAGTCGGGGAGCTGGGCTTTCCGTGCATCATTAAGCCGGATGTCTCCACCTCCGGCAAGGGCCACATGATTGCCCGAGATGAGGACGATGTGCGTGTGGCCTGGGAGACCGTGCGGCGGGTGTCCTCGGACTCGCAGCGCGTGGTGGCCGAGCGTTTCGTGGACTTTGATCTTGAGGTCACCCTGCTAGCTATCCGCTCCATCGACCCGGCCACGGGCAAACTGGCCACGTGGTTTAGCGAGCCCATCGGACACCGCCACGAGCGCGGCGACCTCGTAGAGGAGTGGCAGCCTACTGGAATGAGCGAGATTGCGCTGGAAAATGCCCGCTCTGTGGCGGCGCGCATCTCCAATGAGCTGGGTGGTCGCGGCGTGTACTGCGTGGAGCTTTTTGTCGCCGGCGATGACGTGTACTTTTCCTCCGTCTCCCCGCGGCCCTCGGATACGGCGATGCTTACCGCCTACACGCAGCGCTTTTCCGAGTTTGACCTGCACGCGCGCGCGATTTTGGGCTACCCCATTGACGCCACCCTGGTCACCCCGGGTGCCAGCGTGGTCATCCACGCGGACGAGGAGCTGAATGAGGTGGCCTATACCGGCGTCGCCGCGGCCCTTAGCTATGCGGAGACGGACGTGAAACTCTTTGGCAAGCCGGGGGCCTACAAGGGCCGCCGCATGGGTTTGGTCTCTTCTACTGCAGAAAATGTGGAAGAAGCGCGCGACCGTGCGGCTCTAGCGGCACACAAGATCGAGGTGACCACCACGCCGGGTCTGCTGGCGCAAGGCGGCGCCCGCGGCATCGATCCAGAAACCGAGAATGTTCCCGATATTGAGGTCGTGGAGTACGAAGGCGGCGTGGAGCTCGATCCGAAGCTCGCCTCCGGCGTGGACGACGCCGACTAGGAGGCGGCCAGCTGTCCAAGCGTCTAGCTGGCGGGGCGCAGCATCGGCTGGTGGGGGACTCCTTCGTCGTCGAATAGCTCGCCTACCGGAGTAAAGCCAAAGCCGGCGTAATAGTCCACGAGGCCGGCCTGCGCCTCTAGGTAGAGCGGCTTGCCTGGGTGCATGCGCTCGCCTAGGTCGACGGCCGCCTGGAGAAGTTCGCGGCCGAGGCCCGTGCCGCGCGCGGCGGGCGCGAGCGCGAAGCGGCCGATTTGTGCGCCGGTGGCGTCGGCAAGCGCGGCGTCAGTAGGCGCAGCCGGAAAGACGCGGGCCGTGCCGAGCAATTCGTGGGAGTCCGTATCCCAGGCCAGCAGGTGCACGGTCTGGGGGTCGGCGTCGGTGGCGTCAATCTCGGCATACGGGCAGCGCTGCTCGTGCACAAAGACATCCACCCGCAGCTTGTAGAGCTGGTGGACGTCCAAGGCTGCCAGTTGACCCAAGGGCGCGGCGGAAATGAAATGCGGCATGGGCTAGGCCTGCGGACCGGCGTGCTTGACCATCTCGTCCCACTCGACGATCTTGATGCGCTCGCGGCCGTGCGGCTCGCCGGCGGCGCGCTCCGCGGCATCCAGGCGGTGCCAGCCTTCCCAGGTGGTCACGGCGATATCGCGGGAAGCCAGGAAGTCCAGGATGTCCTGCGGATCGCGCTTGGTGGCAGGCTCCAAGTCACCGGCCTTGTAATCGGCGATGAGCATGGTGGTGGTGTCCTTGGCATCGGACTTGGTATTGCCAATCAGGCCTACTGGGCCGCGCTTAATCCAGCCGGTGGTGTAGAGGCCAGGCAGCTTTTCGCCGTCGACATTGGCCAGCACATGGCCGCCGTCGTTTGGCATGGTGGCCTTGGTCTCGTCGAAGGGCACACCGTCGACGGACTGTGGGTGGTAGCCCACCGCGCGGTAGACGGCCTGGACCGGCCACTCGGTGTACTTGCCGGTACCGGTTACGGTACCATCGCCGTTGAGCTCAGTGCGCTCGGTCTTGATGGCGGTGACATGACCGTCTTCACCCAGTACCTCTACCGGGGATTCGAAGAAGTGAATGTAGAGCTTGTGCGGGGCATCGCCCGGCTCGCGCATAGCGTAGGACTCTAGCGTCTGGCATACCAGGTCGGTGGACTTGGCGGCGCGGCGTGCCTCCTCGGAGGCGGCGTCATATTCGATGTCCTCGGGGTTGACAATGACCTCAATGGTCGGGGACTCGTCTAGCTCCTTGAGCTCCTTCGGCGTGTACTTGGCCTGTGCCGGGCCGCGGCGGCCGAAGACGTGGACCTCCTTGGCGCGGTTTTTCTTCAGCGCTGCGTAGACATTATCCGGGATCTCGGTAACGAGCAGCTCGTCGGCGGTCTTGGCCAAGATACGAGAGACGTCGAGGGAGACATTGCCCACGCCCACGACGGCGACGGATTCTGCGGAGAGATCCCAGTCGCGCTCGAAGTTGGGGTTGCCGTCATAAAAGCCTACGAACTCGCCCGCGCCGTGATTGCCCTTAAGATCCTCACCGGGGATGCCCATGCGCTTATCGGCGGTGGCGCCGGTGGCGAAGATGATAGCGTCGTAATACTCGCGCATCTCCTCGACGGTGATGTCCTTGCCCACCTCGATATTGCCCAGGAAGCGGATCTCTTCTTTTTCCATAACGTTGTGCAGGGACTGCACGATGCCCTTAATACGCGGGTGATCCGGTGCCACGCCGTAGCGGATCAAACCGAACGGCGTTGGCATCTTTTCAAAAAGATCGATCTGCACATCGAGGTCGGATTTCACTAGAAGGTCAGAGGCGTAAATGCCTGCCGGGCCGGAGCCGACCACGGCGACGCGCACTGGGGTAGTCATGTGCTTAGGGTGTCCTTTCTTTCGTTGTGCTGCATATTCTACGCGGTCACTATGCGATAAAAACCACAGCATTACTAACCCCAGTTTAGGGCGGTCACGATAGGGCATAGGAGGGGGTAAATCGCGTACAGTGGAAGAGTCACCGCGTGTTAATAACTGTGATGGATGACATGAAGTTATGACACGCGTTAATTGTGTTCAAGTGACCGTGAATGAAAGGTAATTTGCATGTCTGCATCCCATTCTGCAGTTATCAGCACTATCGGCCGTGGCTTTGATGGCCTCGACGTGTCGGCCCTAGCCCAAGACTTGGGGGCGGAGTTCATCCGTCTCGAAGACTTTGACCCCACCGTCGCCGCTGTACTCGCTGAGGTTCCTGCTGCCGAGAACATCGTGGCGCAGGGCACCGGCGATATCTCTTTTGATGCTGAGGTAGCTGCCGCCCTCGGTTTGCCCTTGGCCATCATTTCCGGCGCCCCGCAGCGCACCGGCGAGCTGGCACAGCACAATGCGGAATCCTTGGGTGCCACCGTCGCTGGCATCTTCACCGATCTGGAAGCGGTTCCGGGCGCACTTGCCTCGCTTGGCGACGTCACCCCGGTCATGTCCGCAGACCTCTTCCAGAAGCAGCTCATTGACCAGGCCCGCGCGGCTGGCGCACACATCGTCTTGCCGGAAGGCGACGATGACCGCATCCTCGAAGCCGCTCATGTGCTGCTGCGCGATAAGGTTGCCAAGCTGACCATTCTGGGCAATGAGGCCGATATCAAGGCTCGCGCCGAAGAGCTCAAGCTCGACCTGGCTGGTGCCGAAATCATCAATCACCTCGAGTCCCCGCTGGCGGAGGAATTCGCCGCCGACTTTGCCGAGCTGCGCAAGAAGAAGGGCGTTACCCTCGAGCAGGCGCGCGAGACGATGCAGGACATCTCCTACTTCGCCACCATGATGGTCCACAAGGGCTTGGCCGATGGCATGGTCTCCGGCGCTGCTCACACCACCGCCCACACCATCAAGCCTTCCTTCCAGATCATCAAGACCAAGCCGAATGCTTCCGTCGTCTCCTCCATCTTCCTGATGGTCATGCGCGGCCGCCTGTGGGCCTTTGGTGACTGCGCCGTCAACCCGAACCCCACCGCCGAGCAGCTGGGTGAGATCGCGATTGTCTCCGCACAGACCGCTTCCCAGTTCGGCATCGACCCGCGCGTGGCCATGCTGTCCTACTCCTCCGGTACTTCCGGTTCCGGCCCGGACGTCGAGCGCGCCGTGGCCGCCGTAGAGGCCGCCAAGAAGCTGGATTCCTCCGTCAAGGTGGATGGTCCGCTGCAGTTCGATGCCGCCTGCGATCCAGGCGTTGCTGCGAAGAAGATGCCGAATTCTGAGGTTGCCGGACAGGCAAATGTTTTCGTCTTCCCGGACTTGGAGGCTGGCAATATTGGCTACAAGACGGCACAGCGCACCGGCGGCGCGCTCGCCGTGGGCCCGATTCTGCAGGGCCTGAACAAGCCGGTTAACGATTTGTCGCGTGGCGCGACCGTTCCGGACATCATCAACACCGTTGCAATCACCGCTATTCAGGCTGGAGAGAAATAAATGTCATACGTTCTGGTCCTTAACTCAGGTTCATCCTCCGTTAAATTCCAGCTGGTCGATCCCGAATCCAGCGCCACGGATACCCCGTTGGTTTCTGGTTTGGTCGAGCAGGTTGGCGAGCCCCTCGGCGCTGTCACCGTGAAGACCGGTGGCGAGAAGTACAAGGAAGAGCTGGAGATTCCTACTCACTCCTTCGGCCTTGAGCGCGCTTTTGCCATCATGAGTGAGCACAACGTGGGCCCGACCGACGTGGATGTCATCGCCGTTGGTCACCGTGTCGTCCACGGCGGCCGTCTCTTCTCCGAGCCGCAGCTCATCGTGGACCAGATCGAGTCCATGATTGAGGACCTCATCCCGCTGGCTCCACTGCACAACCCGGCTAACTTGGACGGCATCCGCGTGGCTCGCAAGATGCTGCCGGATATCCCGCACGTTGCCGTCTTCGATACCGCCTTCTTCAACACCCTGCCGCCGGCAGCCGCGCTGTATGCCATCAATAATGAGGTGGCATCCAAGTACGATATTCGCCGCTACGGCTTCCACGGCACCTCCCACGAGTTCGTCTCTCAGCAGGTGCCAGGCCTGCTGGGTCGCGACCCGATGCATACCCACCAGATCACCCTTCACCTGGGCAACGGCGCTTCCGCTGCGGCCATCCGCAATGGCCGCGCCATTGATACCTCGATGGGCTTGACCCCGCTGGCTGGTTTGGCCATGGGTACCCGTTCTGGCGATATTGACCCAGGCATCATTTTCCACCTTGTCCGCCAAGCGGGCATGAGCGTAGATGAGATTGACAACCTGCTCAATAAGCAGTCCGGTGTCAAGGGCATCTCCGGTGTCAATGACTTCCGTACGCTGCGCGAGCGCATCGACAACGAGGACCAGGACGCGTGGCTGGCCTACAATATCTACATCCACCAGCTGCGCCGCTTCATCGGTTCCTACATGATTGCCTTGGGCCGCGTTGACGCAATCACCTTCACCGCTGGTGTGGGTGAAAACGATACCGAGGTGCGCCAGGATTCCCTGTACAACCTGGATATGTACGGCATCCACTTTGATAAGGAGCGCAACCTGGTCCGCTCCGACCAGCCGCGCATGATTTCCACTGAGGACTCCCCGGTTAAGGTCTTTGTCGTTCCGACCAATGAGGAGCTGGCTATCGCCCAGAAGTCTGCCGAAATCGCCGCTATGGCGCGCGAGGCTGGGCTCTACAAATAAGAAGGTTCCTCCCCGGCCAGCGAAAGCGGCCGAGCAGTGAACAAGGGGGCGTGCGGTAAAGAAGACCGCACGCCCCCCCTTCTTTTGTTTTCTGCGCTGTGCGAGCAGATGCGAGCAGATGCAAGAACGCAAGCTAGAAGGTGGTCACGGGACGGACCTGGTTGGCAAGGTCCACGAGGGCGTAGCGGTGGCGGCTAAACGGTGCCTGGCGGGCGAGGGCGCGGAGGGTCTCGGACAGGCCGGTGCGCAGACCGCGTTGGGTGAAGGCGTATTCGAAAAGATCGTTGGGGGAGGCGGCATGGGAAAGATCCGCGTTGCGCAGGAAGTTTAGGCCGGCGGAGATGACGGCGATCTTGATCTGGAGGAAGCGCGGCTCGTTGGTGGGGACCTCTTCGAGGCGTCGGGCAGCGCGGCGGATGCGGGACTCGGAGAGATCGTGGACGATGAGCTGAAGGATCGTCGTCAAGCGGGCCATGCGGTAGTGACGCGAGGCATTAGGAACCTTGTCTAGTACGGTGACGGCGACCTCCACCTCTCCCTCGGAGCGCAGCTGGCGGGCGAGGCCAAAGGAGGAGGACACGGTGGTGGGGTTGGTGGACCACACGATGCCGTAGAGGCGCATGGAGTTAAACCGCAGGGCAGCGGGGTCTTGCGTGACGTGGTTCCAGATTTCTGGCTGGCCCTCAAAGGCGGAGTTGGGGAGATCGGCCAAGGTGGAATGCATATTGGAACAGGCCCGGGCCACCCTGGGATCAATGAGCGAGATTTCGCTGTAGTCCAGTTGCTGCAGGATGAGCTCGTTGATGGCGGCGATGGCGAGTTTGGGTGCCGCCTCGCCCGGAAGGAGATCGAGGACGGCGGAGAAGTATTTCTGGGCGTCTCGGTAGTCATCGAGGAGCAGTTCCGTGATGCCGGCATACCACTGGAAGCGCCAGTCCCGGCCGAGGCGGTTTTCGATGGAGCTGAGCCACTGCCGCGCCTGGCCGGTATAGCCCAGGTCGATCATGGAGCGCACCACGCCGAGTGGAATTTCGGCCGAGTGCTCGTACTCGGGGGTCTGCATGGCCTGGCGGAGGGTTTCGAGGGCTTCTTGTGGCTCTGCGTAGGAAGCACCCTGCAGCAGGCCGGCGCCCACATCGTCGCGGTCTAGCAGCGGGGTGGGCAGGGCGGAGACTACCTCGGGGGCGGTGATCTGGACGGTGCGATCGATGCCGTCAATAAGCTGGTCGGTGCGAAAGACCAAGTGCTTGGTGCCAAAGGTGGTACGTTGCGGCGAAAAGAGCGAGTGCTGGGAAGGATATTGCAGGCCGTCGCGGATGGCAATGACCTCGCGCAGCACGCCGTAGAGCTGGGTGCGCAGCTCCTTGATGGAGGTAAAGCGGCGCTCCGGATCCGGGTCCGTGGCGCGCTGTAGCAGGCGGTATAAGGACAAGAAACGGCGCAGTTCCGGCTCCTCGGTGGGGGTGGGGATACCTGGCAGATAAACGCCGTCTTCGGTAGGAAGCTTGAGGCACAGCGAGGCTAAGGTACGGCCGATGGTGTAGATATCGCTGGCGATGGAAGGCCCCTCGGTGGCGACTTCCGGGGCCTGATAGCCCTTGGTGCCGTAGATATAGCCAAAGGCGCCGATGCCGGAGACCGCGCCCAGGTCAATGAGCTTAACCTGGTCCTCGGTGACGATGATGTTATCGGGCTTTAAGTCGTTATAGACCACCCCGCGCGAATGCAGGTACTCCAGCGCGGGCAGGACTTCCAGGATATAAGCGATTGCGATATCGACCGGCAGTAGTTTGTCCGTCTGCTTTTTCCGCCTGTTTTTAAGCGACGGCCCGCCGACGTACTCCATGACAATAAAGCCGCCGGGTACCCGGGGGTCATCGATGAAGTTGAAAATCTTGCCGATGCCCGGGTGGGTAATATCCGCGAGGAACTCGCGTTCTGCCACCGCAGCGGCGGTTTCATCGGCCGATTTTTGGGCCTGCATACCTTTGAGGACCACCACTCTTCCAGAAACAAAGTGGTCATTGGCCAGGTAAATCCAGCCCATGCCGCCATGGGCGATGACGCCCAAGATTTCATATTGGCCGGCCACCATGTCACCAGGCTGTAACTGCGGTGGCGGGATCTTTTTACCGGAGGATGCCTCGTGTGGGTCGATCAGGGCGTCGGTCGGCTCGGAGGGGGTGATAAACGGCAGCCGCACCATGCCATCGGCCACGCGGCGCTCGGTGCGGTGGGTGCCACGGCGCTCGCGGAAGGTATCGAGTGCGCGGCGGCGCGAGCGCTGCGAGGAGTCCTCCTGGGCCTGCTGGGCGCGCTGCTGTTCGCGCTTAGCCCGGATATTGTCTAGGTCCGCCAAGAGGCTAGAGATATGGTCCGGGTCGATGGAACCATCGCCATCCTCGTCATCGTCTGCGAAGGGATCGAAGGCTACCGCGGAGGTGCCGGTATCACCGTCTGCTTCATCCTCGTCAGCGAAGGGATCAAAGGCCACCGCCGCGGTTGCTTCCTCGTCTTCGTCCGCAAACGGGTCAAAAGCTACGGCTGCGGTGGCGGGGCCGTCGTCCGAGGAGGCATCGCCTAGCGCATCCGGCTCCTGCGCGGAATTGGTGGCATTGGTGGGCTGGCGGAAGGCACGCTGGGTATCAAGGTTTTCCGGCTCGATGTATTCGAGCTCATCATCGCTAAAGTTCGGGTTATGGCTCATGGTTTAGCCTCCTCCTCGATATACTTTCCGGCCGGCAGCGTGGGCTCTTCTAAGTAGGCACCGAGCCACTCCTCAAAAAGGGAAGACCACGTGCCATCGCGGCGTATGCGCTCTAGCGTGGAATTTATTTGGCGCAGCAGTGGGCGGGTGTCATGCTGCTTGCTGGGCAGGCGCACGGCCACGCCGTAGTTTTCGGTTTCCAGCGGTTCGCCCACGATGGAGGTATAGGAATCCTGGGCGGCCATGCCGGAGAGCAGGGCATCATCGACGACGATGCCATCGGCCTGGTTGAGCTGCAGTGCCATGAGGCAATCGCCCCAGGAACGGGTGACCAAGATATCGGCTTTGGGGGCGTGCTCGCGGATGGTATCGAGTGCGGTGGATTCGCCCACACCGCACAGCGTCTTCCCAGCGGTGTCCTTGATGGATTTGATGCCAGATTTGCTGAGCACCAGCATGCGGGTTTGGGTACGCATATAGGGGATGGAAAAGGCCACCTCCCGCTCTCGCTCCGGGCTAATGGTCATCGTGCGCACAATCATGTCCACCGCGCCGGAATTAAGGGCATCGACGCGGTTGGAGGATTCCACGAAGCGGAAGTCCACCTTATTGGGATCACCAAAAATATCGCGAGCAACCTCGCGGGCGATATCTACCTCGAAGCCGCGTACTTCACCCGAGGCGGCGTCGCGGTAACTCAGCAAGTTATTGGAACGGTCCACACCCACGATGAGCCGGCCGCGCTTGACGATGTCCGGCACCCGTTCTTTCGCTTTCTTGTCATCTGGGCGGTAGCTGCCTTTAATGTCTTCACCAGAGGCGCGGTGCACGGGGGTGGTTCCTGCCTTTTCAATCTTTGCCCCATCTGGCAGCGGCGGGCCCGGCTTTGCGTCAAGGGCCTGCTCGGCGGGCGCCTCCAGTGGCGGGGTAGAGCGGACATCGCAGGAAGCCAGAGGCAGCGCGGCGCAGACGCAGGCAAGCGAAGCGAGGACGAGGCGTGGGCGGCGCATTAGAGGTACTCCTGCAATCGGGGACGGATGCCCAGCCACACGGCGATAATGGCGCATAAGGTCAGCAAGAATACGGCCGAGGACACCGCGGTCATGGCGGTCAGGCCGCGTTCCAGGTAGCTGCGCATAGCGACGCGCGCCTGACTAATGAGATCGGAGAGCTCCGCGTCGAGCTCGTCATAGGAACGCGCCGTGGTCATCTCACCGTCCTTGGGCTCGGTGGCCGTGGCCTGGTAGATGGCTTCATCATAGTCGCCGTCTTTCAGCGCGCCCATGAGCTTATCGTGGGTGCCACGCCACTGCTCGGCGGCCGCCCGGGCGCTGTGGATGAGTTCGGGGTCGGTGACCTCCACGTCCTCATCATTGAGGGCATCCTCATAATCCTGCAAGGCCATTTCGATGGAGTTAATCGAGCTGGAAAAGCGCACCATCGTATCCTCCTCGGAGGAACGCAGCACCAGCGCCAGGGTTTCAGAGGTGCGCGCCTGCTGCGCCTCAATACGCGAAGCCGTCAGCGAATCCCATGGGCGCGAGGCTGTCTCAAAGCCCTGGTGGCCGGTGGACCAGGTAGCGAGGTTGGATAGTGCTACCCAAGAAATGGCCAGGAAGAGCAGCACGCTGGCCGTCAAAAAGCCACGATTAAAACGCCGGCGGGTCTGGCGCCACAGCCACCACTGGGCCACAACGAGGAAAAAGAGCGCGGCAAAGAGGCCGGAGAGCGGCACCCACTGCGGCGAAGTGAGCTTTTGCTGCTGCTGGTTTACCTTGGCGGTGGTCAGTTGGAAAAGCTCGGAGGCGGCCGGCAGGATATGCTCGCGCATTAGTGCAGAGGCATTGGACATATAGGAGTTAGCTACCGCATTGCCCGCCCGGTGATTAGAACGGGCCTTTTCCACCATCGCGGTATAGACGGGCAGCTCGCGCTGGATAAAGGTCACCAGCTCGCGCACACGGCCATCTTCCTGTGTGGTACCCAGCACGGATTCGGTGGCTGCCACCGAAGCGGCATCAATAGCTTCGTTATAGCTATCGCGATTTTGCTCTGATTCCACACCGGCCTGTACGAAGCCGGTGGTGGCCACGGTATCGGCCACCGAAAGCGAACTATAAAGGTGGTGCGCCGCATTCGACATCGGTTCGGTAGTGCTTAGCAGCTCGTCCAAATCGGAGTGGCGGGCGGCGGAAGATTGGGACATCGATAAGCCGGCAGCGCCCAGGGCCACGGTGAGGATGAGCGTGACCGTAAAAAGCTTGCCCGGGGTGGTGGAGGCAAAGTAGTAAAAGCGGCGCATCAGGCGCGCCGGGCCTGCGAACCATTGCATGGCGCGGCTGCTGAGCCCGCTGAAGGCCGGGCCGGTGGGCGCGGTGACCTCATCGAGCCAGTGATCGCTCGGGTGAGCGTGCTCGTTGTGCACGCTTTCTGCCCGGACTGCCTGCTCGGTCATTAACTCAGAATAGCGTCCGCAGTGTGCTGGGCGCCACCATATACCCGCGTGTGTGGCTAGGATAGGCAGCATGCATAATCCTCACAGTGGAGACGGCTGGGCGGCAGGTCCTGGCGGCATTCGGGTCTGGGGAAAATTCGGTGCCGCTGGCCTCTTTCTTGTTGCCGGGCGCAAGGTGCTTCTCCAACACCGTGCCGCGTGGACCAATCACGGCGATACATGGGGGATTCCGGGTGGCGCCCGTGATTTTACGGAGACGCCGACCCAGGCCGCGTTGCGCGAAACTCAGGAAGAATGCGCGATTGCGCCCCACGATGTAGAGGTACTCGATGCGCAAGTCACGGCCGGGCCTTATCCCGCAGCGGGGGATCTACCGGGGGAGTGGACCTATACCACCGTGCTCGCGCGCACGCGCACCGGTGTTCCGCTTCCTACTACAGCTAATGAAGAGTCCTATGAGCTGCGCTGGGTGCCTTTCGACGAGGTGGAGACCCTCCCATTATTGGCTGCCTTTCGCCGCTCCTTTCCCACCCTGCGGGAGAGTATGGAGGCATTGAACAGGTAAAGTTGCCAGATTTATGGCACTCTAGTGCCATGATCGAAGTAGAAGGACTGACTAAACAATATAAGTCTGTCCGCGCCGTTGATGATCTCACCTTTCAGGTAAAACCCGGCATGGTCACCGGGTTCCTAGGCCCCAATGGCGCGGGCAAATCCACCACCATGCGCATGATCCTCGGCTTGGATGCTCCTACGGCCGGCAAGGCGCGCATTAACGGCAAGCACTACCACGAGCTCAAGCAGCCCCTGCGTGAGGTGGGTGCCTTGCTCGATGCCAAGGCAGTGCACCGCAACCGCAGCGCCGCTAATCACCTGAAATGGATCGCACAGTCCAATGGCATTTCTACTTCCCGCGTTGACGAGGTCTTGGGGCTGGTAGGGCTTTCCGACGTCGCCGGTAAGAAAGTCGGCGGCTTCTCCCTCGGCATGGGCCAGCGCTTGGGCCTCGCCGGCGCACTGCTCGGTGACCCGGGCATCCTCATTTTGGACGAGCCGGTCAACGGCCTTGACCCGGAGGGCATTCGCTGGGTCCGCCAGCTGGTACGTGCCCTAGCCAAAGAGGGCCGCACCATTTTGATTTCTTCCCACCTGCTGTCGGAGATGTCCCAAACCGCAGATCACCTCGTGGTCATTGGTAAGGGCCGCTTGGTAGCGGACCAGCCCACCTATGACTTTGTGAAGGACCACTCGGAGTCCTCCGTGCTGGTGCGCTCCGATCACCTCGATGCCTTTGGCTCTGCTCTGCGCGCCGAGGGAATCTCCTTTACCGAGTCCACCGACGAGGAAGGCCGCCCCCGCTTGGTGATTGCCAACCAGACCACGGATTTCGTGGGCCAGCTGGCGTACTCCACCGGTGTGCCGCTTAATGAGCTAAGCCTCAAGAGCGCCTCCCTAGAGGATGCTTTCATGGAGCTTACTGGCGACGCCGTCCAGTACCACGGCTCCACCGGCGCCCCCACCCCCGGAACCGCTGGCGCCGCCACTCCGTTCGCTCGACCCACCCAGCAGGAGGTTTAAGTCGCCATGCTGAATACTTTGAAGTCCGAATGGACCAAGCTGCACACCACCCGCTCCTTCTGGTGGACTACCTTCATCTTCCTCTTCTTTGTCTGGGGTTGGGCCATCTTGAATGCTCGCCTTACCCAACCGGCGGAAACCCCCGAGGATGTGGAGTTGGGCATGGGGATTATTACCCCAGATGGCGCAGTGACTTTCCTTTTTTCCCTTGGCCTGCCTGTACTCATGATCCAAGCCATCATGATTGTCACCACTGAGTACCGCTTTGGTACGCAGACCATCACTTTCATGGCCACCCCACGCCGCTGGTCGGTCGCTGTGGTCAAGTTGCTCATGTACGCGGTTATCGCCGCAGCATTGACCTTTGTGGCCGTGGTGGGTGCCTACCTGCTCACCGAGTTTTTTGCTCACGATGAGGTAGCCGCGCAATTCCAGCCTTGGGACGATGAGATGGGGCAGAAGCAGCTGTGGAAGTATCCTCTAGCCGCCGCGCTGCTCGTCCTTTTCTCCCAAGGTCTCGGACTGTTATTGCGCTCGACGGCTGGTTCCGTGGCCATTGGTCTCATCCTCTTCCTCGGCGTGGATAATCTTGTGGCTGCCCTTCCCAAGTTTGGTAGCAAGCTGGTCAACTTTATGCCGTTCAAGTCTTTCCAGTCTTGGCTGTGGGAGATAGATCCGGTTGATGCTCCCTGGAAAGATAACTGGGTATTTTGCCTGGTATTTATTGCCTGGGCTCTCCTTTTGTGGGTCCTCGGCGTCATCGTCCTGCAAAAGCGCGACGCCTAAACACCTCTAACGCTTAAGCCCCCATTGCTTAGGCGCTTCACCGCCTCGGCCGGCAGCTCATTCGCTGCTCACCGGGGCGGTGTCTTGTTTCCGGACCGTTTTCGCTGCAGCCGCGGTGGTCCGTGTTCGCTCTACTGCAGCGCGGAGGTAAGTCGCATGACATTATCCACGTAGCGGCGGATAAAGCCGCGCTCATTCCATTCCTCCAAAGTTAGCTCGTGACACACGGCGCGGTAATTGGCTACGAGCTGGTTGAACTGGTCAATGAGGTCTCCCTTGGCCACCAGCATGGTGGACTCATAGTTCAGACCAAAGGAACGCGGGTCCATATTGGAGGAGCCGAACATACACAGCGGATCGCGGCCGGGATCGTCCGGGTCGGTAATAATGAACTTGGAGTGAAGAACAAAGGGATAGGGGAATTGGTAGATGTGTACGCCTGCCTCTAGCAGGGCCTGATAGTAGGAGGACTGGGCGTGGTTGACCATAAACTGGTCCGCCTTTGCCGATACATAAAGCTCCACATCCACGCCGCGGTAGCAAGCGGTGGTCACGGCCTCCAGCAAGGACTCATCCGGGACAAAGTAGGGCGAGCACAAAACTAGCCGGTCCTTGGCGTGGTGAACCAGGGAGTTGAACATTCGCAGGTTTGGCTCAGTGGTATAACCAGGTCCGGAGGGGATGATTTGGAGGTGATTGGCGTCGGCAGTCTGGGCGTCGTCATAAGGCAGCTCATCGAGGGGAAGGTTCTCGTCTGCCTCTAGGTACCAATCCACGGCGAAGACCGCGGACATAGAAGTCACAATTGGCCCAGAGAGTTCCACCATGTAGTCGATCCAGTAGCGGTCCTTGGTTTTGTACTGGCGCTTAATCATATTCAGCGAGCCGATAAAGCCCACCTTGCCATCGATGATCACCAGCTTGCGGTGGTTGCGCAGGTCCGGACGCCGGAAACGGCCCTTGTGTATCTGAATGGGCAGCATGAGATGCCAGTCCACGCCTATCTCTGTCAGCTGCTTGCCCAGCTTGAAATAGCCCTTGTACTTAAAACTGCCGATCTGATCCAGCAGTAGCCGCACCTTCACGCCGCGGGCGGTAGCCCTGCGCAGTGACTCGAAGAAGACGTCCGTGACCTCGTCCCAGGACTGGATGTAGATCTCGATGGACACGTACTTCTTGGCGCGGTCAATGGCGGCGGCGATAGCGCGAATGGACTCGTCATAATCCGCGTGCAGACCCAGGTTGTGGCCCACCAACGCTGGGAATCCGGTCAGCTCGCGGTTGAGCCGGATGACCGACTCAGTTTCTGCCGAAAGTATGCCCTGTGGGTGGTCAGGGGTGTGGGCCGTGACGTTTTCAATCTTCTCATTTGCTTGCTGCTGGATGCGGTGGCGGCGCCGGTTGATATACGGCGAGCCCATAAGTAAAAACAGCGGCAGACCGATAAACGGCAGCACCAAAATAGCCAGCAGCCACGCGGTGGAACTGGACGGGCGGCGGCCTTCGGGCACGAAGCCGACGGCAATAATCTTGATGCCGTAATCCAGGATTAGGAATAATAGCTGCCAGAAGCTGAGATCAAGCGACCAAGACATTTATCGCACGGAATCGAAATCGGGCAGATCGAAATCTGCGAGAAGCGGGCAGTGATCGGAAGTTTTATCGCCGGCGCGCTCAACCAGGTCTACCTGTGCGCCGGTTACGTGTTGGGCAAGTGGGGCGGAAGCCAACTGGAAATCGATGCGCATGCCTTCGTTCTTTTGGAAGCGCATGCCCTTGTAATCGAAGTAGGTATAGCGTTGGTCCTCCGTGAACCGGCGGGTGACCTCCTCGAGCCCGGACTCTTCCAGCATCTGGAATGCGGCGCGCTCTGGCTCGGTGACATGCGTCTTGCCGCGGAAGGCTTCGATGTCCCATACGTCTTCATCGCGCGGAGCAATATTGAAATCACCGGTCAAGAGAAGTTTAGACTGCGCATTTTTTTCCGCATAGTGCGCCAGGTGATAGAGAAAGTCCAGCTTGTAGTCATAGTGGCGGTCCGTGATCTCGCGGCCGTTGGGCACGTAGAGGGACCACATTTCTACGCCACGGATTCGGGCCCCTAGCGCTCGTGCTTCACGGTCTTGTGGCTTATCTGGATCTTTGGCAAAGCCGGGTTGTCCCGGGAAACCTACAAAGACCTCCTCGGGCGCGTCTGTGGACACGATGGCCACGCCGTTCCACTGGTTGAGCCCGTGGCACGTGACGTGCAGACCCGCTTCCTCGAAGGGCTCGCGTGGAAACTTATCGTCTTTTACCTTAGTTTCCTGCAGGCACAAAACGTCGATATCGTGCTTGGAGATAAGGTCCAGCGCCCGCTGTGTGCGGGTACGAACGGAGTTAATATTCCACGTGGCGATGCGCATGCCACATACAGTACCTGCCCGCTGCAGCGAGGTCAGTGGGCAGTCCCATAAGGCTCACCACCCAGCCCGAAAGGGTGCTGCGCGGGGCCTAGCCCCGCAGGCGGGCGTAGACACGGCGGTGTTGCTCGATGAAGCCGAGCTTCTCAGCCAGCCGCACTCCTGCGGTATTGGAAGCCGGAACGGTGAGGTAGGCATGCTCCGCGCCATTATCGCGGCCCCAGCGCAGCAGGTGCTGGCCTAGCAGGGTGCCGAATCCGCGGCGGCGGGAGTTCGCAGCTACCTCCACATTAGAAAGGCCCAGCCACGCGGTGCCATCGCCGGATTCGCTAATGGCACCGCGGGCAATGGCGACGGTTACGCCTTCGAGCGCTAGGCGGCCAAAGCCAAGTGTGCCCTCGATGGGGGCGCTCAGGTGCTTCAGTGCCTGAGGCGAAAGGGTTCCGCTGCGGGAGTGATACATCTCCAGCCACTGGTCATCGGGATGGTCTTCGACATGGAAGGTGGGGGAAGCAGAGGGGGCTTCGGCAAGCGCGGGCAGATCGCGCAAGACCATAGCGAGCGTTTCTGGTTCGGTTTCCCAGGCGGCGTCGGCAAGCAGGCGCTCGGCGGGTTTGCCAATGCGCTCTGGAACCAATAGGCGCACCGGCAGGTCGCGTCGGGCGAAGAAGTCCTTAATCTCTTCCATCGGCACCGGGGTAAAGCCGGCCGAAGGGCCCAAAGGCACGGCCGAATTGGAACTGCCGGTAGCGCCGTCGCCGGCGCGCAGGAGCCAGGAACCATCGCTTGTCCAGGTGTGTTCCCCGCCGGGGAAAGTCGCGGCCGCTGCAACCTCCACGGCGCGGATATCGGAATTGCGGACCATGCGCGGGGAGAGCCTCTTGATAATCTTCAGCTCTTCCGGCGGGATCTCTACCGCATCCAGGTCAGAGGGGAAACCACCGACCTCCTGCGGGCGGATAACCAGCGGATTGAGGCTCAGTACGTGCCCGATGACGTCGCTATGTACGCCGCCGAAATCGCGCCGGGCCACCACGCGCTCGCCCACCTGGACGGCATCGGAGCGGAAGATACGTGACATTAGTCGTCGTGGCCGAAGGGATCGGCGTCCTCGCCCGGTACCCAAGAATAACCCGGCTCGGTCCACCCATTGCGTTTGATGGCCTTTTTGGCCTGGCGCTTATAGCGGCCGATGAGGGTATCGGTGTACAGGAAGCCATCGAGGTGGCCGGTCTCGTGCTGCAGGCAGCGGGCGAAGAAGCCATAGCCTTCGACGGAGATGTCGTTGCCGTTTTCGTCCTTGCCGGTCACGCGTGCCCAGTCGGCGCGGCCGGTGGGAAAGCCCTCGCCTGGAACGGAGAGGCAGCCTTCGTCATCGGAGCCGTCGTCAGCCGGCATGGTCTCCGGAATTTCAGAGGTCTCCAACACGGGGTTAATAACGCAGCCCTTGCGCATGCCTGCCTTTTCGGACGGCAGCTCGGTGCCATTGGGTCCGTCCGTATCAGGGCAGTGGTAGACAAAGAGGCGCTTGCCAATTCCTACCTGGTTTGCGGCTAGGCCCACGCCATGGGCGGCATCCATGGTTTCATACATGTCCGCGATGAGTTGCTGCATTTCCGGGGTGGAAATTTCGGATTCTTCCACCGGTTGGGTGGGGTTGTGAAGCACGGGCTCGCCGTGGATAACGATGGGGCGAATAGTCATGCCTTACAGTTTAGGCATGAACCCCTTGTCTGACCTAGACGCCGCCATTTTGGACTTTGAAGAAACCGCGCCGCGCAGCATCGGCCGCAAGGAAGAGGCCATCCGCGCGCAACTGGATATCTCCCCGGTGCGCTACCATCAGCGCCTTAACCTGCTTCTCGACGCCCCCGCGGCCGCCCAATCCCACCCGCTCCTAGTCGCCCGGCTGCGCCGCGTGCGCGAGGAGAGAGAAAACACGCGGCGCGCCGCGCGGGGAAATACCCCTTTTAGTTAATTCTGGGTACTAGTGTTGCGTATGTGACTAATGTGAATCCGGAAAATTCGACCGACAAGGTACCCGACGAAACCCGCGCCGGCTCCGCTGCCGGTGCGTCCGCTTCCCGTGCCGCTAAGCGCCCCGCTGGTGGCGGCGCGCACGCTAAAAAGGGCGGACTCCCGCTGCGCGGCCTGGCGATGGTCCTCATCGCGGTGGCCGTCATGCTCGGCCTCTGGGCTTTGTACTCCATAACCTCGGGCGACGATGATTCCACCGTGGCCTCCGAGAGCAAGCAAGAAAACTCCACCGGTTCCACCATTGGTGCCGCACCCGAAGGCTCCGCTGGTCCCGATGCCGCAGGTTCCCGTGCCCCCGGTGCCCCAGGCGCTTCCGAGGGCGCAAGCGCTCCTTCCCCTGCACCGGCGCCAGGAAAGGGCGATGCCCCACGTGATTCGGCTGCTTCCGGTGCTGCCGACGAGGCTGCTGCGCCTCAGGGCAATGACGCTGCAGGAGAGGAAAACGCCCACTCCGCCGCGCGCGACCGCAAAGATATTAAGGTCAGCGTCCTCAATAACTCCGGTGAGGTAGACAAAGCCAAGAAGGAAGCCGATTCCCTCAAAGGCGGCGGCTTCAAGGTGGGCTACGTGGGCAACCTGCCTGGCGATGTCCTTACCGTCCCGAAGACCACCGTTTTCTACCCGGAAGGCGATACCTCTGCTGAAGCACTGGCCAAAGAGGTAGCCGCTCGCTATCAGGCCGATATCGCGCCCATGAATCGCGACCTGCCTAAGGAAGCAACCGATGACGGCGCCGTCGTTGTCGCCCTAGCGGTGCCGCAGGCCTAAGCTAGCTGCGTACCTGACCTAAAGTCCAAGGGCATCCGGCCACAAAGAAACTTTATTGTTCTGTGGCCGGATGCCCTTGGACTTTTATGATCTGAGATATTGCCTACCCGCACGGCCGCCGCTGAGAATGGGTTAAATAAAATTCACGTCTTAATACCTGTCAGCCGTTAAGCTGAATGGGTGAAGATCCCGGCAGAACAATTCGCCCGCTCTCCCGAACCAACGCTAGGTGTGGAATGGGAGGTAGCGCTCGTGGACCGCGAAACGCGCGACCTCGTCCCGCGCGGTGCGGAACTTATCGATCTGGCCAATGCGACCTATCCCGATATCCATCTGGAAAAGGAATTTCTCCAAAATACGGTGGAGCTAGTTACAGGCATTTGCCACACCGTTCCGGAAGCAATCGCTGACCTGAAAAATTCCCTGAACGCGGTGGAAGAAGCCGCCGATAAGCTGGGGGTAGATGTCTGGGCATCCGGTGGGCACCCATTTACGGATTTCCGCGAGAATCCGCTTTCGGATAAACCCAGCTATCAAGAAATCATCGCGCGCACCCAGTACTGGGGCAAGCAGATGTTGCTTTGGGGCACGCACGTGCACGTGGGCATTAGCCACGAGGACCGCGTGTGGCCCATCATCAATGCGCTAATGACCAAGTACCCCCACTTGCTGGCCTTATCAGCGTGCTCGCCGGGGTGGGAGGGCCTGGATACCGGCTATGCTTCCAACCGCACCATGCTCTACCAGCAGCTGCCTACCGCAGGCATGCCATATCAATTCCGCGATTGGGCCGAGTGGCAGTCCTATATGCGCGACCAAGCGATTTCCGGCGTTATCAACCACACCGGCTCCATGCACTTTGATATTCGGCCGGCCGCCAAGTGGGGCACGGTGGAGGTGCGCGTGAGCGATGCGACGTCGAATCTGCGCGAGCTTTCCGCCATCGTTGCGCTTACTCACTGCTTGGTGGTCTACTACGACCGGCTTATCGACGCCGCGGAACCCCTTCCCACCCTGCAGCCCTGGCACGTGGCAGAAAATAAGTGGCGCGGCGCCCGCTACGGCATGGATGCGCTGGTAATTACCTCCCGCGAGACCGATGAAGCCTGGGTCAAAGACGAGCTAGCGCAGATGGTGGAAGAACTCGCCCCCATCGCCCGCGAGCTGGGATGCTTTAATGAGCTGCAGCTTATCCACGAAATTATTGATGGCGGCGCCGGCTATGAGCGGCAGCGCCGCTTGTTCAAAGAAACTGGCAGCTGGCGCGAGGTGGTTGAGGAGACCTGCCGCGAGCTGCGCACCTTCCGCCCGCTCTAAAGCGGGAGGGCAGGGGCCGGTAGCCGCCTCGGGCTTAGTCCTCGGAGCGCGAGTGGCGCCCATAAGCCGGGGTATCGGGGATATCGGTGATGTCCTGGGACGCGGGGAAAGCGCGCGTTTCGGGACCCACCGCGGGCATTTCTGCCGTTTCATCGCTGATAGTGCGCGCTGCCCGTGAATGACCACCACGGGTCGTAGACTCGGTGTTCACTGAATGCGCCGGACGGGCCGCGGTCGTGGTGGCAGCAGGTTGCGCGGCAGCGGGCTGCTGGGGGCTACCAGGGGCGGTCGTTTCCTTGGCCGGTTGGGTGCCAGGGATAAATCCCCACACCGCGTAGAAGGCGATATAGATAACGCCGGCGCCGGTAAAGGCCAACATGCCCCAGGGCTGCAGATCCCAGTGGTTGAGGGAACGGCTCGCAGCAGATAGCCACACGGGGGCGGAAATGAACGGCATGGTTACCGCACACATGGCCAGCACGGATACGAAACCAGCGAACTGTGCGCCGAGGAAGCCGTGCAAGCGCCTGCCCAGCGCCTGGTTAACGGAAACCAGTACGACGACGGCCAACGGCACCGTCCATACCCAGTGGTGATACCAGGAGAAGGGGGAGACCAAGCAGGAACTGATACCGGCGAGCGCAAGCGCGGCCGAGTTATTACGGTGTTTCATCGCGGTACGCAGCGCCAAGCAGGTCAGAATAAAGACCACGACCACGGCGGCAAGCCATACCCAGCCGCCGTCGATGCCCCATGCGCGGACCATCACGGAGCGGATGGACTGCGCACCTGGGTTAGTGTGCTCGCCCACGCGGGAGGATTTAAAGATGGCATCGGTCCAGAATTCGGCGGCATCCGGGATGGTTACAAAGCCAATGGCAACGGTTACCGCGAACGTCAAGATGGCGATAATCGCCTGCCACCAGCGTTTTTGGAAGAGCAGAACCAGTCCCATATAAGCGGGGGTAAGTTTCATACCCGCAGCCAAACCGATGCCGATGCCCGGCAGGGCCCGCTTGCGCGGGAGGAGGTCCAAGGCAACCAGCAACATCAAAAAGATGTTGATCTGGCCAAAGAATAGGGTGCCGTGTACCGGTTCATTTGCCGGGGTGCAGCACAAAAGCAAGATGCCCAATAACCACATTGCCGGGGAGAGCTTGAGCCCGCGCTCGCGCAGAACCAGCATGATGACCGTAAACAGGGCAAGGGCGGTGCCGCCTTGCCAAAGGAGGATCAAAGGGTCGTCGGCAAGCGAGGAAAGCCACGTGAAAAGAGTGCCGGAAAAGGGCGGATAGGTAAAAGGCAGGTCACCAATATAGGCGTTATCGTACAAGTTTGCGCCCTGCGCTACCTCACCACCGGCGAGCCAATAAATCTTCAGATCTAGCGGAACGCGCCACACAAAGGCGCTATTGCCATCGTAGATGCTGAAGCGATAGACAATGACGCCGATGAGGGCGGCGAGCAAAGTCACCACAGTGGGAAGCCCATAAAGCTTTTTCACGGTGAAAAGCGTCTCCTACTTGCGGCGCAGCGACTTCGCGGCGGGGCGGTCGTTGCGGGACATGGTTTCCTCGGTGCCGTACAGTCCCTCACGGCGTGCAATACGTGAGGTGCGCTGCGCGGTTACCGGGCTAGTGAACATGGCAAACAGTACCAGCAAAATGAGCATTCCTAAATCCCCCCGCTCGGCCACGCTGAAGGATTCCGCGCCCGTGAGGCGGATGATCGCGCCCAGGATGGTGAGGATAAGACCGGTGGTCTGCGGCTTGCTCACCGCGTGTACGCGCGACATTGTGTCTTTGAATCGAGCGATGCCGATGGCTGCGGCCAAGGTGAGGAGGCTGCCGCTAATAATGAGGATGAGCGAGAGTACATCAGTGATAAAGGACCAGCTCATTGGTTATCCCTCTTCCTAAACCTTGTAACCGACACGGTAGAGATAAAGCCCAAGAGTGCAATGACCAGCATGGCTGAGACCACCGTGGTGTTGAGCGACCAGCACATGTAGGTAGCAAGCGCGCACTGGAACATCGCGGTAAAGCCATCCATACCCACCAAACGGTCCAGCGAATTAGGCCCGGTGATAATGCGCCAGACGGTAATGAGGAAGGAGACGACCAGCAGCGCGGCGGCCACCAGCAAAATCGCATTGTAGATCTGAGGATCCATTAGGGGTGGCTCCTTTCAAAGATTTCGATGAATGAGGCCTCCATACGGGCCACGGCATTGATCTCGCGCTGGATTTGCTCCTCATCGTGGGCATCTAAGATGTGGACGGTGAGCATGCGGTTAGCAATATCAATATCGGTTACCGTGCCACCCGGTTGCAGGTTGTACAGCGTCACCGCCAAAGAGATGGCAAACTCATTATCCAAGCGCATGGGCAGCTCCAAGATGGCGGTCTTGGGCACCGGCTGCGGGCGCACGGCCAGCCATCCCACCTTGAGCGAGGCGTAGAACAACTCCCAGAACCAGCGGAGCATAAAAGCAATGAGCTTGCCCCAGGAGACGTCGATGCCGGTAATCGGCATGGCCGGCAGCGGTAGGGCAAAGACAATAACGACGCCGATGATAAGTCCCGCCACCAAGTTTCCCACGGTGACCTCGCCCATCAGCATGCACCACATGATGATGAGCCAGACGATGAACCACGGACGGAAGCGGTGGTGCAGGCCGGAAAAGCGCGAGTTAGTCATCGCTAATATCCTTCCTCTTGGCGGCGTCCGGGGACTTTACGGTGGTGGAATGCGCATCGCGTCCACCGGCTTCTGGATCGGTGCGGGAATCCAGGCCCGGCGAGGCCGGGGGCTCCGCCTCAGGAGAGTGGCTGCGCCTATTTTCATAGGAATCAGCGCCGCCGGTGTAGCGCTCCTTCTGGTTGAGGTGGCGGGTGGGATCATCCGCGCGGTCGCCCAGCACGGCGTACTGGTAGATGGACGTATCCTGCGCGGATTCGGCCGCGCGCGAGGTTACACCGGAAATCGGTCCGGCCAGGAAAGTAATGGACGTAGACGCGGCCACCAGCAGGGTCGTAGAGGCGATCATGCCAAAGGGCACCCTGCCCACATCCTGGCGGGAGGAAAATTCCACCTCATCGGTGATATCGGAAAGCGGGGCCGGGCGGGCGAGCGCCACGTTGCCTTCAGGGGCATCGGCGCGGTCGCGTTGAAAGCCCTTAGCCCACACCAGCATCATCACGTAGAGGGTAAGCAGGGAGGTAGCCACGGCTCCAACGATAAGTACCCAGGCCATCCAGGATCCTTCATTCGCACCGGCTTGCAGCAAAATGACCTTGCCCAGGAAACCGGAGAACGGCGGGATGCCGCCCAGGTTGATGGCGGGGATGAAATACAAGATTCCGATGAGCGGGGCGGAATACATCAGCGAGCCCAAACGGCGCAGCGAAGATGTTCCGGCCTGGCGCTCAACCAGTCCGACCACCAGAAATAGCGCAGTCTGGACCAGAATGTGGTGTACGGCGTAGAAGATGGCGCCAGAAAGCCCCTGCGCGGTACCCAAAGAGACGCCGAAGATCATATAACCAATGTGGCTGACCAGGGTAAAAGACAAAAGGCGCTTAATATCGGATTGCGCGATGGCGCCCAAAATACCCACCAGCATCGTGGCGAGGGCTACCCAAATGAGCACGGTATCGAGCCCACCCGCAGTAAAGACGGAGGTGCGGGCGCGGATGATGGCGTAGACACCCACCTTGGTCAGCAGGCCGGCAAAGACGGCCGTAACCAGCGAAGGTGCCGTGGGATAGGAGTCCGGCAGCCAGGCATCCAGCGGGACCACGGCGGCCTTAATGCCAAAGGCGACGAGCAACGTGGCAAAGATAGCGGTGCGAGTTCCTTCCGGAATGTCCTGCATGCGCTGGCCAATCTGTGCCATGTTCATCGTGCCCACGGAGGAATACACATACCCCAACGCGAGCAAGAAGATCATGGATGAGGCCATCGACACCATCACGTAGCCCACACCGGCGCGCACTCGACCAGCCGAGGCCCCCAAGGTCAACAGCACATAGGACGCCACGAGGAAGACCTCGAAGCCCACGTAGAGGTTGAAGAGATCGCCAGCCAAAAAGGAGATATTAACGCCCATGGTCAGCAGCATGTAGGTGGGCAAGAAGACGGCCACCGGTTCGTCCTTGGTGCCGTCGCGAACGCCCTGAGAAATGGCGTACCAAATGACAGAAAACAGCACCACGGAGGACGTAAAGAGCATGACCGCAGAGAGGCGATCCGCCACGAGCGTGATACCCACCGGGGCGTCCCAGCCTCCTACCTGCAGGGGTTGGATGCCTTCAAAATCTGCGATGAGGATGAGTACGGCATTGACCACGGCGGTAATGAGCAGTGAGAAAAATACGATCTGGCGCTGCACATTGGGAATGCGGCAAAAGATCAAGGCGAGGGCCGCGGCCACTGCCGGGATAATAATGGGCAGCGGAATGAGGTAGCCGATGTAGGGAAAGAGGGCATCGACAAGCGGCTGTACGGTCTCACTCATCGCGGGCCCCCTTTACTGGTTCCTCGAAGGATGCAGGGCCGAAGTTATCGCCTTGCTTGGTGGCGCGGCCGGTAGCCGGATCATTGGACGCATCGTGGTCCGGGCTGGCGGCCGCATTGCCGGGGCGCGCGGCCTTGGCGGCAATAGCGGTATCTTCCGCGTCATCTTCAATGACATCATCCGTGCGGTAGCGGTACTGGCGGTAGGCCAGGGTAAGGATGAAGGCCGTCAGCGCCATGGAAATGACGATGGCAGTCAGAATCATTGCTTGTGCCAGCGGATCTGCAATCTCGGTGCCGAAAGGTTCCGAGTCGCGGCCATCGATAGGCGGAGAACCGGCCGAACCGCCGGACTGCAGCAGGAAGAGGTTTGCGCCATTGCCCAAAAGCAGCAGTCCAAGCAGCATTTTGGTCATGGCGCGGTCCAAGAGCAGGTAGACGCCCGCGGCTACGAGCACACCGGCGGCCAAGAGGAGGAAGAGGTTGGCTTCCATCTATTTCTCCTTCCCTGTGGTGGCGGCTGTGCTTGCTGTAGCGGCTTGTTTCTTTTCCTTGCGTTGGGCCCGTTGCGCTTTTTGCTTGGCGGTGCGTTGGCGCTGCTGCCGGGCCAGCGAGCGGGCGCGATCGCGGGCACGTTGCTTACGCATATCCTCTTCTTCATCCAGCTTGGCGCCCAAGGAATTTAGGATGTAGAGCGTGAGCCCCACGACGATGAGGTAGACACCTGCGTCAAAGACCAACGCTGAAGGTAGCGAAACCTTGCCGATGAGCGGAATCTCCGGTGAGGTGTATCCGCTGGTAAGCGGCGGGTGACCAAAGAACATCGGGGTCACCGTGGCTAGTGCGGACAGCAAGAGACCGGTGCCCATGGTGCGGCCGGCGTCAATAGGCAGGGTTTCTTCCAGCTCCGCGCGCCCACCAGCCAGGTAACGCAGGATGAGTGCTAGCGCTGCCACGAGGCCGCCGGCAAAGCCACCGCCAGGAGCATTGTGGCCGGAGAAGAAGAAATAGAAGGACAGTGCGACCATGGACGGGAAGAGCACGCGGGTGGAGACATCGATCATCAGCGAGCGGTTGAGTGCTTGCTCAGATTCCACCCCGGCGGCCAGCCACCGCCGGCCGGTAACCCGCAGGGTGGGGCGGCGGCTTTCACGGCCGAAAGATTGGGTGCGATAAACCAGCGAGACCACGCCCAGTGCGGCAATGATAATCACCGTGATTTCGCCAAAGGTATCCCAGGCGCGCAGGTCCACCAGCAAGACGTTGACAGTATTGGCACCGTGTCCAATCTCTTTGGCCAGATCCGGCATGAACTCGGAGATGGGCTTGGACTGACGCGCGTTAATAGCAAACATCGCTACTACGGTGACGGTAAGACCCGTGCCCACGGAAAGCCAGGCACGCAGGCGGCCCATCTTGGGGTCCTGCTTCCATTCGGTGGAGGCCGGCATGCGGCGCAGAACCAGCATGAAAAGAACCATCACGATGGTCTCGGTCAACAGCTGCGTCAGCGCCAGGTCCGGCGCACCGTGCAGAGCGAAGATGAAGGCGAGCGTATAGCCAGTCACCCCGACGATGATGACGGCTGATAAACGATTATCGGTGACCGTGGCAGCCACGGCGGCCACCATGATGATGAAGGCGGCGACGATCTGCCAAGGATTTTCCGCCACTATCATGCGGATATCAGTGAGATCGCCTTTGATGATCATAGCCAGTGGCAGCAGCATCAACGTGGCAAAGATAACCGTCAAGTTCAGCTGCAGGGAGCCGCGCTGCGTGGTTGCCGTCGTGCGCAGCGAGAGCTGGCGCAAAAGAGCGATGACCGAATCGTAGGCGTCATCCGCATTGCCCAGTGCGGGGTAGGAGAATTGCCACTTGACCAGGACCTGGCGTTGCCAGTGCATAATAATACCGGCCACAATAATGAGTGCGGAGAGGCCCAGCGCCACCGTCAAGCCATGCCACAGGGCTAGCTCGCTATGCTCCTCCGGGTCGAAGGTGGAATTGAGGTGTTGGTCAAAGGCTGCCGAAAGCGGCTTGGGGAATACACCAAGTACCACTGTCAGGACGGTAAGTAAGACAGGGGAGAGCCATAGCCCCAGGTTGACCGGATGCATCTTGGCGACGGCCTCTGCGGGCTCCGTTCCATTGACCTCCTTCTTGGTGGCAAAGGCGCCCCACAAAAAGCGCAGCGTATAGGCCATCGTGAGGATAGAACCGAGGACATAGGCCACAAGCATCATATTGCGCGGCATGCCGGTCAAGAGCTCTTCGTGCATGGTGGCTTCCAGCACGGCCTCTTTAGCCACGAAGCCAAACAGTGGTGGGACGCCGGCCATGGAGAACCCGGAAATGATCGCAATACCGAAAAGGAAGGGCTCCTTGCGCCCCAAGCCGGATAGCTTGGTGATATCCCTCGTGCCCGAGCAGTGATCGATAGCTCCGACGACCATAAAAAGCGCCGCCTTAAATAGCGAGTGCGCAAAGGTCAGCGCGAGGCCGGCCTGCATGGCTTCCCGCGAGCCTACGGCCATGATGGAGGTGATAAAACCCAACTGGGAGACGGTGCCATAGGCCAAAATCAGCTTCAGGTCGCGCTGTTTGAGCGCCATCCAGCCACCGAGCAGCATGGTAAATACGCCTAAGGAGATAACCACCACGTGCCAGGTTGCCACCTCATACATCGAGGGCGCCAAGCGCCCGACGAGGTAGATGCCGGCCTTAACCATCGCGGCGGAGTGGAGATAAGCGGAGACCGGAGTCGGCGCCGCCATCGCGCCGGGGAGCCAAAAGTGCGCCGGTACGATTGCAGACTTTGTCAGTGCGCCCGCCAAGATGAGCACGATGGCCACCGTGACATAGGGTGTTTGCGCAAAGTTCTCATAGGCGGAGATATCACTAAAGGTCCACGCCCCAGTTTGTCGCCCGAGCAAGATAATGCCCATGAGCATGGTTAGCCCGCCCAGCGCGGTGACCATCAGCGCCTGCTGGGCCGCGCGGCGGGAGGAGGCTCGTTCCGCATAGTAGCTAACCAAGAGATAAGACAGCAGGGAGGTAATCTCCCAGAACACGTACATCAGCAGGAAATTATCCGCGGCCACTAGACCAAACATGGCGGTGGCGAAGCCCACCATTTGCGCCGCGAACATGGCCAAGCGGCGTCGCGTGCCGTCGAAATAGCCCCAGCAGTAGATCAATACCAGCGCGCCCATGCCCAAGATGATGAGGCTAAACAGCGCGCCTAGTCCGTCTAAGCGGAGGTCAAAACTTAGGTTCGCGGAGGGCATCCATTCCACGGTATGCTCAACCGCGCCACCGTCTGCGAAGGTGCCGCGCAGAAAGTGCATGAGCGTCCACACAAAGCCTGCGCCGGGGACTAGGGCCAAAATTCCAAATGCCGGGCGACCCATTCGCATGATGAGCAGCGGTGCCACCACGGTGGCGGCGATGAGAGTACCCAGGAGTATTAGCACGTTGGTTACTGCGCTCCTTTTGGTTGTATCGCGTTCTCTTGCCCCGCTGCCGCGAACACCACGAGCATCACAACTACTGAGAGACGAGAACATTCACGAGCCGCACGCCGCTGAGTACGCCGCGGGGGCATAGTGCAAGCAACATGGCCGAGCGCGGGGCCAACTTTTTGCCACTTTACCGGCTTTTCTACGGCTTTGAAAGAACTATTTTTGGCGCTGTATTATATGCTGCTGTTTTGCGGCATAAAGAAACCCCGCTCCGTGGGGAGCGGGGTACGCCGCAGTGCCGCGGCAATAGCCAGGACCCAGGCTGGGCCAGGGGCGCAAGCCTTAGGAGTAGCGCTGCAGGAAGAGTGCCTCGGCTGCGGCAATATTTTCGATCTCGGTGGGATCCACCGACTCATTGGCGGAGTGAATGGTGCACTTGGGCTCCTCCACACCGTAGAGGGCGATCTCCGCGTTAGGATGCGCCTCTTGCAGCTCGGTGGTTAGCGGAATGGAACCGCCCATGCCCTGTGCGGCGGTCTCTGCGTTATAGGCCTCGGAAAGGCATTCGCCTAGCAGAGCAGCGGCTGGCTTTTCCGGATCGGTGGCAAAGCCGGCATTGGACTCGAGCACCTCGGCCTTGACGTGGGCGCCCCAAGGGGTGTGGCTGCGGAGGTGCGCACAGACGGCGTCGGCAATCGCGGCGGCATCGGCGCCAGCCGGAACGCGCAGGTTGAGCTGGGCGGAAGCGGTAGCGGGCACGGCGTTGACTGCTTCTGCAACCGGGGTAGAGGTAAAGCCGGTCACGGTAATGGCTGGGCGGGACCAGACCATATTCGCCACCGGGGTGGCGCCAGCCGGGTCATCTTCGCCCATGATCTTGGTGCCCTCCAGCAGCTGTGCATCGGCACGGAAGGCCTCGGCCGAGTATTCCTGGCCGGACCACTCGGCGGTGGTATCTACGCCATCGATAACGGTGCGGCCGTACTCATCGGATAGGGAGTCGATGGCGCGCATCAGGGCTTTGGCGGCGTCCGGGGCCGCGCCACCAAATTGGCCGGAGTGAACGCCGGCGGCCAGCGTATCGACCTGCACACCAATCTGCGCGCCGCCGCGTAGGGAAGTGGTCAAGGTCGGCTGGCCTACGGCGGAGTTGCCGGCATCGGCGATGAGGATGGCATCGGCCGCAAAAAGCTCCGGGCGGTCCTTGATGAGCTGGGACAGGCCCTCGCCGCCGCGTTCCTCAGAACCCTCGATGAGGTACTTCAGGTTGACCTTGGTGCCGCCGTTACTGTCCACCGCGCGCAGGGCCGCTAGGTGCATGGCCACGTTGCCCTTGCAATCGGCGGCGCCGCGGCCGTACCAACGAGTAGAGCCATCGGCGGCCTGGCGCTCAGCAAGGGTAAAAGGATCAGAATCCCACGCTTCGCGGTTGCCCGCCGGTACTACGTCATAGTGGGAGTAAAGCAGGACGGTTTTGGCCCCCTCGTCGCCCTTGCGCTCGCCCAAGATGGCGGTGGAGCCATCGGCCGTGGTGATGGTTTCCACGCTCACTCCGGCTTCTTCGAGTGCGGACTTAACCCACTGGCTCGCGCCCTTGGTCTGGTCCTCCAAGCCTTCCTCATTGTGGACGGAGTTGAAGGCTACGAGCTCGCTGAGCTGGCGGAAAATGGTCTCGCGGTCGTTGCGGATGCTTTCATTAAGTGCAGTCATGTGTACTACCGTACCCGCCCTGCCCAAGCTATAGAGCAACCGGAATAGGAAAACGCTGGGGTGGTGAACTAAAATTTATTCATTCCACCCTGTGCGGATTTTGTCCGTTCGGACCCTATTCCGGCGAGGAATCGGGGCCAAACAGACAGGAACGGACGTGGCAGGCTGCGGTTTGTTACGCGGGGTGAAACGAGAAACTTTCATAGCCGAGAATAGAAAGGACCTGGCATGGCGAACGCATCATCCGCCGCAGGTTCCAAGGCCACCCTGCCCGAGCTGACTCTGCGCGGCATTATCATCGGCGGCCTGATTACCCTCATCTTCACCGCTGCCAACGTGTACCTAGGCCTGAAGGTGGGCTTGACCTTTGCTACCTCCATTCCCGCTGCCGTGATTTCCATGGCAGTATTGCGCCATTTCAAAGGTCATAACATTAAAGAAAATAATATTGTCCAGACCATCGCCTCTGCTGCGGGCACCTTGTCCGCCATCATCTTCGTCCTCCCGGGCCTAGTGATGGTGGGGTACTGGCAGGGCTTCGGCTTCCTGCAGACGGCCGGTGTGTGCATCATCGGCGGCGTGCTGGGCGTGATGTATTCCATTCCGTTGCGCCGCGCTTTGGTAACGGGCTCCGATCTGCCCTACCCGGAGGGCGTGGCCGCGGCCGAGGTCCTCAAGGTGGGCGATGAAAATGCTTCCGGCGCCAGCCAGGAAGAAAATGCCAAGGGCCTGCGCATCATCGTCGCCGGCGGTATTACCTCGGCCGTCATGGCGCTGCTGACCGCAATGAAGGCGGCCGCCTCTGAGGTCACCGCCTATTTCAAATTCGGCGCCGGCGCGACCACCCTGGGCACAAGCCTTTCTACCGCCCTTATCGGCGTGGGCCACTTGGTGGGCCTGCCGGTGGGCATCGCCATGCTGGTTGGCGTAGTGATTTCCTATTTCATCTTGCTGCCCATTTTCACCACCGGTGATATTTCGGGCGCCACCGCGCTTGCCGACGTCGTCGATACCACCTTCTCCGATGACATCCGCTTCATCGGCGTGGGCACCATGGCCATTGCCGCTATCTGGACCCTGCTGAAGATTGCCGGGCCCATTGCGCTGGGTATCCGCCAGTCGCTAGCCTCCTCGCGCGCCCGTAAGTCCGGTTCCGCCGTGGATGTGACCGAGCGAGATATTCCCTTCCCCTATGTTGCCACCACCATCGTGGCGTTTATGGTGCCCATCGCGCTGCTGCTGTGGGACTTCGTGCAGGGTACCGATATCCATGACCACATGGCCGTGCTCATTACAGTCTCCGTCCTCTTTACCCTGTTGGTAGGCCTGATTATCGCCTCCGTGTGCGGCTACATGGCCGGCCTGATTGGTGCGTCTAACTCGCCAATTTCCTCCATCGGTATCATTGCCGTGCTTGCTGCCTCGCTGCTCATCGCCGCCGTTACCCGCGGCACCAGCGCTGATCCTTTGTCCTTGGTGGCGTATACGCTCTTTACCGCGGCCATTGTCTTTGGTATTGCCACCATTTCCAATGACAACCTGCAGGACCTGAAGACCGGCGCACTCGTTGGCGCTACCCCGTGGAAGCAGCAGGTAGCGCTCATTATCGGCGTGGTCTTCGGCTCCCTAGTCATCCCGCCGATTTTGCAGGTCATGCTCAACGGCTTCGGCTTCCAAGGCATGGAGGGTGCCGGCGAAGACGCCTTGGCCGCCCCACAGGCCGCCTTGATGTCTTCGGTTGCCTCCGGCATCTTCGATAGCTCGCTGGATTGGGACCTCATCTTTATCGGCATGGCCATCGGCGCTGTCCTCATTATTATTGACGAGCTCCTGCGCAAGTTCACCGATAAGTACTCATTGTCCCCGCTGGCAGCTGGCATGGGTATGTACCTGCCGGCCGCGCTGACCATCGTCATCCCCATCGGCGCCATCCTGGGCACTTTCTACGATAAGTGGGCCGCGAAGCAATCCCGCCCCGAGTTTGCCAAGCGCATGGGAACCCTCCTGGCTACCGGCTTGATCGTGGGTGAGTCCCTCTTCGGCGTGGTCAATGCCGGCATTATCGCCGCTGCTGGCGGTGATAGCCCGCTGGAAATCTTTGAGGGTGGTGCCTCCGCCACCGTGGTAGGCGTGATCCTCTTCATTATCGCGCTAACGTTCATCTACCGCTGGACCAAGCGCACGGTGAAGAGCTCCTAGTTCCTGATCCATTCCTTATATAATGGCGTCCCTTCGCGGGGGCGCCATTTTTTCTTGCAGTCGCGGTGGGAGAGTGCCAGAATGGTCGTTAGCACTCGCACAGTATGAGTGCTAGATAAATCTACATCGTTGTGGTTGAGGTTGGTTCACACTCACCAGCCATGCCGTCGCGGGCGTCCGCAGCGAGAAAGACGTGAGTGTCGTCCTCAATAAACCAAGGAGCACAAACACAATGGCAAAGATTATCGCTTTTGATGAAGAGGCCCGCCGCGGCCTTGAGCGCGGCCTAAACACGCTTGCCGACGCCGTCAAGGTCACCCTCGGCCCTAAGGGCCGCAACGTCGTCCTGGAAAAGTCCTGGGGCGCCCCGACCATTACCAACGACGGTGTTTCCATCGCTCGCGAAATCGAGCTCGAGGATGCTTACGAGAAGATCGGCGCCGAGCTGGTCAAGGAAGTTGCCAAGAAGACTGACGACGTCGCAGGCGACGGCACCACCACCGCAACCGTGCTGGCACAGGCTCTAGTACGCGAGGGTCTGCGCAACGTAGCCGCAGGTTCCAACCCAATGGGCATCAAGCGCGGCATCGAGACCGCAACCAAGAAGGTTGTGGACTCCCTGCTGTCTTCCGCCAAGGAAGTAGAAACCCAGGAGCAGATTGCTACCACCGCTGGCATCTCCGCTGCTGACCCGGCCATCGGCGAGAAGATCGCCGAGGCTATGTACACCGTGGGCAACGGCTCCGTAAACAAGGACTCCGTTATCACCGTGGAAGAGTCCAATACCTTCGGTGTTGACCTCGAGGTAACCGAGGGCATGCGCTTTGACAAGGGCTACATCTCCGGCTACTTCGCTACTGATATGGAGCGCCAGGAGGCAGTCCTGGAGGACCCATATATCCTGCTGGTCTCTTCCAAGATCTCCAATATCAAGGACCTCGTTCCGCTGTTGGAGAAGGTCATGCAGTCCGGCAAGCCGCTGCTGATCATCGCCGAGGACGTTGAGGGCGAGGCCCTGTCCACCCTCGTGGTGAACAAGATCCGCGGCACCTTCAAGTCCGTTGCCGTTAAGGCTCCTGGCTTCGGCGATCGCCGCAAGGCCACCCTGCAGGACATGGCCATCCTCACTGGCGGCCAGGTCATCTCCGAAGAGGTCGGCCTCTCCCTCGAGACCGCCGAGCTCGAGTACCTGGGCCAGGCACGCAAGGTCGTTGTCACCAAGGATGAGACCACCATCGTTCAGGGTGCTGGCTCCCAGGAGCAGATCGACGGCCGCATCAAGCAGATTCGCGCTGAGATCGAAAGCTCCGATTCCGATTACGACCGTGAGAAGCTCCAGGAGCGCCTGGCTAAGCTCTCCGGCGGCGTTGCCGTCCTTAAGGTCGGCGCCGCTACCGAGGTCGAGCTCAAGGAGCGCAAGCACCGCATCGAGGATGCAGTCCGCAACGCAAAGGCTGCCGTGGAAGAAGGCATCGTTGCCGGCGGTGGCGTAGCCCTGCTGCAGGCTGCTTCCGTCCTGGATTCCCTGGATGACCTCAAGGGCGATGAGGCTACCGGCGTCAAGATCGTCCGCGAGGCCCTGTCCGCACCGCTGAAGCAGATCGCACACAACGCTGGTCTGGAGCCGGGCGTTGTTGCTGACAAGGTTTCCTCCCTGCCAGCAGGCGAGGGCCTGAACGCTGCTACCGGTGAGTACGTCAACCTCATGGAGGCTGGCATCAATGACCCGGTCAAGGTCACCCGCTCCGCACTGCAGAACGCTGCTTCCATTGCAGCTCTGTTCCTGACCACCGAGGCCGTCGTTGCCGACAAGCCTGAGCCGGCCGGAGCCAACAACGGCATGCCGGACGCTGACGCCATGGGCGGCATGGGCTTCTAACGCCCTATACCCCATAGGCCGCCAATAACAACGGGCCTAGCATCAGCCTGAGCGCCCCGTTTCTGTGCTTTAGAGCGCATGAAACGGGGCGCTTCGGCGTGTCTGCACCATTTTCATTAAGTGATGCGATATGTGAACGCTGCGTCTTTACGAGATGACTTTCCGAATGTGCTCGTCATAGTCGGTTTCAATTGGGGCTGGAGATCGGAGAGCTTTTGGGAAATTCACCGCGCTATATGGCTCGCGATTCTCCGCCACAGCTTTTAACATGCGAACCATGCACCCCAGTGACCCCGTATAGGGGTAGCTGAAGGGGCGGAATTTAAAAAGGTTTTTCGCTCTCGGAGAGTGGGTTTTGCGCCTACCTATCGTTCGTTACTCCGGAAGCGTTACAGTGTTAAGCCTGAGCTAACCTAGCTATTTAAAGCGTAATGTAAAAGCCCAGTTTAGTAGCCTTTCAGTTAAGGTAAAAAATTTTAATGCCTCCAAAAGCCATAAACTTATTCCTATCAAGTTGCCTGCGTGATGGGGCATCTATGCAAATTTGACTTGATTTCGTTCAAACTTGTGTCAAAATATCTTTTGTGACGCCCGCTGAGGGTGTCTGCAAACTGCAAACCCCTCCGCGGCAGTAGCTTCGGATCTATTTTAGGAGTTCAAACATGGATCTCTCCACCATTCAGATGCACTTGGATAACTTCGTAACTACCTGGGAAGGCTGGGGCAAGATTGTTCAGGGCATCCAGGACTGGAAAGGCGTCGCTGAAGGATTTGAGGCCCTGAAGGAAGCTTTCGAGACTTTCGGTAACGGCTTGGAAGAACTGAGCTCCAAGTAAGCAAGACCTTTCCATCAACCAACCTTCAATAAGGAGACACTAAAATGCAGGAACTTTCCTCCAACTTCGGCAGCTTCGTAGAATTGAGCAGCAATTTGTTCAACTCTATCCACGAGGTTCTTTCTCCGCTGCTGTCCATTGCTGAAGGCGCTTCCAAGCTGATCGGCATGTTCGTATAAGAACATCCTCCAGTTCTGAGCTTTAAAGCTCACTGAAGCAAGAAGGTCTACCGTCTCGGTAGGCCTTCTTTTCGTTTTGGTGGCTGTTTAGGGAAGGGATAACTTCTTAGGGAAGGGATAACTTCGAAAGTTTAACGCGCTTGCTGTCTATATTCGGGTTACACTTAATGCATGGCTGATATTAAAGACGACGATCTTCCCGAGATTGACCTGGCAAAAACAGACGGCTACGTCGTCGACGGAACCGATGAGGATGACCCTTCGCTGATCATGCCGGATGGTTCCCCGGTTCAGACTTGGCGTGAAAATTACCCCTACGATGAACGCATGACTCGCGATGAGTACGAGTCCGTTAAGCGTGCGCTGCAGATTGAATTGCTGAAGTGGCAGAACTGGACCAAGGAAACTGGTCAGCGTCATATTATTATCTTTGAGGGGCGCGACGCAGCCGGTAAAGGCGGCACTATCAAGCGCTTTAACGAACACCTGAACCCGCGCGGTGCCCGCACAGTGGCATTGGAAAAGCCGTCGCCGCGTGAGTCCACCTCGTGGTACTTCCAGCGTTACATCGAGCATTTCCCGGCCGGTGGTGAAATCGTCTTCTTTGACCGCTCTTGGTATAACCGTTCCGGGGTGGAGCGGGTTATGGGCTTTTGTACCGAAAGTCAGCACGCGGAATTCCTTCGCGAGGTTCCGATGCTGGAGAATATGATTCTGGGCTCGGGTATCTCCCTGACCAAGCTGTGGTTCTCGGTTACTCGTAAGGAGCAGCGCACTCGCTTCGCTATTCGCCAGATTGACCCAGTGCGCCAGTGGAAATTGTCCCCGATGGACTTGGCCTCGCTGGATAAGTGGGACGACTACACCCGTGCTAAGGAAGAGCAGTTCCGTTATACGGATACGGAAGAGTCGCCGTGGATTACCATTAAGTCCAACGACAAGAAGCGTGCCCGCATTAACGCTATGCGCTATGTACTGTCCAAGTTCGAGTATACGAACAAGGATCACGAGCTGGTGGGCGAGGTTGATGAGAATATTGTTAAGCGTGGTCGCGACCAGATTGGTGACTAAGCTTTAGCTGGATTAGCCATCACGACGGCGGGAAACTCGGAAACTTCGAGTTTCCCGCTTTTTGTATTAAGGGGGTAACGGGGGTGGATTTGGGCAATAGTTTTGGCAAAATTTGTTCTTCCTAAAAGTCCGTTTCCGTGCGGTTATTTTACGGAACCGTAGGTTACATAATTGGAAGTTATTTGTGCTTTATATCGTCGCGTATTTAGCATCACTGTTATCTCAATCTCATCCAGGAAAGCACTATGAGATACAACACTAAAGAGGAGACGGTGATGATGAAGAAGCATGTAACCGCTTGCTTGACGGCGGCTGCTGTCATGGCGGCACCAGTGGCGGTATCTGGAACGTTTACAGTTGGCGCAGCTGCTCAAGAGGCACCGGCCCCAACGGCAGACCAGAAGCCAGATGTATTGGGACGCCCGACCGTCTCTGACAAGCAGGTTTCTGACGAGGATGGCTACTTCGATAGCCAGCGCGGTCAGGGTGTAAAGATTTACTACCGGAAGCAGAAGGTGGCAAACCCACGCGGTGCGGTGGTTTTGGCGCACGGTGTATCTGAGCACTCGGGGCGTTACGATTACGTCGCCAAGCGCTTGCTCGATGCAGGCTACAACGTCTACCGCGTAGATCACCGCGGCCACGGCAAATCCGCCGGCGGCAGCGTACCGATGGGGCATATCGATAATTTCCAGTACATCCTCGATGATTTCGACCGTGTCGTGGACATGGCGAAGGAAGAAAATCAGGGAGTAAAGACCTTCCTGCTGGGCCACTCGATGGGCTCGCTGACCGTGGAGGCCTATGGCATTCGTGAGCCGGGCAAGGTCGATGGCATCATCACTAACGGTGGCGGCGCGCCGCTGAACCTTTCGGGCAAGAATGTTGCGGGAAAGAACATCACGCCGGATGATATTTCTGAGACCCAGAAGAAGCTGGATCCCACCATCTTTGAACGCTTGCCGCTAGCCCAACTCACCAGCTTTAATGCGAACTATGCGCAGAACCTGATTCCGCACCGCACCGAAATCGGCGCACAATCGCCGGAGTGGAGCAAGGACATTCAGCTGTCTAATCCATTTACGGATGGTATCTCCACTAACCAAGCGGTGAAGGACGAGTATGCCTCTAGCCCGCTCATTGCGCAGAAGACCAGTGCCGGCACGGCCTTGCAGCTGGCGGCAATTGCGAATTACGACGCCGTCAATGCGGACCTCTTCACCGCACCGACGCTCATCATGCACGGCACCAAAGACGGCATCGTTCCGCCGTACTTCTCCCAGGATTGGTATAACTCCATCTCCTCCAAGGACGTGGAGTACGTGACCTGGGAGGGGCAGAAGCACGGGGTCTTTAATGAGCCGGCTGCCGATCAGGCTCTCGATACCGTCGTGGACTGGCTCGACCGCCACGCCTAAATTCACGCGGACCTCAAAGTGAGGACTCTTGGCAGGCATGTAGTGCTTGCCAAGAGTTTACGTATATGTAACCGTGTCGTTGCCCAGGACGGATAGAAATTGAATTATGAAAAATAAACTCTGTGCTTTCTCATCTATCCTGGCGCTCACCGGAATGGTGGGCGCACCTGTTGCGGCGGCCCAGTCGTCGCTTCCGGGTTCCTCCTTTGGTTCTTCTTTGGGGTCATCGTTAGGCTCTTCTTGGAGGTCTTCCCAGAGCTCGTCCGAGGGGTCCTCGGCGGGAGACGATGTGCAGCCGGGGGAAGGCACAGAATCGCGGGTGCTGTGGCTGGAAAGCTTCGACGGGGTGGATACCCCGGCATGGTTTACTCACCGCGCGCCGGAAGGGTGGAAGACCGACGTGCACGGCGTGGACTCGGGCGAGGCCCGCTGGAAGGGCTGGACTTTTGGCGATATGCGCCATTGGACCTGGGCATCTGGTACCGATATGCGCCACTATTTCACCCAGGCGCATGACACCTTCGCCATCATCGACAACAAGCAGCAGCGCTTGGCCGAAGGCGATTCCATGACCGCGGGTCTAAAGAGCCCGGCCATCCCGGTGGCGGGGCAGGAGCGGGTGAATGTGGAATTCGACCACCATTACCGCCAGGGCAAGGACGGGCAAAATGCCAAGGTGACTGTCTCCTTCGATGGCGGGGAAGCCCAGGAAATCGCCGTCTTTGATAAGGATGTCTTCTCCAAGCACGAGTCCATTGGCGTGGACGTGCCAGCCGGCGCGAAGAATATGCAGGTTAGCTTCAGCTACAACAACGGCAATGATGACTGGTGGTGGGCGGTGGATAACGTGGGCGTCGTCAAGCCGCTCGGTGAGCTTCAGGGCTCGCCGCAGGCTACCGTGGACGTGCTTTCCGACGTCCAGGGCGACCCCCAAGACTACAAAGACGCGGTCCGCCAGTTGAACGGTATGGAGGACAAGGCCGAGGCGCTGGTGCTCAACGGCGACCTCGTGGACGATGGCTCGCAGCAGCAGTGGGATGATTTCTTGGCCGCGCACAGCGAGGTGCCGCACGATTCGGGCAAGGAATTGTGGACCATCGGCAACCACGAAATGTATGGCAAGGAAGGCTCTAAGACTTACCTGGATCGCTTTCTCAAATACTCCGGCCAGGATAAACCGTGGAAGGAAGAAGTGGTGGATGGGGTGCCGCTCATTTCGGTAAATACCGAGTTTTATTCCGATATTCTGCGCCACGGCAAGGAGCCGTTCCAGCGCATCAGCAAGGAGCAGCTCGATTGGCTAGATGAGCGCCTGGCTTATTGGGATGCTAAGGGCACTCCGGCGTTGGTCTTTAGCCATCCGCTGCTGCCGCAGACGGTATCGATGTCTCATTCGGCGTGGTACCAGAATGACTTTGAGGACCTCGAGGCGCTATCCAACGTGGTCAATAAGTACAACAACATCGTGTGGTTTAGCAGCCACAGCCACTCTTCGCTGCGTCAGAATAACTGGTGGGGAACCCGCCGCTATGACGGCACTGGTGAGGCTGGCCGTACCGGCTTCCCCGTGGTCAACACCGGCGCCATTCTCAATGAGTACCTACCGGATGGCGATAACGACGAAAAAATTGTTAAGGAAAAGGAAGAGGCCTCCACCGGACTGCGGGTCAAGGTGTTTGCTGACCGTGTCCGGGTGGAGGCCTGGGACTTCAAGTCCGGCGAGATGATTAAATTTCAAGATTTTGCGCGGTAGGCAGCAGGTGCGGCCTACCGCGACATAGGAGAAGGTGGCTCCTGTAGCCCTACCGCCGCCATGGCTCGATGGGGTTGCCCTGCCACACGGCGTTGGTGGGCACGCGGTCACCGCGCATAACCAGCGAGCCGGGCCCCACGGTGGAGGCGGTGCCAATGAGCGAGGCCGGCAAAGCTACCGAGTGAGCGGCCAGCGTGGCACCGTCCTGGATGGTAACGGTATCCAAGCTCATCACGCGGTCCTGGAAAAGGTGGGTTTGCACCACGGTGCCAGGGCCAACGGTGGCGGCCTCACCGATGCGGATGAGGTCCGTTTCCGGGAACCAATAGGAATCGATCCACGCGCCGCGGCCGATCTTCACGCCGAGGGCGCGCAGGCCCAGGTTGATCTCGCCGGAGCCGTAGGTGTGTTGGAAGAACCACGGCGCGGCGACAACTTCCACGAAGGCGTCCTGCAGCTCGTTGAGCCAGACAAAAGCGGACCACAGTGGGTGGTCGGCCGCGCGGTGCTTGCCCACGCAGATCCACTTGACGGCGACGGTGACGGCCATGGCCACGGCACCCATACCCATGAGGATGAGGCCGGAGAGGAGCCAGGTGAGGGGGAAACCGAGGGCGTCGAGAAGCGAGTAGTACACGCCAAGCGTCGCGGCAAGCAGCATGGCAGAAAACATGGGCGCCAGAAGGCGCATGGTTTCCACCACGCCGCGGGCGGCCTTCACCGCAAAGCCCGGGTTATAGGTCAGCGCCTCACCCGAGTTGGCGGGGGAGTCTACCTCCACCGTCACGCGGCGCATGCGCTCTGGAGGAGCACCCCACCAGTTGGCGCCGGCCTTGGTTTTCTTCGGAGTAGAAGAAAGCACGGCAACGAGCGAGTTCTTCGATAGCTTGCGGCCGGGTGCGGTGATGCCGGAGTTACCCACGAAGGAGCGCTTGCCTACCTTGGTTTCGCCGGTGCGCATCCAGCCGCCGCCGAGTTCGTAGCCGCCAATCATGGTGTCATCGGCCAGGAAGGCGCCTTCTTTGACCTCGGTGAGCTTGGGGATCATCACCGCGGTGGAAATTTCCACGTTGGTGCCGATCTGCGCGCCGAGCGTGCGCAGCCACGTCGGGGTGAGCTGCGAGGCATAGAGCGGGAAGAGCTTGGTGCGCGCCTCGTCCATGAGGCGTTCGATGGCCCACAGACGCCAGCCCTTGACCGAACGCACAGGCGTTACGCCCGGGCTAATGCCGAGGGAGAGAATGCGCACGCCCAACCAAGTCTGCAGCATATAGGTGGCAAAGGCTGCCAGCGCACCGACAGGTGCGAAGAAGATCGCGCCGATAAAGCCATCGCCGCCGGTGGACTGCACGAGGGTGAGAACAAGGGCCGCGCCAACCGCCAGCGCCACGACCGGCTGGATGGCCAGCAGGACGGAGGTGGCGTCATAGATGGCCACCCACCACGGCCGACGCTTTGGCGTATGGGACGGGAAGCGGTGCTTGGAGCGGCCCACCTTTTGGGCAGGGGAGCCGGACCAGCGCTGGCCGTCCTTGATCTTCTTTCGGCCAGTGACGGTGGAACCGGCCTCCACGTGGGCGTACTTGCCCACCACGGTGCCAGGCAGCAGCGTGGAGCGCGCGCCCACGCGGGCGCCTTCCTTCACGTCGATGGCGCCCACGTGCAAGATATCGCCGTCTAGCCAGTAGCCGGAAAGATCCACCTCGGGCTCGATGGCGGCGTGCTTGCCCAGGGTGAGCAGGCCGGTAACTGGCGGCAGGGAGTGCAGGTCCACGCCGCGCTTGACCTTGACTCCGAGCGCACGGGCGTAGTTATTCACGCGCGTGGCACCGGCCAGGGAGCTCGCGCCAGCGGCATTAGCCCAGCGCTCAGCCGCCCAGATGCGTAGGTGCGTAGAACCGCCGCGCGGGTAGTCTCCAGGCTTAATGCCGGCCGTAATGAGCCGCGCACCGTAGCCGCCGAGGGGGATGCGCCCCACCGGGGTGACAAAGACAATGAGCATGGCGATGACCAGCCACCACGGGAAAGCAGTGGCCCACTCGAAGCCCAGTGATGCCGCCACGGTGGAGCCCAACATAAGCCAAGCCAGCCAGCTGGATGCGGCCAGGGTCATGACCGGAATCTGAATCAAGGTCTGGGCGAGGCGGGTGCCAAAGCCGACCTTGGTGACCTCGCGCATGGGGACGTCGGCAGCCGCGGGGCGCGGCTCGGCGCCGCCGATGAGCTCCGCCAGAGAACCCAAGCGCGGGTGATCGTAGAGGTCGCGCACGGCCACGGTGGGGTAGCGCTCCCTGATATGCCCCACCAGGGTCGCGGCCGCCAGGGAGGTACCGCCGAGCGAGAAGAAGTCGGCGTTCTCATCCTCCACGGATACACCGAGGGTTTCCACCCATAGCTCCGCGAGCCATTTTTCGGTCTCGGTCAGCGTGGTCGATTCCACGCCCACTCCAGGCAGCGGCCACGGCAGGGCCTTCTTATCCACCTTGCCGGAGGTGCGCACCGGTAGCTCCTCCATCACGCAGATGCGCGGGACGAGTGCAGCCGGCATGGTATCGGCCAGGCGCGCATGCGCGGCCTCATGATCGAAGCCCTTGGACTCATCCTCGAGGGAAACATAGCCCACCAGAACGGACTCGCCGCCGGGAGTCTTTTGCACGGCCACGGCCGAGTTGTAGACGTTATCTAGCGCCGCAACATTAGCTTCGACCTCGCCGAGCTCGATGCGGCGCCCGCCAATCTTTACTTGGTCATCCACGCGGCCGACGAAGTACAGCCCGTCTTCTTCCAGGCGAACGTGGTCACCGGTGCGATAGGCGCGCTGCCAGCCCATGGACTCCAGCGGTGCGTATTTTTCCGCGTCCTTGGCCGGATCCAGATAGGACGCCAGTCCCACGCCGCCGATTACCAGCTCGCCGACGCCGCCCATTTCCACGGGCATGCCCTGCTTATCGACGACCACCAGGTCCCAACCGTTAAGCGGCAATCCAATGGACACCGGCCGGCCCGGCAGCATCTGCTGCGCACAGGCGACGACGGTGGCCTCGGTGGGGCCGTAGGTATTCCACATCTCGCGGTCCTCGGTGGCCAAACGGTCCACCAATTCTTGCGAGCAGGCCTCGCCGCCGACGATGAGTAGGCGGATATTGTCGAGAGCCTCGGCCGGCCAGAGGCCCGCCAGGGTGGGCACGGTAGACACGACGGTGATGTCGCGGCGGATGAGCCATGGGCCCAAATCCATGCCGGAACGCACCAGAGACCGCGGTGCTGGGACCAGGCAGCCGCCGTGGCCCCAGGCCAGCCACATCTCCTCGCAGGAGGCATCGAAGGCGACGGACAAGCCGGCGAGCACGCGATCCTCAGGACCTAAGGGCCCGTGCGGGTGGTTGACCAAAAAGAGGCTCGCTTCCGCGTCCACGAAGGCGGCCGCGGAACGATGGCTGACGGCCACGCCTTTAGGCTTGCCGGTCGAACCTGAGGTGAAGATGATCCACGCGGTGTCCTCCGGGCGTGGAGCATTCGTCTCCTCGGCAGGGGCGTCCGGGCGCGCGGAGTCCCGCAGGAAGCGGAATCCGTCGTCCGTGAAAACGCCATCGATATCGGCTTCGCCGAAAACCATCTCGGCGCGCTCGTCAGGGTCATCGGCGTCGACAGGCACATAGGCTGCGCCTGCCGCCAAGGTCGCCAAAATGGCGAGGTAGAGCTCGCGTTTGCCGGAGGTCATCCTAATGCCGATGCGATCGCCGCGGCGCACGCCATTGGCGTGCAGCTCGGCAGCCCATGCCTCGACCTCGTGGATGAGCTCGGAATAGGTGATGATTTCGCCGTCATCAAGCGCGGCGGCATCGGGGTTCATTTCCGCGGTGGTGGTAATGATGTCCCACAGCGTGCGCGGCCGCGGTGCCGCGCTTCCTAGAAGGTACTGCTGTGGGACGAGCGATTCGGGACCCGCCATTTATGCCTCTTCTTCGTCCGCGGCAATGATGGACTTAGCCAACTTTCGCAGATGCTTGAGCTGCTTATTGGTGGACTCATCCAATGCCTCGTCCTCGGCGGTAGCGACCAGCACCGCCAGGTCCTTGTGGGCCTTTGTGCCCTTTTTGGTGGAAGCGACGATCTGGCGGCGGCGATCCTTTGGGTCGCGTTCGCGCTTTGCCCAGCCGCGGTCCTCGAGGGCGTCGATAAGACGCACCATGTCAGAGGCGTCAATGGCCAGGGTTTCGGACAGATAAGACTGCGACGCGGCATCCGCGTCGACCAGACAGGTAAGGACCCAGTACTCGCGCAGCGTTGTCTGCTTGGTCTGCAAAGCAGCCTCTACGCCATCGCGGGTGCGGCGGCGGAGGCGCTCCAATTGGAACGACGGGGACTCGAGCAGGGTCGTTGGGATTACAGAATTATTCGTGGAAGCCATACCATCATCATAATCCCAAAAGATTGGTTAAGGCCAATTAATCCGTTTCGATGGGGAGCCCAGAAGCCTTCCACTTATCCGTGCCGCCATCCACATTGATGGTGTCCCAGCCCAGCGCATGTTCTAGATACTGGCAGACCTGCATGCTGCGACCGCCTGCGTGGCAGATTACGTAGATATCCTTATCTGGGTCGATTTCCTGGATGCGACCCGTAATCTCGCTCATCGGGATATGGGTTGCGCCTTTCGCACGTTCCACTGCCCACTCGTCGTTTTCGCGGACGTCAATAAGCTGTGCGCCTTCTGGTACTTCATGTGGTTGAACGTTTTTCATGCCATTTACCTTAGTTACTCGTGTGCTTGTGGATCAGCCGCGCGGTGTCGGTGCGCTAGTGCTGGAACCGCCAGTAGTGGTGCCACTGCCAGGGTGGGTTTATGAACTCGCCCTTCCCCCGCACAATGGCTAGTACCTGGTTGACGGCCACATCGAGGTGGTGATCAATCGTGGCGGCGGTGAAGTGGAGGGGCTTGTAACCTCTTTGGACGGCGTCGTTAAGCTTCTGGCGGTCAATCTCGAACCGTTGCCGGTTCTCGCCGTGGTGGTAGGCGTAGCCGTCAACCTCTATGGCCAGCTTGTGATCCTCTAAGAGTAAGTCCCAGCGGTAAGGGCCGATGTAGCTGTTATTGCGGACGGTGACATGCCGCCGGAGCGCGCGGGTGAGGCTGCGCTCCGGCACGCTATCGGCGCCAAGGATGGTGTTTTCCACTACGCGCCGGGTGTGTCGCGGGAAGCGCTGGAAGTCGAGCATGTGGCCCTCCATTTGTGCAGCCCCGTACTGGCCCGAAAAGTAGGCCTCCAGGAAGGCGACAGCGTCTTCTTCGGCCATGATTTCTGTGGCTTGTAGTGGATTGCACACATTAATTCCATTTAGCTGGCCGAGCGCTTTCGGCCGGGCGCGGCGGCTGCGAAAGTACGGGCTGGAAGCCATGGTTCCCGCGCGCAGGAAATAGAGCGGGAAGCGTAGGGCTTTGCCTAGGTGATGGTGGGCGCACGAGTAGCCGTCGAGTGCCGAGTCCGGCCAGTGCTGAGAGACGATTTCCGCGAGTTCGCGCGGCGAAGGCTCCCTTTCGGTGTAGAGGCCGTGGCAGATTTTCAAGGCTTGGTTATTGGTAGCACGGCGCGCGGCCGTGCGCGTGGTGAAGATTTTCATGCGCCCACCCCTAGGCGTTTAATTCGATCATTTAGGTCCCCCGAGGCCGGTGGTTTCGGCCTGCTATGTGATCGAATTGTACTGCCGGGGCGGGTCGGTGTCGCGGGGAGAGCGTACGGAGGAGGGGAAGCAGGAAAAAGGGCGTTTCGATCAAATACGGTCTGGGAAACCGCCGCTTTCGCGGTGCTATTTGATCGAAACGCCCGGGAGGCGCCCTGGGGCCGGCCCTGGCCCCGCGCCAGGGGCTCAAAAGCTTACTTGAAGCGAGCCTTTGCCTCGTCGAGGATCTTTTCTGCCTCAGCCTTGTCGCCCCAGCCGGAGCCAGTGACTTCCTTGTTCGGCTCCAGGTCCTTGTAGTGGACGAAGAAGTGCTCGATTTCGTCCTTGATGTGCTGCTCCACATCGTTGATGTCTTGGTAGCGCTCCCAGCGTGGGTCATCGATGACGGCGAGCAGCTTGTCGTCGCCGCCGGCCTCGTCGGTCATCTTGAACACGCCGACGATGCGGGCCTCAACGACAACGCCCGGGAAGACCGGCTCCGGCAGGATGACTAGGGCGTCGAGAGGATCGCCGTCTTCGCCCAGGGTGTGGTCGATGAAGCCGTAGTCAGCCGGGTAGGCCATCGGGGTGAACAGGTAACGGTCGAGGTAGACCTTGCCGGACTCGTGGTCAACCTCGTACTTGTTGCGGGAGCCCTTCGGGATTTCAATGGTTACTTCAACGCTCACAGCGATGTCCTCCATGGGGGATTGGGTATCAATTACTGCCCATAGTCTAGCGCGTTGCGGATTCGCGCTAGGGTTAAAGGCAATGAAAACAAAGCATGTTTGGTGGTCAGCGACCGCGCTCGTGGTAGCGGCAGCGGTCGGAGGTACGGCTGCGCTGGGCGTTACCCTCCAGCGCGAATACGGCGATCTCTCACACGGAGAAGCACAGGCGGTGCAGGCTCCTGAGGAGCCTTTGCGCACCGCCGAGCCGGGGGAAGCGGACCTGGATGCGCTAAGCGCGAAGCTGGACGAGCTCTCTAAGAATAAGGACCTTGCCACGTTCGGCGGCGAGGTAATTGATACCGAGACCGGGGACGTGGTGTGGCAGCGGGACGCGGATAAGCGGCTGACCCCGGCCTCGTCCACGAAGGTGCTCACTACCGCGGCGGCGACGTTGGCGCTGGATGAGAACGAGAAAATCACCACTAAGGTCTACCGCGGTGCGAATGAGAAGAACGTGGTCATCAAGGCTGCGGGTGATGTATGGATGACCCACGAGCAGCTCGATGACTTAGCTGAGCAGATTTCTCAGAACATCGATCAGGTCGATGGCGTGTTCATTGATACCTCTGCGTGGAAAGGCGAGCCGCAGGCTCCGGGCTGGGACCCGGAAAACGTGGACGGCGGTTTCGTCGCGCCGATGGAACCGGCCATGCTCTACGGCGGACGTTTGGGGGCGACGACGGGGGATGTGCCGCGCAGCCATACGCCGGCTTTGGACGTCGCTAAGCAGCTGGGCGAACGCCTCGGCGCAAGCGAGGCAGGCATGGGCTCCGTGGCCGAGAATGCGCAGGAAGTAGCGAGTGTGGACTCGGCGCCGCTGTCGGACCGCGCCCGAGAGATGGTGCGTCATTCCGATAATGTCATGGCCGAGGCCATTGCCCGCGAGTTGGCTGTGTCCCGCGGTAAAGAGGCCAGCTTTGAAGGCGATACGCAGGCCACGCTTGAGGTCCTGCGGGAGCAGGGATTCGACGTTGAGGGCGTGGATATTAAGGACAATTCCGGGTTATCGGAAGACAATCGGCTCACGGCCGGGCTTTTGACGCAACTTATTAATGGGGCGGTGAAGGATCCGCACCTACGCCCGTTGGTGTCCTACCTGCCGGTGGCAGGTGGCGATGGCACCTTGTATGAGCGTTACGGCGATTCCGCGGCCAAGGGCTATGTGCGTGCCAAGACCGGCACGCTGACGGGTGTTTCGGCCCTGGCCGGTACCGCGCAGGGCAATTCGGGGCGTGTGTATGCTTTTGCCTTCCTCGTCAATGGCGGCGATATCCAGGCCGCTCGCCAGGCCCAAGACGCGTTGGCTTCTGCGCTGCATGAGTTCTAAAAAGCCCTTTTGGCCGCGGGTCTCACCGCACTTTTTAGCTTGTCGACGCGGCGTGCGCGCCGCCTCCCTCAACCGCACCGTGGCGGTGGGACTTTCCGGAGGCGCGGATTCTTTGGCGCTGCTGGCGGCGCTGGTGGCTGAGGGGCACGACGTGCTCGCATTATGCGTGGACCACCGCTTGCAAGAGGGGTCGCGGGCGCAAGCCGAGCGCGCTGCTGAGCAAGCCCGAGAACTGGGCGCGCGGGCGCGGGTGCTCAGCGTTGAGGCCGGCGGGGCGGGTCCAGAGTCGATGGAGGCGGCCGCGCGGGTGGCGCGGTACCGGGCCCTAGCCGCCGCCAGTGCGGCCGAAGAGCTAGAAGTAGCCGTGGCGCACACGGCCGATGACCAGGCGGAAACGCTGCTGCTGGGGGCGCTGCGCGGGCGAGTGACCGGCATGAGCGAGCGCAGCGAGGTGGAAGGCGCCCGCGTGGTGCGCCCACTATTAGGCGTGCGCCGCGCCGATACCGAGGGCACCTGCGCGGAATTGGGGCTTTCGGTGTGGCAGGATCCGCAGAATGCGGACACGAGTTTCCGCCGCGTGGCGCTGCGCCGCGAGGTAATCCCGCAGCTGAGCCGCATCATTGGCGGGGATGCGGTGCCAGCGCTGGCGCAAGCGGCCACCGACGCCGCGCTTGACGACGCCGCCCTCTACACCCCACCCACCACGGACTGCGCGGAGCTGGCGGCAATGGCAGAACCGCGGCGTCGGCGAGCGATCGCGGCGTGGCTAGTCAGCGAAGGGGTAGAGGTGACGCGGAGGGGAGTGGGGGACGTCGCTAAGCTGTGTACCCACTGGCATGGGCAAGGGCCGGTGGCTGTGCGATCGGCGCGGCAGGTGGGGCAGAGGTTGGAAGTAGCCCGTATAGGTGGCAAACTGGCACTGTTGTCTGGTCATTAAAGGAGCCCACTCGTGCACGACAAGAAAGACTTCGCCGTTCCCGCAAACCGCTACGGTGACGATGTAGAAGCAATCCTCATTGGAGAAGAGGAACTGCAAAACCGCGTCCAAGAACTCGCGGATATGGTCTCTGAAAAGTATGCCGACGCTGAGCAAGACCTGCTTTTGGTCTGCGTGCTCAAGGGTGCGGCTTTCTTCCTTACGGACTTCGCGCGCAAGCTATCCATCCCTTCCGAGTTGGAGTTTATGGCCGTGTCCTCGTATGGCGCCTCCACTTCTTCTTCCGGTGTGGTGCGCATTTTGAAGGACCTGGACCGCGATATTGCGGGGCGCAACGTGCTCATCGTGGAAGACATCATCGATTCCGGCCTTACCCTGTCATGGCTTATCCGGAACCTGAAGGGGCGAAACCCAGCCTCGCTTGATGTGGTCACGCTGCTGCGCAAGCCGGAGGTAGTAAAGGCCGATATTGACCTTTTGGATGTGGGCTTTGATATCCCTAATGAATTCGTCATCGGCTACGGGCTAGATTATGCGGAACGCTACCGCGATCTGCCCTACGTGGGCACCCTTCACCCTGATGTCTACACCACCGACTAAAATCGCGCAGTAATGAAAAACAACAAGATTATTCGCTACGGCGGGATAGCGGCACTTATCCTTATCGCGCTGTACGCCTTTACCTTCTTTAGCAACGATGCCCGCGGCTACGTGCAAGCGGATACCTCCGTTGCACTGACCCAGCTTAAAGACAAAAACGTCGATGAGGTGGAAATTGATGACCGCGAGCAGCGCTTGCGCATCAAGCTCAAGGACGAAATCACGGTAGATGAGCGCGAAGGCGTGAAGGAGATTGTGGCCAAGTACCCGGCCCGCGCCTCCGAGCAGGTCTTTAACTCTGTTAAGGATTCTGGTGCCCAGAAGTACCAGACCAATGTCACGCAGGAATCCTTCCTCGGCTCCATGCTCAGCATGCTGCTGCCTATGCTCATCCTCTTCGGCGTGCTCTTCTGGCTCATGTCCCGCATGCAGCAGGGTGCAGGCGGCATGTTTGGCATCGGCGGTTCCAAGGCTAAGGAACTGACCAAGGATATGCCGACCAATACTTTTGAGGACGTGGCCGGCGCGGACGAGGCCGTAGACGAGTTGCAGGAAATCAAGGACTTCCTGGAAGACCCCACCCGCTACCACGATCTAGGCGCCAAGATCCCGCGCGGCGTGCTGCTCTACGGCCCTCCCGGCACCGGTAAAACCTTGCTTGCCCGCGCCGTGGCCGGCGAGGCCGGCGTACCGTTCTACTCCATCTCCGGCTCTGACTTTGTGGAGATGTTCGTTGGTGTGGGTGCCTCCCGCGTGCGCGACCTGTTCAAGCAGGCGAAGGAAAACAGCCCCTGCATTATCTTCGTTGATGAGATCGACGCCGTTGGCCGCCAGCGCGGTTCCGGCACCGGCGGCGGGCACGATGAGCGCGAGCAGACCCTCAACCAGCTCTTGGTAGAAATGGACGGCTTTGGTGACCGCGAGGGCGTTATCCTCATCGCCGCTACCAACCGCCCAGACATCCTCGATCCGGCGCTGCTGCGCCCAGGCCGCTTCGACCGCCAGATCCCGGTTACCAACCCCGACCTAGCCGGCCGCGAGCAGATCTTGCGCGTGCATGCGAAGAATAAGCCGCTGGCAGAAGAGGTCGACGTAGCGCAGCTAGCTAAGCGCACCGCCGGCATGTCCGGCGCGGACCTGGCCAATGTGCTCAACGAGGCCGCCCTGCTTACCGCTCGCATCGGCGGCAACGTCATTACTTATGACGCTTTGGAAGAGGCCACTGACCGCGTGGTGGGTGGCCCGCGCCGCCAAGGCAAGATCATCTCCGAGCACGAGAAGAAGGTCACTGCTTATCACGAAGGCGGGCATACCCTTTCCGCGTGGGCCCTTAAGGATATTGAGCGCGTCTACAAGGTCACCATCTTGGCCCGCGGTCGCACCGGCGGCCACGCCATGACTTCGCAGGAAGATGACAAGGGCATGTACACCCGCGATGAGCTTTTCTCCCGCCTGGTCTTTGCCATGGGCGGTCGCGCGGCCGAGGAACTGGTCTTCGGTGCGCCGACGACCGGTGCGTCCTCCGATATCGAAAACGCCACCAAGATCGCTCGTTCCATGCTCACCGAGTACGGTTTCTCGCCGGAGCTCGGCACCGTGAAGTACGGCAAGGAGCAGGGCGATCCCTTTAGCCAGATGGGTGGCGGCGGCTCCATCGAGTACTCCGATGAGGTTGCTTCCAAGATCGATGAGCAGATGCGCTACTTGCTCGAGCGCGCGCACGAGCAGGCCTATGACATCCTGCGCAATAACCGCTACTACCTGGATAAGCTGGCAGAGGCCTTGCTGGAGAAGGAAACCCTGCGCCGCCCCGACCTGGAGCGAATCTTCGATGGCATCGAGCCACGCGAAGCCTTCGACGTTTTCCCAGGCGAGGATGATCGCTTCCCCCGCCAGATTGGTTATGCGCCGGTCAAGACCCCGGTCGAGCTGGCTAAGGAGCGCGGCGAGGAGCTGCCTAAGCGCATGACGCTTCTCGATGCCTCCCGGGCCGCCCGTGAGCGCCGCCTCGCCGGTGAAGAACCGAAGGGTGAAGTGGGCTTCAACTTTGGCCAGCACGCTGGCGATTACGTCGATCCGGACACCGCCCGCGAGTTGGGAAGCACCCCAACAAACCAGGGCAAGGAGTCCACAGACACCAAACGAGCTGACGCACAGCCTGATCGGCCGGCTCAGCCTTCCGAACCCGCTGAGCGTCCGACGGCACGCCCTGCCGCACGCCCCGCTACGGGCGGCGGTAAGCATCACAAGCCGGATGCCGGCGCGGATGCTGAGGCTGAGACCAGCCAGTGGTTTAGCCCGGGCTGGGACGAGAAGGATCGCCGCAAGAATCCCTATGCGCGCGAGGACGACAAGCAAGAAGATAACTAATGCCTGATAATCACATTCCCGCCCGTGCCCCCTTCGACCAGGACCGGGCGGAGGCGGCGGTACGCGAGTTGCTCCTTGCGGTGGGGGAGGACCCCGACCGCGAGGGTTTGCGCGAAACCCCGGCCCGCGTAGCCCGCGCCTACCGCGAGGTCTTTGCCGGTCTGCACGAAGACCCAACCGAGGTCCTGCACAAGACCTTCGCCGAGGACCACCAAGAACTGGTCCTGGTGCGCGATATCCCTATCTACTCCACCTGCGAGCACCACTTGGTGCCGTTCTACGGCGTGGCGCACATTGGTTATATCCCAGGTAAAGACGGCCACGTCACCGGCTTGAGCAAGCTTGCCCGACTAGCGGATATGTACGCCAAGCGCCCCCAGGTCCAAGAGCGCCTGACCCAGCAGGTCGCGGATGCCCTGGTGGAGGTCCTTGGCGCGCAGTCCGTCATCGTGGTCATCGAGTGCGAGCATTTGTGCATGGCCATGCGCGGCATCCGCAAGCCCGGTGCGACGACAACCACCTCCGCGGTGCGCGGAGGCTTCAAAAATAATGCCGCCTCTCGTGCAGAGGTACTCAGCCTGATTCGTAGCTAAATTCGGTTCACCATTAAAAGCCTTAAGGAGCACGCCATGCAGCAGGCAACCTCGGTTTCGGATCTCACCAGGAGCAATCGCACTCTAGTGATGGGCATCGTCAACGTTACGGAGGATTCCTTTTCCGATGGCGGCCGGTGGTTGGACTTTGATGCCGCCATTAATCACGCCCGCGAGCTCGTGGCACAGGGTGCTGACATGATTGACGTCGGCGGCGAATCCACCCGCCCGGGCGCGGTCCGCGTGGAGGCGGACGTCGAGGAGCGCCGCGTGGTGCCCGTCATTCAGGCCTTGAGCAAGCTCGGCATCCGCACCTCCGTGGATACGATGCGCGCCTCGGTGGCACGTGCGGCGACAGCGGCCGGCGTGGACATGATTAATGATGTCTCTGGTGGCCTGGCGGATCCTGAGATGTATCGCGCGATGGCCGAGGCCGGCGTGCCCGTGTGCCTCATGCACTGGCGTACGCTGCAGGAGGGCGCATTCGGCTCCGCGGCCGGCAGCGCGGATCACGGCGGCGATGTGGTGCGCGATGTGCGAGAAACCCTAGAACGCCTGGCGAATAACGCGCTAGACGCCGGCGTGCGCCGCGATAATATCGTGCTCGATCCGGGCTTGGGCTTTGCCAAAACCCCGCAGGATAATTGGGCGTTGCTCAAGGCCCTGCCGGAGTTCCTCGGCGGCGAATTCCCCCTCCTGGTAGGAGCATCCCGTAAACGCTTCCTGGCCGCCATTCGGGAGGATCGCGGCGTCGAGTCCAGCCCGCTGCTGGCCGATCCCGCTACCGCGGCCGTAACCGCCATTTCCGCCCAGATGGGGGCGTGGGGTGTGCGCGTGCATGAGGTTGCCGTCTCCCGCGACGCCGTGGATGTGGCGGCCGCTTGGAACGCCGGCAATGACTACACAGGCGGGGTCAACGCCAGCGGCAGCTATAGCAATGGCGCTGATGGCAATGGAATTATGAAGTCCACGGCTCTATCACGTAAACCTGAGGAGTAAATCATGGCAGACCGCATTGAACTCACCGGCCTGGAATGCTTTGGCTACCACGGCGTCTTTGAGGAAGAAAAGCGTACCGGCCAGCCTTTCATCGTGGATATCACCTGTTGGTCCGATTTCGCCGAGGCCGCCGCTACCGATGATCTGACCAAGACCATCAATTACGCCGAGCTTGCCGACGTCGCTGCAAACATCATCGAAGGCCCCGCCCGCGACCTCATCGAGACCGTCGCTAGCGAGGTGGCCGATACCATCATGGCCATCTTCGAGGGCCTGCACGCCGTCGAGGTCACGCTTCATAAGCCGAAGGCACCGATTCCGCGCACTTTTGCCGATGTCGCCGTGGTCGCCCGCCGCTCCCGCAAGCACGCGAGGACGCTCTAATGCGCGCGGTGCTATCCATCGGATCCAATATGGATGACCGCGTGAAGCTATTGCGCACGGTATTCGACGAATTCGCCGGCGACATTGTTGCCGCCTCGCCGGTCTATGCCACCCCGCCGTGGGGAGTAACGGACCAGGATGAATTCCTCAATGCCGTGCTCATTGTGGATGTGGACGAGTCACCCAAGGAACTGCTGCGCCGCGGGCAGAAGCTCGAGGAGGCCGCGGAGCGGGTGCGGGTGCGTCACTGGGGCCCGCGCACGTTAGACGTAGACATCGTGGACATCGAGGGATACACCTCCGATGACCCGGAGCTCACCGTCCCGCATCCTTATGCCCACGAGCGCGCCTTCGTGCTGATTCCCTGGTTGGCGGCCGATGGTGGTGCTAGGTTGAGTGGGGAGGGCGTCGCCAAGCGGGTGGCAGCACTCGACCCGAAGGAGCGCGCCGATATTCGCCGGTTGGGCATGATGGAGGAGCTATGAAACGGACCTCGTTGGGTGCCCTCATTGGCACCGGGGTCTTCTTTGCCGCCGCCGCGGCCATCCTCACTACGCGCTTTTATGGCTCCATGCTGCACATCCCAGTGACGGTTTCGGCCACGCTGTGGCTCATGGCGGTCATCTGCTTAGTGCTGACCTGGAAGGTGGACCAAGCCACCGAGGACGAGCATGGCATCGGCCTAGATAGTTCGCAGCTTAATCCCATGACCATCACGCAGTTCATGCTGGTGGGCAAGGCCTCGGCGTGGACCGGAGCCATCGTGGGGGGAATCTATGCAGGCGTGGCCGTCTACGTTATCCCCAACGCCGGCACGCTTGCGGCCGCCTCCGATGACCTGGTGGGGGTCATTGCCTCGGCGCTCGGTGGCCTTGCCATGTGCGCTGCTGGCCTGCGGCTGGAGCGACACTGTGAGACCCCGCCCCCACCAGATGGGGTACAAACGGTACATTAGTGAGCATGACTGAGCCGCGCTCTTCTTCTCACACTACTTCTGCCAAGACGTCCAAGCCGGATCTGGGCCAGATCGGGCTCATCGTCCTCGTGGTGCTGGCCGTCCTAGCCAGCATCGTCATGCTGATTTCCGGCTCTGCCGCAGCGCTAAAGATTGCGCTCATTGCTGCCCTGTGGGCCGCTGTGCTCGGCTTCTTCCTAGTGATGCGCTACCGCCGCCAGGCCGAAGAATCCGTGACCAAGCTGGAACTGCAGGAGCGCGCCCACCGCGCCGAGCTGAAGCAAGCCCGCGCGGCCGATGGCCAGCCCCTACCGGACCAGGAACTGCTCGATGAGATCCGCACCGAGCTCGCTTCCATCCGCAAGCAGATTGAGGATCTTTCCGGCCACGAATTCACCTATGAGCCGGCCGCCCTACACGCAGAAGCCCGCCGCATCATGCAGCTGGAGGCCCAGACCGCGGCCGCCGCGCGCCCGGATGCGGAGGAAGGCAACGTGGACTTCACCCAGTCTTCTTCCGGCGCCCCGTCCGCCGATGCTATCGCCGGCCGCCTGGGGAACCAGCCGTCCGCGGCGCACGCTGAGTCCAACCCACTCAATGACATCATTTGTGAAAAGACGCGCGCGCAGCGTACCTCCGGCAAGTCTTCTGGCGCCTCTACCTTTAATACCGGCGGTTTCCAGGCCGTGCGCTGGGATACCGGTGGCGATGACTCCCTGAAGACCACCCACGCTTCCGCCTCCAGTGAGCACCACGGCAGCCACCGTAAGCCGGAGGCTGCGACCACGGCCAATGACGAGACCCAGGACATCCCGCAGCAGCCGGCATCGCAGCGCGATGAGCGCGCGGAGTACCCGGGCTCCGGCCAGCACGTGGCCCCAGAAAAGTCCGAGCCAGTACGCCAGAAGGCGGCCCGCTCGCATCATCGCGCGGCTGCTGAGGAGCCGGAGTCGCGTGGCCGCCGCCGCAGCGACGATAAGCGCGAGGGCGCGGTCTCCGTGGCCGAGCTGCTGGCCCAGGCAAAGAATAAGAAGGATAAATAAATGCGCCCGCCACGCATGCGGGTAGCTCTCTTTGGCCGTAGCTTGGCCGGTTTTACCTTGGCCAATGCCATGGAACGCGCCGGCCATGAGGTGCAGATGCTCTCGGATCCAGCCGAGCTTCCTTCCTTCGAGACTCTCATTATCGCCGTGGGCGATGCCCGTCTGGAAGCTACCGTGGAGTTACTCGAGCCACACGTCCATCGCGGACTAATCGTCTTCCACACCTGCCTTTCGCGCGGAGTGCAGGTATTGGATCCCCTGGAAACCCACGGCTGCGTTGTCGCGGCGCTCGCCCCATTTACACTTAAGCGCTGGGCGGTGACCACCCTGGATGAGTTGGGCGAGACCGTGGTGGAACTTAATATCGCCGAGTTTTACGCAGAGACCGTAGCGCTTTCCGACGCCGAACGTGCCCCCTTTGCCGCCCGCGCCTACTACGCCGAAATGCTGCGGCGCTTGCATATCTCTGCGGCGGTTGATGCTCATTTCCTCTCGCCCTCAGAAGAGCCACCCCTGGTGGGTGAGGACATGGACACCGAAGAAATTATCGCCGCCTACCGCGGCGCCACCGATCCCGGCTTGCGGCGCAGCTACGTGGAAGTTGCCCGCCGCCTAGGAGAGGTGGACGGCCGCGAAGAGCTAGAAATGTGGGCCCTACAAGAGGAGAGCCGATGAGCCTGGAGCTGGGAAACGCTACCGTCATCAACGATATTGAGCGCATCCGCATGGTCGGTAGTGCTTTTCACAAGACTGGCCGCCCGGTCGCCTTCGTGCCGCTGACTACCGGCGTGCACGCCGGTCATATCGCGCTGGTGCGCGCGGCGAAGCGCATCCGGGGCGCCGTTACCGTCGTGGCCCTGCAGTCCCCGCAGAAGGAGGACCTTGAGCTTCTGCGGGCCGAAGGAGTGGACATCGTGTGGGAGTACTCGCCCGAGTCCTTGTGGCCACACGGACGCCGCATCGCCGTAGCATCGGCCGACGCCGCCACCGCTCTCGAGCCGGATCTCAGCGGGGATCTCACGCTTTACCTCGCGCTCATTTTGACGCTTGCGCCAACCGACGTCCTTTTAGGCGAGAAGGACTACGAGCTTCTCCTTGCCATTCACCATGCGGTCCAGGACTTCCACCTAGGAGTCCGTGTGCAAGGCGTACCCGCTGTGCGCATGCCCGACGGCGTGGTAATGAGCCTGCGCAATACCCACGTGCCGGCCGAATCCCGCGAGCAGGCCGCGGCACTATCTGCCGCGCTCACCGCTGGCGCGCACGCCGCCGAGGCCGGTGCGCAGAAGGTACGTGAGGTTGCCGCGGAGGTGCTTCGCGCCGCGGGGGTTGAACCCGAGTATCTCGAGGTGCGCGGTCGAGATTTAGGGGCCCCTCCCGTAGAAGGTGATGCCCGCCTGCTTGTTGCCGCGACAATCGGTGGCGTCCGGCTCATCGATAATGTGGGCCTGCCGCTGGGCATCGGTTTTAATAATATTGAAGAACACGAAGCCAAGGCCGAGCTCGAACGCGAACAGCAACGCGAGCAACAGCGCGCACAAGATGCCGCTTCCCAACAGCTATCGGAGGACTAATGACCGATATCCAGATCCGCGACCTAGACCCGCGCGATGAACCCCAGGCCATTTCCTTTGCCATTGAAGGCATGCATCTGCACTGGTTTGTGAAAAATCCTCGCTTCGAGCGCGCCTATGGCCGCTATTTTTGGGATTTAGAGCGCGCCAAGGCCACCGATATCTTGGCCGCTTACGATGGCGACCGCTTCCTCGGCGTGCTGCTGGCCTCCATGAAGGGCAAGCCCGCGTTGCCATATCCGTGGTGGCGCAAGGCGTTTGTCCGCGCGGTGGAAATCTTTAATAATCTGCGCCCGGGCGGGCACCGCGATGATTACGATGCCGCCAATCAGGACATGCTGCTCAAGTACTTGGGCGAGCACCCCATTGATGGCGAAATCGGTTTCCTCGTCGCGGATCCCAATTCCGGCGTGAGCGGCGTGGGCACGGCACTACTTGAGGCCTTCGAATCCCGCCATTCCGGGAAGAATATCTACCTGTTTACCGATGACGGCTGCACTTATCAGTTCTATGACGCCCGCGGCTTTAGCCAGGTAGGCGAGCGCACCATCGCGGTCAACGAGGACCGCGACTTGGTGTGCATGCTCTATGTGCGGCGCTTGGGCTCACCGCAGACCTAGCGCGCCAAGGCACCCATCGGGTCCCAGGCCGGCAGGGTAGTCACGGACTCGGACTGCAAAGCCGCTTGGTATTGCTCCGGCAGTCGGGAAGGGTGTACGGCGATTTCGAAGACGAACTCATCGAACCAGTCATCGGCCATGGTCCAAAAGCCCTTATCGGCCTTCTTTGGACCCCAGGAATTCTCCACGCGCCAGCTTTGTACTGCGCCGCCTTCGGCGATATCGGCGCCGGTAAACACCATCGCGTGGGTCATCATGGACTCGTGCAGGCGCAAACGCTGTGCCTTGTCCAGATCCATCTCCACGCCGTAGAAGGCCTCATAATCGTGCAGGTGCTTGGCCCACACGCCGTGCTCATCATCGGATTGCTGGTCAGTATCGCAGCCGAACCACACCGGCTGGCCATCGTTGATGGAGTCACGCGCGGCATCGCGCAGCACCTCCACCGGCGCGTTCAGATAGGTTACGCGCTCGCCGGCCACATTGCCCAGGTATTCCACGGTGTAGAGCTTGCCGTAGGCATTGCGGGGATCATTGACCACGCACACGTACTCACTGAGGTCTGCGGGCAGGTATTCCTTGGCAAACTCCTGCGGGGTAAAGGTGCCCGCGCGGTGGAACTCATCATCCTTATCGCGATACTGCCAGACAAAGTCTTCGGGAGGCAGACCCAGGTTGGCGGTGAGGATACGGTAGACGTCGGCAAGCGCCTGCTCGTGCGTGCCCTCTTCGCCGCGGCGGATCCGGTGGGCGGCGCGGCGCAGCACGGTCTGCAGGTTAAGGTTCAACATCGCCGTGGCCTCCGAGGACGCAGTTTCCGGCATGGCGTACTGCGGTACTACACCGTATTTTTCCACCAGTGCGACAAACATGGACCACTGGCCGCCGTCATCGATCGGATCATCCATGAGCTTGGTTACGGTGCGGTCCGTAATATCGCGGTCCTTCAGCTCAGCCATGGCGCTAAGGAACCAATTGGCCTTCTCGAGCTTGTCAAAGAAGTAAATATAGGTCTGGGAAAGCTCAAAATCTTTAAGCTTGGCCTTGTCCATCAGCCCACCGCGAAGGGAATTCAGGCCGGCAAAAATCCAGCAGCGGCCCGAAGCCTTCTGGTCGGCCACGCCCCAGGAATCTAGCTTATGGCTGGTCACCCGGTTAAGGGTGTGCAGTACCTCGCGGTCGAGGCTGAGCTTATCGACGCCTTCCTGAGCCACCCCATTGCGTACCAAGCGCAGCGCGGCATCACTGGCGAGCTCAGCATTGGCGGCATGAACCTCGTTCGGGTTAATCTCGGTCATTTCTCGATTCTCCTTAGTTCATCCGGTCCCAGAGGGGAAGCTCAATCGGTTCGGTATCTAGCGCCTGAGAAAGCTCATCGCTCAGGTGCTCCTTGCACACGGCGATCTGGAAGACGTTCTGGTCAAACCAGGCATCGGACATGGTGGCAAAGCCCTTGCCGGGCACATCCTCGCCGTCTTCCTTGCGTGGTGGCTTGGAGCCCCAAGAGTTCTCCACGCGCCAAGCTCGGTCCCCATCCACACCGGTGAGCGCCATCGCGTGGGTAGGCGCGGTCTCGCCGGAGGTAAAACGCTCCTCCTTAGTCATGGTGGAATCGATGCCGTAGAGGCCATCGGTATCCACCAGTCCCTCGTCCCATACGCCGTTGAGGAAAGAGAATTGACGGTTGACGTCGCAGCTAAACCACACCGGCTCGCCGGCGGCTAGGCTGCGCTTGGCGGTCTCCTTGAGCTCTTCCACGGTGACGTTTAAGTACTCTTGTGGCGCGCCACCCAGCACATTGCTTTCATCAGCGCTGCTAAATACGCGATGCTTGGGGTTGGTGGAACGGGGGTCATCAGCCAGCACCACGAACTCGTCGAGGTGGGGTAGGTATTTCTTGGCAAACTCGCGCGGGGTGGAGTGCAGGCGCACGAATTGCTCGTCCTTGGTGCGATACGCCCAGGTAAATTCCTCGGGCGGGGTGCCCAGGTGGATGGCCAGGATGCGGTGGAAATCTTTGCGTGCCTGAGCAAGGATGTCCTCGCGCGGGCCATCTAGCGCGGCGGCGCGACGCACCACCGTGGCGAGATCGCGGTTCATTTCCGCGGTATGTCCAGACGAGCGGACCTCCGGCATGACCTCGGCAGGTACCACGCCGTACTTGGCCACCAGGTTGCTAAAGAAGCACCACCAGCCTCCGTCGGCTCCGGCGTGGTCGAGCACTGCGGCCACGGTGCGCTCATCCCAACCAGCGTCCTTTTTATCCAGCAGCTGGTTGAGAACCAGGTTGGCCCGCTCCAGCTTGTCAAAATACTGCAGGTAGGTGAAGGAAAACTCGAAATTATCTACGTTGAGTTCCTGCGCAGCGCGGTGGCGGAAGACGTTTAACGCAGCGAACATCCAGCAGCGGCCGGAGCGCTTTTGATCCGTTACCTCCAAGCTATCCAGCTTGGTCTCTGTGGTGGGGTATAAGGCGGTAATGCGGTCGCGGTCAAGCGCCGCCTTGGCCGCGCCAACGTTGGTGATGGCGTTGCGGGCCAGCCGCAGCCGTGAATCGGCCGCAGCCTCCTTGCGCAACTGGGACAGGTATTCCTTGGTGAGCAAAGTCATATTTCGGTTTTAGCAGACTAGAAATCCTGATGGGGCTGGTTGGGGGAAGAGCTAGAGAAATTCCGCCACCTTTTCGACGGCCCCCGGAGTCCCCACTTCCTCCGGCAGCCACGGAACCTCGCGCACTGGGGTCTGCGGGAGCTTGGCGCGGAGAAGTGCGAGCGCCTCATCTTCGGCCGCGCGACGGGCGGCGAGGAATTCTCCCTGGTTGGCAGGGGTACGGCGGTTAACCAGCATGGACCCCACGCGCACGCCATTTCCGGTGAGGTCCGCGTGGAACTCGGCTGACTCGAGTACGGGCAGGCGCTCGGCGGTAAGGACAATATGGAAGACCGTGCGCGGTGAAGTCAGCGCCGCGCGCAGCTGGGAAAAGCGCTCGCGCCGCTGGAAAAGAGTGGCGCGAATTTCCTGATTGCGCCGGTCCACGGGGTCATTATTCGCGCTGTTGCCGGGCGACATTCCGCGTACTAGCGAGCCGAATTTATCGGATTTCTCGCGCCGGGAAAGTAAGCCATCGGTATAGGCGGCCATGATTTCTGGCAAAGCCATCAACCGCGAGGTATGCCCAGACGGGGCGGTATCGAAGATGAGGAAATCGACGTCGGACTCTTCGCCGACGAGCGCCGTGATACGCTCCAATAGTGCTGCCTCCTGCGTGCCGGGCGATTGCCGGGCCAAGTCCAGGTGCTTTGTGACCTCGCCATGCAGATGCTCGGGCATGAAACGGCGCATCGCAGAACCTACCTGCGCAAGATGTTGTTCCGTGGCGCGCGCCGGGTCGATCTCGATGGCGGAGAGGGAAGGGGTGAGGGCCACGGGGGCATCGCCAAGCGCGGTGCCAAAGATGTGCCCCAAGTTGTGCGCTGGGTCCGTAGAGACCAAGCAGACGCGGTGATCGCGGGACAGGCGCAGCGCGGTGGCGGTAGCCAGGGTGGTCTTTCCCACCCCGCCCTTGCCCCCAAAGAACATGATGGGTGCAGTCTCTAACAACATTGAATATTCTCCAGCGGGGATCTTTCCATTCCCATGCGCGTATGCCAGGCGTGGAAATCCTCATAGACCAACGGCAAAAGCTCCAGGGTGTAGTAACTGGCCGGGTTGGGAATGCCCAGGGCCTCCGAGACCACCAGCATCATGAAGAGATCGTCTTCCTGCTGCTGGGCTTTGGCAAAACTGGCGCGGTACGGGGCCTGGTAGAACTCATTGAGACCAGCCCCGAACGCCCTAAGCTTGTCGAGCATGCTCGGGCAGCGGGGCGTCAAGATCATCATCGGACCACTCCAGTGGGGCCTCCTTGCGGGCACGAGAGATGGCACCGACGGCCTCCACAATGACCCAGATGGTGGCGACCACGATGATGGCGTCCATGCAGAACAGCAGCCAGTTCTGGCTAGTAAATAGCGACTTTAGCTGCAGGAGCGCGGCCCACAGGGACATGGCGGTAACGAAGATGAGCGGGATGACCACTGGCCACGTCGGCCGACGTAGGTGGGTGAGGATGACTACCACGATGGCCAAGGAGAGTCCTGCCATGAGCTGGTTGGTGGTACCGAATAGCGGCCAGATGGTCATGCCGCCAGAGCCATCCACGCCGGCGGAGAAGGTCAGCCCAAAGGCCAAGCCCACCGCAATGACGGTGGCGGCCAAAGCCTTGATGCGTACGCCTATGATTTCGCCGATTTCTTGGACCACCAAACGCTGCAGGCGCACACCCGAGTCCATCGTGGTAGCCGCAAAAAGCACGGCCATGGTGGCCAAGATGGTGCCGGAAAGGGAGGTAGGAATACCCAAGCCCTCATTCATGAGCGCGCCGCCGCCTTGCACAAAGGCGTCCACGCCGCCGGCGTTCCACTCGGAGTAGATTTCTTCCCACTGCGCGGCGGTCTTGAAGCCAGCGGTAGTAGCGATGATGGTGCCCAGTGCGAGCAAGCCCTCGCCCACCGCGCCGAAGTAGCCCACAAAGCGCACGTCGGTTTCTTTATCCACCTGCTTGGAAGAGGTACCGGAGGCCACCACGCCGTGAAATCCGGAGACAGCGCCGCAGGCGATGGTGACAAAGAGCAGTGGAAAGATGCCCGGGGTGCCGTCTGGTACGTTATCGCGCAACGCTGGCGCCATAATCGAGGGCCGAGTGATAAGGAAAGACCCGTACAAGATGGCCAAACCTACGAAAAGCTGCAGGCCGTTGATGTAATCGCGTGGCTGCAGCAGCACCCATACCGGCAGCATCGAAGCGATGAAGGCGTAGATGAATAACAAGATGATCCACACGCCGTTGGCGGGAATCCCCAGGACGGTATCCGGCAAGACCACGGGAACGCGGTCACCGATGATCATCAGTGCGTAGAGCGCGATCACACCCACGATAGATACCAGCGGTAGGTTCCACTTCAGGCGGTAGATGGCCTGGCCGATAAGCAGCGCGACGGCGATGGCGCCCCACGTGGGAATGACGGCCGTGGGAGTGGATACCAACAGGTTGGAGATGACCACTGCGAAGGCAGTATTCACCATCAAAAGCAACAGGAAAATGACGATGAGGAAGAGGTTGCGCCCGCGCTTGCCGATATAGCGCCCAGACAAGGTACCAATGGATTGGCCCTTGTGGCGTTGGGAGGCCCACAGAGCGCCGAGATCGTGCAAGCCTGCGAAGAATATGGTGCCGATGGTGACCCAGAGAAATGCCGGTACCCACCCCCAGATAACGGCTACAGCAGGACCGATAATCGGTGCTGCACCCGCTACGGAAGTGAAGTGGTGTCCCCACAGGACGTATTTATTGGTGGGTACATAATCCACGCCGTCCTCCATCGTGTGGGCCGGGGTGGAGTATTTCGGGGATAGCCGGAAAATTCTTCGCCCTAGGAACTTGGAGTAGAGCAGATAGCCGGCGACCATCATCGCGATACCGATGATGGCGAGGACAAGAGAGTTCATAGTGTGTGTCTCCTCATAGACGGGCAGGTGTCGTGCATCACACGTGCGAATAGTATGCCATAACTCACATATGTGTTTGCCTGTGGGGGAGACCGATGGGTGGATTTATATTTGAAGGGTACCCGGAGACTTTTGGTTCAGTCGCCGTGGATAGACGAAAGCGCGGCCCTTGCTCGAGCAGGAACAAGGGCCGCGTGGTGGGTACTTAAACCAGGTGGTGGTTACTTCTTATCGACGCCGATATTGCCGTCCTTCTTCCACACCACAACCACTGCCGGGCGTGGGGTGGACTTGCCACCGTCAGGCCAGTGAGAGGTCTGCTTTTCAAAGGTGGCATCATCGGTTTCACCTGGGTGCTGGACGTTGACCATCACGCGCTCATCGGTGACGATGGGGCCACAGGTCTCGGCACCTGCCGGAACGGTAAGGAAGCACTTCAGCTCACCGCGGGTATCGCCCTCGGTGGTCACCGCGTAGAGGCCATCGTTGGACTCCAGCGCGTTACCGTCGGTGGAGATCCACAGATTGCCGTGGCTATCGAAGGCCAGGTTATCCGGGCAGGAAATCGGGGAGACCTTCTCCTTGTCAAAGCCACCGAAGTAGGTATTAGCCTCCTTCGGATCGCCACAGACCAAGAAGAGGTTCCAGGTGAACTTCTCGCCAGCGTGGTCATCTTCAATCTCCATGACCAGGCCGTTCTTGTTCTCCTTGATAGGAGCCCATTCCATAGGCTCTTCCTTGTTCTTCTTGGCGTTCTCGCCGGTAGCGCCACGGTACTTATTGTTGGTCAGGGCAACGTAGACCTTCTCCGAGTCTGGGTGGACCTGCATATCCTCAGGGCGGTCCATCTTGGTCGCGCCCACCTTATCGGCGGCTTCACGGGTGTAGACCGCAACCTCTTCTGCAGACATGCCGTCGACGTGGGACTCGAACTTATTGTTTTCCGTATCGGAGGTCAGCAGCTTAATCCACTTGCCCTCGCCGTCGAAGGCACCGTCTTCGGGCAGTACGCCGGAGCCGTCAATCTCGTCGGCTGGGGAGTTGCCCTCTACCTTGGCTACGTACAAGGTGCCGTGGTCCAAGATGGTGAGGTTGTGCTCGATGTCGCCCTCTTTGTACTTCTTGGTGGAGATGAACTTGTAGATGTACTCGAAGCGGGAGTCATCGCCGGCGTAGCACACCACGGTGCCATCGGAGGCGATGTGGATGTTGGCGGCCTCGTGCTTGAATCGGCCCAGAGCGGTGTGCTTGACCGGGGTGGACTTAGGATCTAGTGGGTTAATCTCGACGATCCAGCCGAAGCGGTTCGGCTCGTTCGGCTCCTTGGAGACGTCGAAACGCTTATCAAAGCGCTCCCACTTGCGCTGGGACTCGCCATCTTCCATGCCGAAGCGCTCTAGGGACTCCTGCGCCTTCTTGTCATCCAGCTTGGCGTGAGCGAAGTACTGGTCAAAGTTCTCTTCGCCGGAGAGCATGGTGTTCCACGGGGTGATGCCACCGGAGCAGTTACTCAGAGTGCCCTTGACCTTCTTGCCCGTCTTATCGGCGGAGGTCTTTACAAAATCGGAACCGGCAGCCGGGCCGACCAAGGTGAATTCGGTGGTGGCGGTAATGCGGCGGTTGAGCGGGCCAAACTCGCGCTTGAGCTCACCGGTGTTTCCTACCTTGGATACTTCCACGATGGAGTGGCCGTGGCCAGCCCAGCCAATCTTGGCCTGCTCTTCGGTGGGGTTGTCCGCATCGTAGTTGGGGAACATCTGCGGCTCGGTGGTGTACTCGTGGGAGCAAACGTAGATAAGGCGGTTGTCATCGTCCGGGTGCTCGATGAGGCCGGCGAAGTCATTGTTGAATCCGAACTGCTTCTCTGCTGCCTCGGCGGTCTGATTCTTGTCATCGAATTCCGGCGCGTCCTTAAACAGCGGATCGCCCCACGCGATGAGCACGGACTGCTCGTAGCCATCAGGGATGACTACTTCGTCCTTTTCATTCGGCTGTACTGGGTCAAACTTCATGCCCTCTGCGGAGGTTAGCTCGACGTTCGCCTCAGAGGTCTTGCCGCCCTTGCCCTCGGAAGAAGACGCCTCAGTAGAAGCATCGTCTGGGCTAGAGCAGGCAGCCAGCGCGGCGCCGCCGCCGACGGTTACGACGGACAGGCTGCCCGCGCGCAGGGCGGTACGACGGGAGAACTGGTCACCGAAGTACGGGTTATCGGACTTGTTCTCGCACTCTCCAAAGCAGGCATTACCGCACTTGTAGGTGCAAGTCAGGCTGGAACGAGAGGATGTGAAGAGACTAGAGAGAAGATTGCGGCCCTTAAGCGCCATGGGTAGTGCTCCAAAAATGTCGAAAAATATTGATTACATATGGGGACAGTCATATATAAAAGGTCATCTTCGTAACTGTGTGTTGACCCCGAGGTGACAGTGAAGTGAATTATGCGTAAATCCTTTCCCGGGAGAGGGTGGCGTGGGCTAAATCGCGTGCTGCGGTGGGGATCGACTACCCTTGGCTAACGTGAGCGAGCAGAAGAATAATGAAGTAAACGATGTCCCTGAGCAGCTGCGTATCCGCCGCGAAAAGCGCGATCGCCTGCTGGAATCCGGCGTAGAGGCCTACCCGGTAACCGTTGAGCGCACCATCTCTTTAAAGGATTTGCGCCATGATTTCCGCGTCGTGGCTGAAGGCGAAGAGCCTGGCAACGAAGAGGGCGTAACCTACCTGGCCCCTGGTGAGGAAACCGAGGTCACCCATGCCATTGCCGGTCGCCTTATTTTTATGCGCAATACCGGCAAGCTGTGCTTCGCCACCTTGCAAGATGGCGATGGCACCCAGGTGCAGGCCATGCTTTCCCTCGCAGAGGTAGGCAAAGAGCGTCTCGACGCCTGGAAGTCCGACGTCGACTTGGGCGATTTCATCTCCGTGCGAGGCCGCGTGATTTCTTCGCGCCGCGGCGAGCTGTCCATCATGGTCTCCGAATGGACCATGGCCGCTAAGTCCTTGCGCCCGTTGCCGGTGTCCTTCGCCGATATGGCTGAAGATACCCGCGTGCGCCAGCGCTATAACGACCTCATTATCCGCGAAGATGCCCGCAAGAACGCCATGATTCGCGTCAAGGTCATGCGCGCGCTGCGCAATTACCTGGAAAGCCAGGACTTTGTAGAAATCGAGACCCCGATGCTGCAGACCCTGCACGGTGGCGCAGCCGCTCGCCCGTTTATCACCCACTCCAATGCGCTGGATATTGACCTCTACCTGCGCATCGCTCCAGAGTTGTACTTGAAGCGCGCGGTCGTGGGCGGCATTGACCGCGTCTTTGAAATCAACCGCAACTTCCGCAATGAGGGCGTTGACCGCTCCCACTCGCCAGAGTTCGCCATGCTGGAGACCTACGCTGCGTGGGGCGATTACAACGATTGTGCCCGCATGACGCGTGAGTCCATCCAGGCTGTTGCCCGCGATGTCTTCGGCTCGACCACCGTCACCCTTGCCGATGGCACCGAGTTCGATTTCGGTGGCGAAGAATGGCCGGAAATCGAGATGTACCCCTCCCTGAATGAGGCCCTGCAGCGTAAGTTCCCGGGCCAGCCGGAGGTCACCATCGATACTGACGTCGAGACGCTCAAGGGCATTGCAGACGTCATTGGTCTCGACGTCCCTAAGGACGGCGGCTGGGGCCACGGCAAGTTGGTCGAGGAAATCTGGGAGGTCCTGTGCGAGGACCAGCTCGAAGGCCCTATCTTTGTCAAGAATTTCCCGGTTGAGACCTCCCCGTTGACCCGCCAGCACCGTTCCGAGCCGGGCGTGACCGAAAAGTGGGACCTCTACGTGCGCGGTTTCGAGCTGGCAACCGGCTACTCCGAGCTCGTGGACCCGGTTATCCAGCGCGAGCGCTTTGAGGATCAGGCCCGCCTGGCCGCCGGTGGCGATGATGAGGCCATGGTGCTGGATGAGGACTTCCTCGCGGCTATGGAGCAGGGCATGCCGCCTACAGCCGGTACGGGCATGGGCATGGACCGTCTACTCATGGCCTTGACTGGCCTGGGCATCCGCGAAACCGTGCTCTTCCCGCTGGTCAAACCCGAGCAGAAGTAGCACCTAGCGTCCTATCGCTTGGCCGTCAGCCCGCGCGGGCTGACGGCTTTGCTATTTCCTGCTCATGTTCGTTCCTGCACCCCTGCTGCAAAAGACCAGCGCAGTTTCTCACCGCATGGAAAAATGCGAGGCATGAAAAGAATTCTCCCTATCCTTGCCCTACCTGTATTGGCCGTTGGGCTTGCGTCATGTTCCTCTGCTGACAGTAACGAGGAAGCGCCCCAATTCCGTCCACGGATGACCGAAAGCACCGCAACTAGCTCGGCGGAAGCTTCCTCCCCAGAGAGCACAGCGGAAGAAACTACCGAATCAGAAAAGAAGGTGGATTCCTCGGGGCTGACCATGCGTTCGGCCGAGGACTTTTTGGCGAAGGGCCCCGAATACGCGCAGTCGAAGGCGTGGGGAGTTAAAAGTCCCGATGGAAAAGTTTCGTGCTCCTTTAAAGAGCTCTCCGCAGGCCCGTGGTGCACCGTGCAGTTCGCAGATCCACCCCTAATGCCAGACCCAAACCAGCCGCAGTGGGAGGCTAGTATGGTCAGCTTCAAAAAGGGGGAGGGATTCTTCCCATCTGGCGCGGTGGATCCAGGTGATATGACTCCGTCGAAACAGCTCAAGGCAGGGGAGAAGGTAGAAATTGAAGGCGTTACCTTCGAGGCACCAAACTCGGATGAGTTCACGGTCACAGCGAAGGGACATCATTTCACCGTAAAAGACAACGGTCAGTACTACTCCGATACCTTCCCACCTAAGCCCGATTCCAATGGCAACGCCAAAATGGGCACTATCTGTGGGCAGATGGATACAAAATGGGGACGAAAGAACGTCTACGTGCAAGTCGATGGCACGAACTGCACCAAAGCTATGCAGGTCGTAGATAGCTACGTGAACCACGACTTTAAGCCGGAGGAAGTAAATACCCGCGGCTTCCTCAGGCTCGAAGGTTGGGCGTGCGATGTATCCGCGCCAAAGTTCTTAGATGACGCAAAGCCGGAAAACCGCTTGCCCAAATGCGTGGATTCGAGTGGCAGCGGGCGAGTAGTTCTCCTGGATATCTAAGTTTTTAGCGCACGAGTGGGCCGGCGGATTTATCGCCCCGCAGGCGCTTAATGATGTTCTCGGCCGAAATCAGGCACATTGGCACACCGACGCCCGGCACGGTGGTAGCCCCCGCATAGTAGAGGCCGTTTACCTTGCGTGAGGCATTGCGTCCGCGCAAAAACGCCGACTGTCGCAGCGTGTGTGCCGGTCCGATGGAGCCGGCCGACCAGGCATGGTAGCGCTCGGCAAAATCGGCCGGGCCGAGCGTGCGCTTGACGACGACCCTCTCTCGCAAATCCGGCACTCCGGCCGTGGCCGCGATGCGGTTGAGGGCGGCGTCGGCAATCGCAGCAACGCGCTCGGACTCCTCAGCGTGATAGGCATTGCCAAACCCGGGCGCCTCCGCGGCCGGCACCGGCACCAGAATGAAGAGATTTTCGTGGCCCTCGGGGGCGACACTTGGGTCGGTGGCGGAGGTCTTGGACACGTAGATGGACTCGGAGGCCCCCAACGGCCGGGAGGGCTCTGGGCCGGAATAGACGGCGCGGAAATCCGGATCCCAGTCCTTGCTAAAGAGCAACGTATGGTGTGCCAGCTCGGGCAGCTTGCCCTTCACCCCGGCCAAGATGAGCACGGTACCCAGGCCCGGATTGCGCCGGCCCCAGTAACGCTCCGGGTAGGTGCGCAGCTGCGGCGGCAAAAGCTGGGTCTCGGTGTGGTGCAAGTCCGCTGCGGAGACCACGATATCGGCGTGGATGGCGCCCTTGTTCGTGCGCACGCCCGTTACCTGCCGATTAGATACCTTGATGGAGGTAACCTCCTCGCCCAAACGGAAGGTTGCGCCAAACTTCTTCGCTTGTCGGTAGACGGCCTGGACCACGGCGGCGAAACCACCTTGTGGGTAGCGCACCCCCTCCACCAGGTCGGTGTGGCTCATCAGGGAATATAGGGCTGGGGCGGCGGCCGGCTCGGAGGATAAAAAGACCGCCGGATAACTCAGAATCTGGCGCAGGCGGGCATCAGCGAAGTTACGGCCCACGTGCTGCTGCAGGTTTGCCGCAAGCAGCGCCACGAGGCGAGAAAGCCGGGTGCGAATATCGCGGTGCACCAAATTGAGCGGCGCGGAGAAGGTGGTGTAGAGGAAGTGCTCGAGCGCCATGTCATAGGTATCGCTGGCCTGCGCCAAGTACTGCCGGACCTTGTCTCCCGCGCCGGGTTCCAAGGACTCGAACAGCGCGGTGACTTCCTCGATACCGGAGTGCACGTCTACGGGCGCATCCCCATGAAAAACACGGTAGGCGGGGGAGAGGTCCACCAGATCTAGCTCCGCCTCGGTAGAGGTGCCGCAGAGCGCAAAGAAATGATCGAAAGCCTCGGGCATGAGATACCAGGACGGGCCCGTATCCCAGCGAAAGCCGTCTTCTGCAAAGCTGCCGGCGCGGCCTCCCACCTCATCCAGCGAGTCCACCACGGTGACCTCGTATCCTTCGCGGCCGAGCAAGGCGGCGGTGGCGAGTCCAGCGATGCCGGCTCCGATGACGACGGCGTGCATGACGTTCTCCTTAATCTTCGGCTGGGTGTGGGGCGTGCTTGCTGTGGCCGCGGCGGCGCACTGCGCGGGCCGCTAACCAAGCCTTGGTGTGGTTGGGCACGGATACGCGCGTGGTGGCGAGGTCCGTAGCAGGGGTTGCGGCGAGGCGATTGGTCAGCTCGGCAAAGATATCCGCCGCCGCGCTCACACCAACCCGTGCGGAGGCAGGTAGCAAGTCGATGGTGAGCGCGGCGGTAGCAAGCTCCTGGCGGATCTCTGCGATGAGCGCGGACTTGGTGGCCTCATCAATCCGGCCGGATGGGGCCTGCTGAAAATAGGTGCGCCCCAAAGTAGAGCTATCCTCGCCCAAATCACGCAGGAAGTTTATCTTCTGGAATGCCGAACCTAGCGCGCGGGCGCCGCGTTCCATGGCAGTGCGGTCGGCGGGTGAAACGCTTTCCTCGGCTAGGAAAATCTGTAGGCACAAAAGCCCAATGACTTCCGCCGAGCCGTAGATATAGTCTTGCAGCTCGGCCGAAGAATACTCGCGTTGTTCAAGATCCGCGCGCATGGAGTGAAAGAAGGCAGCAAGGTACTCGCGGGGGAAGCCACAGCGACGCGCGGTTAAGGCATAAGCGTGGACCACGAGATCCGTGTGCAGTCGCTGCTGCGGTGCGGCCAGGATGGTTTTCTCGTAGGCATCCAATGCGGCGGCGGGGTCGGTGTGGGCTTGGGCAGCGGCGCCGTCGACAAGCTCATCGGCAATGCGCACCACCGCGTATAAGTGGCGGATATCGGCGCGCACCCGCCCGCGCAAGAGCCGCGTGGCCAGCGAGAAGCTGGTGGAGTAGCGCCCCATAACCTGTGCGGCCGCGCGGGAGGCCGCTTGGTCATAGCGAGTTAGCATATCTGTCAACGTAGCATGCAGCCTATTAACGGTTCGTGGCGCGCGGCTGCCCCTCCGCGAACCCGGCGGCGGACTGCACGCCCACAGTGGCGCGTTCGTGGAAGCTAGCCAAGGAATTGGCGCCGGCGTAAGTGCACGAGGAACGGACGCCAGAAATGATTCGGTCCACTAGATGCTCCACGCCGCCGTGCTCGGGGTCGAGGTAGATACGAGAGGTAGAAATCCCCTCTTCAAACATCTCGCGGCGGGCGCGCTCGAAGGCCTCCGTATCGGAGTTGCGGCCGCGCACTGCCCGGCGCGAAGCCATGCCAAAGGATTCCTTGTAGAAGGCGCCATCGGCGTCCTTGTGCAGGTCACCTGGGGATTCAAAGGTTCCGGCGAACCAGGAGCCGATCATGACATTGGAGGCACCGGCGGCCAGAGCAAGAGCGACATCGCGCGGGTCGCGCACGCCGCCATCGGCCCAGACGTGGGCGCCAACCTCGCGGGCTGCCGCAGCGCACTCCAGGACGGCCGAGAATTGCGGGCGGCCCACACCCGTTTGCATGCGGGTGGTGCACATCGCGCCTGGGCCCACGCCGACCTTGATGATGTCCGCGCCGGCGGCCACCAGTTCGCGCACGCCCTCCGCTGTGACGATATTGCCGGCAGCAATGGGAAGCCCCAAGTCCAGCGCTTTTACCTTGCGCAGCGCGCTGAGCATGCTGTCTTGGTGCCCGTGTGCGGTATCAATGACTAGGACGTCGGCTCCCGCCTGCGCTAGGGCACGGGCGCGGCCTTCCACATCGCCGTTGATGCCCACGGCCGCACCAATGTGTAACCGGCCCTGCTTGTCGACGCCCGGCTTATACATCTTCGCCCTCACCGCCCCCTTCCTGGTGAGGATTCCGGCCAGGGTGCCATCCGGGTTGACCACCGGTGCCAACTTCCGCGAGGTTTTGCGCAGCTTGGTGAAGGCCTCCTGTGGGTCAATGCCCACCGGCAGCGTTACCAGATCCGTGGTCATCAATTGGCCGACGGCGGTGAAATTATCCTGCCCGCGCAGATCCTTCGGTGTGATAATGCCGATGGGCATGTCCCCGTCGACCACGATGGCCGCGCCATGAGCGCGCTTGTGCAAAAGGTTGCTGGTATAGCCCACGGTATGGTGCGGCTTCACGATAATGGGGGTGTCATAGACCAAGTCAGCCGCTTTCACGGAGGCGATGGTCTCTGCGGCCGCATCCAGGGATAGGTCCTGTGGCAGGATAGTGAGCCCGCCGCGGCGCGCGATGGTCTCGGCCATGCGGCGACCGGCCACGGCGGTCATATTGGCCACGATGAGCGGGATGGTATTGCCAGTGCCGTCCTCAGTGGTGAGATCCACCGACTGGCGCGAGCCCACCTCGGAGTGGCTGGGCACCATGAACACATCGGAATAGGTCAATTCGTACGGCGGGCGGGAATCCTGGAGAAAACGCACTGGGATGGCCTCTCTATATATTCGGGTGGCGCGGTCTGACCGCGCGGAGGAAGACATTAAAATTATACTCCCCGACTTTCCCCATATCGGCGGCCTCAGTATCCTATCTGGGTGTCTCAGAAACCAGATCCGCACATTTCCGCAGAGGTAAAAATCAACCTCACCATCCTCGTCCTTGGTGCGATGGTGATGATCCTGAACGAGACCGCCCTTTCGGTGGCATTGCCTGCCATCATGGCGGACTTTGACATCCCGGCTACCTCCGCCCAGTGGTTGCTTACCGGTTTCCTGCTCACCATGGGCGTGGTCATCCCGACCACCGGCTTTCTCATGGATAAATTCACCACCCGCCAGATCTTTCTCGCCTCCGCGGGTGTATTCCTTGCCGGTACAGTCTTTGCGGCACTCGCCCCAGCCTTCGGCATCTTGCTGGTGGGGCGCGTTTTCCAAGCGGCGGGTACTGCGTTGATGATCCCCACCTTGATGACGGTGGCGATGACCCTCGTCCCGCCGCAGCGTCGCGGCAGCGTCATGGGCATTATCTCCGTGGTCATTTCCGTGGCCCCGGCGCTCGGACCTACGGTGGGTGGTCTGGTTCTTAGCATGTTCACCTGGCACGTCATCTTCTGGACCATGGTTCCGCTGCTCGGCCTCATCGGCGTCGCCGGCTACCTCCGCCTAGTCAACGTGGGCGATAAACGCGATACCCCGCTGGATTTCCCCTCAGTTATTTTGTCCGTCCTTGCCTTTGGCGGGTTGGTATATGCCGTATCGTCCCTAGAAAATATTCTGGAGGGCGAAGGCCTCATAGACATCCTCGTCCTCGCCATAGGACTTGTGGCCTTGGCGCTTTTTACCCTCCGGCAAGTGCGCCTGGCTAAAGACAATCGCGCCCTGCTGGATATGCGACCATTTAAGGTTCCGAACTTCACCGTGGCGGTACTCGGCATGCTTTTGATGTTCGGGCTATTGCTTGGCGTGGTCAATGTCCTGCCCATCTACCTGCAGACCTCTTTGGCGGTAAGTTCCCTGGTCACCGGGCTCGTCGTCATGCCCGGCGGCTTGCTGCAAGGCGGCATCTCCCCGATGGTAGGCCGCCTCTATGATGTCCACGGGCCCCGTCCGCTGATGATTCCAGGTGCCCTTCTCCTTGCCGCGGGTACGTGGCTGATGACCCTGCTCACTGAGGACAGCGCTGTGTGGATGGTCATTGCTATGCACGTCCTATTCGCCCTCGGCATTGCGCTCATGATGACGCCACTGATGACGACGTCCCTGGCCTCCCTGCCGGATGAGCTCTACTCACACGGCTCCGCCATCCTTAATACTTTGCAGCAGCTGGCGGGCGCGGCCGGCACTGCCTTTTTGATGACGTTCCTTAGCCGTGGCACCAAGGCTGGCCTGGCACAAGGCATGAATGATGCTGCTGCCACCGCTCACGGTGCGCACTGGGCATTCCTTTTTGCAGGCGTGCTCTCGCTGGTGGTTATTGTGCTGGCCCCCTTCCTCAAGCGCGTGCCGTCGACGGAGTAGCCACTAGGACAGGCATAAGGCCCGCACACGCTATGCGCGGCGGGCCGGAAACTCTGAGAGTGCGATTTAAGAGGCGCACAGCGGCAGGTTCAGCCGCTCGTTTTCAGCCTTATCGCCCCACACGAGGAACGCGGATTGGGTGCCTTCAACGGCCATGACGTAAGTAGGAACATCCGCGGTGGTCTCATAGCTTTGGATGGTGCACTGGTCATTGGAAAGCTCCACCGGCTCGGCGTCGGGAAGCATGGCATCGCGCTCTTCTATGCTGGGGTAGTAGGTCACGATATAGCTAAACCCATCGCCCACGCAGGAAATCTTGGCCTCCTGGCCAGACTCCGGCTCACGCGAGGAACACTTTGCCCCATCGAAGCCCTCCTGGCCGCTACGGGAGCTCACCAGGTTCGGGTACGCATCCGCCAGGTTTTGTTCTTTGTCATTCCAGCTGGGGTAGGACAAGAAGAACCACAGCGCCGCCGCGGCAGCAATCGCGGCCACCGCCAACACGCTAATCAACGCAATGAGACCGCCCTTGCCCTTCTTCTGCGGCGCTGGCGCCATGGGCTGTTGCCCCATGGGTTGCTGCCCCATGGGCTGGGCCATCGCCTGCTGCTGCGGCTGCGGATGTGGCTGTGGCTGCGGCGGGGCGAATTGCTGCTGGGGGCGCGGTTCGGGGGCTTGCACGCGCGGGATCTGCGCGGTATCGAACTCTCCCTGCGGGCGCAGATGCGCCACCACATCCTTGGCGCTATCCGCCGTGCCGGTGGCCTTATAGTCCGGGCACTTGCGCGCGACGAGTTGCTCGAATGCCTCTACCGCTTCGCCGTGCTCCTCGGGAGACGGGCCGGCCGCGGCCAGTACCGAAATCTGCCGTTGCTTGTCGACGCCCACCCGGGCCTCCCTTAGCCCATGGACCGCAAAGTCTGCCTGCTTGCGAGAGATCAAAAAGTCCACCGCACCGGCCAGGGGGCCAAAGATGTCCGCCGCGTCCGTGCGGCTGAGATTATTGGGTATTTGCGAAAGCTGGGTGCCGACAAACCCCTCGCGCACAATAAACTCTTGTCCGTCTGCGGTAGTGCCCGTGCCTACCAGCGGTGCGATAGCCGGGTGATGCAATCCATGTAACGCGGTGGACTTTTCCACCATGCCGGTGATTCCTGGGGCGAAAATCTCCACGCTCAGCGGCTGGTGCGTGGCCCCGTCTTCCACGGCAAAGAGTGTAGAGGAAGGAGCTTCATCCACTACTGCCAATTCGTGCAGGTTGTGTTGGGTGGCGAAGAACTCAGGAAGTTGCGGCACGGTGGAGATTTCCTTAAACAGTGCGGAAGAGGGGCGGGGAACAATAAAACGATTCCAGATTACATGCCCGTGCCCCTGTTCGCTACCGGCGTACACCCGTGTGAGCTGCGAAGATGGGGAATTATCGCGGTATTGCGGGCATCTGGGAGTAAAACCGGAAATGATCGGCGGATTGCCGCGTTAGAGTGGGTGACACATTAGAAGCGAAAGTATAGGGGAATCATGTTCGAGAGGTTTACCGATCGTGCTCGCCGCGTCATCGTTTTGGCGCAGGAAGAAGCACGCATGCTTAACCACAATTACATCGGCACCGAGCACATCTTGCTCGGCCTTATCCATGAAGGCGAAGGCGTCGCTGCCAAGGCACTGGAATCCATGGGTATTTCCCTGGAGGATGTCCGCCGTGAGGTCGAGGAAATCATCGGCCAGGGTAGCCAGCCACACACCGGCCACATCCCCTTTACTCCACGTGCCAAAAAGGTTCTTGAGCTCTCCCTGCGTGAGGGCCTGCAGATGGGACACAAGTACATCGGTACTGAGTTCTTGCTGCTGGGTCTCATTCGCGAGGGCGATGGCGTCGCCGCGCAGGTGCTGACCAAGCTCGGCGCCGACCTGCCACGCGTGCGCCAGCAGGTTATCCAGTTGCTGTCCGGCTACGAAGGTGGACAGCAGGAGGGCGGCTCCTCCAATGGTCAAGGCTCCGGTCCAGTCGGTGCAGGTGCTGGCGCCGGCGCTCGTGGCGGCTCCGGTGGTTCCGGTGAGCGTTCCAATTCCCTGGTGCTTGATCAATTCGGCCGCAACCTCACCCAGGCTGCCAAGGACGGCAAGCTTGATCCTGTCGTTGGCCGCGAGTCCGAGGTAGAGCGCATCATGCAAGTGCTCTCTCGCCGCACAAAGAATAATCCGGTCCTCATCGGTGAGCCGGGCGTTGGTAAGACCGCCGTGGTCGAGGGCTTGGCGCTCGACATCGTCAACGGCAAGGTCCCGGAAACCCTCAAGGACAAGCAGCTCTACTCGCTTGACCTAGGCTCCCTGGTGGCCGGCTCTCGTTACCGCGGTGACTTCGAGGAACGCCTGAAGAAGGTCCTCAAGGAGATTAACCAGCGCGGCGATATCATCTTGTTTATCGATGAGATCCACACCTTGGTCGGTGCTGGTGCTGCTGAAGGTGCTATCGATGCAGCTTCCTTGCTCAAGCCAAAGTTGGCCCGTGGCGAGCTGCAGACCATCGGTGCTACCACCTTGGATGAGTACCGCAAACACATCGAAAAGGACGCCGCCCTCGAGCGTCGTTTCCAGCCGGTTAAGGTAGACGAGCCTTCCCTGGATGACACCTTCTTGATTCTGAAGGGCCTGCGCGATAAGTACGAGGCTCACCACCGCGTGTCTTATACCGATGAGGCGCTGCACGCTGCAGCTTCCCTCTCGGATCGCTACATCAATGACCGCTTCTTGCCGGATAAGGCCGTCGACCTTCTCGATGAGGCTGGTGCCCGTATGCGCATCAAGCGCATGACCGCGCCAAAGGGCCTGCGCGAGGTCGATGACCGCATCGCTGAGGTCCGCAAGGAGAAGGAAGCGGCCATCGATGCCCAAGACTTCGAAAAGGCAGCTGGCTTGCGCGATAAGGAGCGCAAGCTGGGTGAGGAGCGCGCTGAGAAGGAAAAGCAGTGGCGTTCCGGTGACCTCGAGGAAATCGCCGAGGTTGGCGAGGACCAGATTGCAGAGGTGCTGGCACACTGGACCGGCATCCCTGTCCTGAAGCTGACGGAGAAGGAATCCAACCGTCTGCTCAACATGGAAGAAGAGCTGCACAAGCGCATCATTGGCCAGGACGAGGCGGTCAAGTCCGTCTCCCGCGCCATCCGCCGTACCCGTGCAGGCCTCAAGGACCCGCGCCGTCCATCCGGCTCCTTCATCTTCGCTGGCCCGTCCGGTGTGGGTAAGACCGAGCTGTCGAAGTCCCTGGCTAACTTCCTCTTCGGTTCGGATGATGACCTCATCCAGATCGATATGGGCGAGTTCCACGACCGCTTCACCGCTTCTCGTCTCTTCGGTGCTCCTCCGGGATACGTTGGCTACGAAGAGGGCGGCCAGCTGACCGAGAAGGTTCGCCGCAAGCCATTCTCCGTCGTGCTTTTTGATGAGATTGAGAAGGCCCACAAGGAGATCTACAACACCTTGTTGCAGGTGCTAGAGGATGGCCGGCTTACCGACGGCCAGGGTCGCGTTGTTGACTTCAAGAACACCGTTCTCATCTTCACGTCGAACTTGGGTACCCAGGACATCTCGAAGCCGGTGGGCTTGGGCTTTACTGGCTCTTCCGAAAATGATGCGGATGCTCAGTACGATCGGATGAAGCAGAAGGTCAACGACGAGCTGAAGAAGCACTTCCGCCCGGAGTTCTTGAACCGTATCGATGACATCGTTGTTTTCCACCAGCTCACTCAGGAGCAGATTGTGGAAATGGTCGAGCTGCTCATCGGCCGCGTGGCCAAGCAGCTGGAGGAGCGCGATATGGGCATCGAGCTCACGCAGAAGGCCAAGGACCTGCTGGCTAAGCGAGGCTTCGACCCAGTATTGGGTGCTCGTCCGCTGCGCCGCACCATCCAGCGCGAGATTGAGGATCAGCTCTCCGAGAAGATCCTCTTCGGCGAAATCGGCGCCGGTGAGATCATCACCGTCGACGTCGAGGGCTGGGACGGCGAGTCCAAGGACAACACTGGCGCGAAGTTCACCTTCAGCCCACGCCCGAAGCCTCTGCCGGAGGACACCGAGGAGCCGCAGCTTGACGACGCCGAGGTGCGCGAAAACGACGCCGACTCCACCGATGCCGGCGAGCCCGACACCATCACCCCGGACGTTCCGGGCGATGGCGGCTCCACCGCCGCCGGAACCGACCTAGAGTCCGGCTCCGGTTCCGACTCCGATGACGATGGCCATAACCCGCCGCCAGCAGGCGCCGGCCAGCCGATGTAGTGGCGCTATAGCGCCTTAAAGCCGCCCAGCCCTCGCTTTCCCTGCGAGAACTGGGCGGCTTTATTTGCGCCCAGGAATCTATTTATGCTGTGCAGTTAGTGGGTGCCGGTTTGCCCTCAAAGCGGTCAAAGAGATACTGCAACCCGACCGGCATCTCTAGGTACAAGGGCACGGCGTGGTCGATTCCAGTGCGTGGAATCGTTGCGGTGCCGGGTGCGGCTACGAAATCGATGGTTCCGCCCATAGAGCAGTACGCTCCAGCAGTCCTGCGTACCTGGTCATGAGAGATTAAATCATCACTAGGTGAGCTAGCCATCATTACCGGTGCATTTGGCACCGCTTTGCCCAGGTTTTGGCGCTCTAAAGTTTCCTTAACGACAGGTTTGCGTTCCACAATCTCGGACAAGGATTCCCCGGTGCGGGTAAGCATTCGGGTATTTGTAAAGCCCCACATGAGAACAGAATCGCCCGTGCAGCTGGTGGCCGCGGAACGTAAGAAGTCAATGCCTCGTGGGTTGAGTTCCGCCAACACTGCATCGCGGAATTCTGGGCTACGCTCAGAAAAGCCATTAATGGCATAGCCCAGCACGTGGGCGATAGCTGAACCGTCAATGCTGCGCATAGTCTCCGGCAGGTCCGTTGGCGGCGCGCCAGCGTATGTGCCGGCTACGTTGAGGTCAGGAGCGTAGCGTTCGGCATACTCGGCTGCGGAGAGCGAGGCGCCGCCGCCCTGCGAATAGCCCGCAAAGCCAATGGGGGCGTCCTTCGGGGCGTGCGCGAGTTCTAGGCCGGAGCGGGCGGCGTCGAGAAGCGCGTGTGCTTCTTCAATGTGGTTTACATACGTGTGGTGTCCTGGCATGCCCAACCCAATAAGGTCGGCAACGATAACGCGTGCCCCGTGGCGCAGGGCCATCATATAAAATGAGTACTCGTAGCTGGCATTAATGGTGGGAGAGCCCACTTTGCTCAGGCCCACCGACCCCAGCTGCATGCCCGCGCGCGACGGCGCGCATTGGTCGCCCTGCCCACGCGTGCTTGGTCCGAAGACGATGGTCGGGCGCTCGCCCTTGCCACGCCACGGTGCAGTGGGCTCGTACAAGGTAGCCGAGGCTTGCACCGGCTTGCCGGCATCGGTGGTGGTGTCATATGTAAACACCTGCGCCTGGCCCGCCGATTCTGCCAGGTGCGGCGCCGGGTGAGCTGAAGTCACCGCCGCGTTGGCAGCTGGCGGCAGAAAGAGCGACCCGAGGATTAGTGAACAGACTGTGAGGAGTCTCATACAAATCTTTTCCATGACCAAAACCTACTGCGCAGTAGGAACGGTGGAAGTGGAATTGCTAAAATAAATGCTTATGGGACTTCAGTATCGTTCAAGAAAAAAGACCGGCAAGAATAGCTGGATCAACGTTTCCGGCTCCGGCGCGTCGATGTCTACCAAGGTAGGACCGGTCACATTCAATTCTCGCGGCGGCATGTGGGTGAATCTGCCCGGAGGTTTCAATTTCCGCGGCCGCTGGCGTTAAGCAGATCACACCCACAGGATCGCGACCTGCGGATATGGCCGGCCATTATTAGTCACCTAAATGGGTAGGTGGAATAGGCCGGCGTCGTTTTGCTCGGCGAGGCCGTCGGCAAGCAGCGAAGCCAACGCGCGGGAGCGCTGCGCCGCATCGGGCCAGACCACATCAATTTCAGACTGCGGAACCGGCTCGTCCGCTGCGCGCAGCACATCCAAAATCTTGCCGCGCACCTGCCGGTCTGTGCCTACAAACTTCTGCACCCGCTTTTTCGCCCGCGCCTGCTCCTCCGCACTCGGCTGCGGCCGACCAGCCAGCTGCCATGCACAGCTCTCCCGCAGCGGGCACTGCTCGCAGGCGGGATTCTTCGCCGTGCACACCAGCGCGCCCAGCTCCATAAGCGCGGCTGAAAAGCGCGGCCCATTCTCGGCCGGCAAAAGCTCTGCCACGGCCGCCAACTCCCGCTTCGAAGGCTGCGGCGCGAGGAATCGGCCCTCTTCTGCGCGGGTATAAACCCGCCGCACATTGGTATCGACCACCGGCACGTTGACCCCGAAATGAAAACAGGCCACGGCGCGCGCGGTGTAATCCCCAATGCCAGGCAGGCGCAGCAATTCATCGACGTCCGCCGGTACCTCGCCTTCGCCGATGGCCGCGGCACATTCCCACAGGCGCAGCGCGCGCCGCGGGTAGCCCAGCTTGCCCCAGGCGCGCAAGACCTCCGCTCGAGTAGCCTGGGCAAAATCTGCCGGGGTGGGCCAGCGCCGCATCCAGTCCTCCCACACCGGAGCCACGCGCGCGACCGGGGTCTGCTGGCTCATGACCTCACTGAGCAGCACACCCCACGCGCTCGTGCCAGGCCGGCGCCAGGGCAGGTCTCGTTCATTGGCATCGAACCAGGAAAGAAGAGCTTGCGAATCCATCGTGGGAGATAGTCTAGGGCATTAGAATATGGCCTATGCCTTTACGTAATATTGCCCACGAACCGCAGGCCGTATGGGAGGCCCTCAAGGCGGGAAATCAGCGCGTATTGGACGGCGAGACCGTCGACGTGCGCGAGATTTATAACCGCGAGGGCCTAACTCACGGCCAGGACCCTCGCGTGGTGGTTATTTCCTGTTCCGACTCCCGCGCCCCTATCGAGCACGTCTTCAATATCGGCTTCGGCGATGCCTTTGTCATCCGCACTGCCGGCCACATTCTTGACGACGCCGTCCTAGCCTCCCTCGACTACGCCCTTGCTGCCCTCAAACCCAACCTGCTGGTAGTCCTCGGCCATCAATCTTGCGGCGCGGTGGGCGCGGCTACCGGTTTCGTATCCGGCGGCGAGCTGCCCACCGGCCTGCAGCGCCCCATCATCGAGAAGGTTGCCGCCTCCGCACTGGTGGCGGGTCCACATGCCACGACTGACGACGTCGAGCGGGAGCACACCCGCCAGACCGTCGCCCAGCTGGTTGCCAGCGTGCCCAACGTCCGCCGTCTGCTCGACGAGGGTGCCCTGGGCGTTATCGGCGCGCGCTACCTGCTGGAAGATTCCAGCGTGGAAACCTTGCAGACCTTCGGGGTGGACTAGCCCGCCTGACACGCGGCGCGGGCTTAGCGCACCGGCCCGTGCCCACCGCTTAAAATTGACAGCGTGACGCAGAAAAAGCCCCTACCAGAAGAGATTTACAAGCGCCGACGAGTAGCGGCGCTCATCATCGTACTCGTGCTGGTCGTGGTGCTGATCTGGGCGGCTGTGGCTGCCTTCGGGGGCAGCAGCGATGAGCCGGCCGATACCGCCGCACCCGCGCCTACGCCGGAGCAGACCTCATCTTCTGCCGCCCCAGAAACCTCCGCGACCTCCGCGGAGACGTCGGCCGAGGGGGCGTCGGAAAGCGCGTCTGCCGAAAGCGAGCCGTCCAGCTCCGCGGCCGCGAGCGCCGAGGCAGCAAAGAAGACCTGCGACCTGGCAGACCTCCAGGTGCGCACCTCCATGCTGAACTACTCCGTGCCGGAGGGCGAACTGCCGAAGTTCTTCATGACAGTCACCAACCCCACGGCCGCAGACTGCAAGATCGACCTAGACAAGAACCTGCTGCGCTTCGAGGTCTACAAGATGGCCGATAACGAGCGCGTGTGGTCCGATACGGATTGCTATGCTTCCGTGCAGACCGGCTCGCAGACCTTCCCGGCCGGCAAGGACGTAAAATTCGAGGCCGAATGGTCCCGCCAAGCCTCCAAGCCAGGCGAATGCACCAATCGCCCCGCGGCTGAGCCAGGCGCCTACTTCGCCCACACCATCATCGGCGATAACTCCTCCCCGCCGCAGGACTTCACGCTGCGCTAGGCGCTAGCCCGCCACCACAGCGATGGCCTGCCCTAGCGTCCCAGCTTGGTGGACGCGAATGCCGTCTACTGGCTCGATTTCCCCGCGTGGGACAATCGCGTTCTTATAACCCAGCCGCGCGGCCTCCATTAAGCGCCGCTCCACATTGGGCACTGGACGCAACTCGCCGGCCAGGCCCACCTCGCCAATGACAACCGTCTTGGCCGGCAGCGGTTGCTCGTGCAACGAGGACCACGTCGCCAACGCCACCGCCAAATCCGTCGCGGTTTCCGTAATGCGCATGCCGCCGACCGTGGCGACGTAGGCATCTTTATCATTGGTGCGCTGGCCGGCGCGGGCCTGGAGCACCGCGAGCACCATCGGCACGCGGTTGGAATCTAGCCCGGTAACCACCCGCCGCGGGTTTTTCGCCACCGGGTCCACCGTCAGCGCCTGCACCTCCGCCAGAATCGGCCGCACCCCGTCCATCGCGACCGTCACGGCCGAGCCATCCGGCGTAGAACCGCGGTGCGAGAGGAATAGCCCGGAGGGATCCGCTACCTCCCGAATGCCGCCGGAGGTCTGCTCGAAGCAGCCCACCTCGTCGGTGGCACCAAAGCGATTTTTGATGCCGCGCAGCATGCGCAGGCTGGATTGGCGGTCGCCCTCGAAGTTTAAGACGACGTCGACAAGGTGCTCCAGCACGCGTGGCCCGGCCACGTTGCCGTCCTTCGTGACGTGGCCGACCAGTAGCACCGGAATGCCCGTGGATTTCGCCAATGACGTCAGCGCGGCCGTTACCGCGCGCGATTGTGCCACGCCACCGGATACACCCTCCACACCTACGGCATGCATGGTCTGTACCGAATCGACGATGATGAGGCTAGGCTGCAGCTTATCGACGTGCCCGAAGACCCCATCCAAGTTGGACTCGGCCGCCAAATACAAAGTTTCCTGCAAGGCGCCGGTGCGCTCGGCGCGGGAGCGGACCTGGCCGGCGGATTCCTCGGCCGTCGCGTAGAGCACGGTGCGGCCGAGCTGTGCCCACCGCGAGGCTACTTCCAGCAGTAGCGTGGATTTGCCCACGCCGGGCTCGCCGGCCATAAGCACCACCGAGCCCGGCACGATGCCGCTTCCCAGCACGCGATCCAACTCGCCGATACCGGTGCGCACCGTCTTTGTTGCCTGCGCCCCAATCTTGGTAATCGGCTGTGCCGGACTCGACGGGGCTACGCCCTTGCTTGCCGACGCCCCTGGCACCGCCACCACCGGTGCCTTTTCCTCCAGCGTGCCCCACGCACCGCAGTCCGGGCATCGCCCGAGCCATTTGGGCGAGACGTAGCCGCATTCGGAACAGGTATGGATGGGGCGGGTTTTCTTGGCCATGGCTTCTAGCCTAAAACACACAGACGCTCCCAGCCCGAAACGGGCTGGGAGCGGGGCTGGAAAGTAGTGTGGCTTAGTTCTTCGGAGCCTCGGAGGTGTAGCCCTCGGAGGACTCGACGTCGCGGTCGAACTCGCCGGACTGCATCTGGGTGGCAGCGATGGTGGCGTTTACGTCGATGGAGCCATTGGAGAACTCGAAGGTAACCGGGCGGTCACCGGCGTAGCCGTAGTCATCATTCTTCAACTTGGTGGCGATGTACTGGACGGTTTCGGAATCCTGCTGGGGGTTAGCTTCCAGGTTCTTCTGAGAATCAGCGATGATGGACTCATCGCGGTGCAGCGGCTGTGGCTGCTTCATCTCAACGCGCTGGCCATCGACCTTCACGGACTCCAAGGAAATGACATCGGTGTCGTAGCCCTGGTTAATGGCGCTGAACTTCAGTGCAGCAGTGCCGTCCGGCTCTACCAGGATGGTGACATCGCGAACTGCAGCCTTATTATCTTCCGTGCTTGCAGAAGCGCCATCGACCGCAGCCACTTTTTCAGCGGTCTGGGTGACATGACCCGCCGAGCAAGAAGCCAACGCCAGAGCGGAGACGGCGGTAACGGAAATAATGGCACCGCGGCGGGCGGCGGACTTCAGGGACTGCACGTTGAGCATCCTCCATCAATTGCGATCACAGGGCTTGTCAACGCTTTAGCCTAGTCCCTTTCGCAATAAAGTACACAGTTGTCCCAAATCGGGCGGGTAGACCGTGGGGGTATACGGGGGTATCCGCAGTCGGGGTGACCGTGCGTGATAAAATAGCGGCCTTAGTCAACCGGGATAAATCGGGAACACAAGGAGTGGCAATGGAGTATAAGGTCGGCGAGGTCGTCGTCTACCCGCACCACGGTGCGGCCGTCATCGAGGATATCGAGACCCGCGAAATGGGCGGCGAGACGCTCGAATACCTGGTGCTGCACATCAACCAGTCCGACCTGGTCGTCCGCGTGCCCATCAAGAACGCCGATAACGTCGGCGTGCGCGACGTCGTGGGCAAGGAAGGCCTAGAAAAGGTCTTTTCCGTGCTGCGTGACGAGGACGTCGAAGAGGCCGGCAACTGGTCCCGCCGTTATAAGGCTAACCAGGAGCGCTTGGCTTCCGGCGATATTAATAAGGTCGCCGAGGTCGTGCGTGACCTGTGGCGCCGTGACCAGGATCGCGGCCTTTCGGCCGGTGAGAAGCGCATGCTTGGCAAGGCCCGCACCATCCTGGTAGGTGAGCTCGCACTGGCCAAGCCGGTCGATGAGAAGAAGGCCGACACCATGATGGAAGAAATCGATGCCACCATCGAGCGCCACCGCGCCGCCGGATTGGTAGATGATAAGTCCATCACCACCGATATCGACAACGACATCGATCTCGATGACCTCTCCTTCGACGACGAAGACTAAACCGCGCGTCATCGCGCTCATCGCGGCCGCAGGCCAGGGAACTCGCCTCGGCGCCGAGGTGCCCAAAGCTTATGTCGAGCTGCGCGGCCGCACCCTCTTGGAACGCTCCGTGCGAGCATTGCTGGCCTCCGGGGCAGTCGATGAAATTATCGTCCTGGTCAGCCCGGACATGGAGGCTGAGGCCGCGCGTATTATCGGCCGCATCGACGCCGTTGGTGCTACTGACGCTGCAAGCGCCGCCCCGATTCGCCTCGTTCACGGTGGCAGCGAGCGCGCCGATTCCGTGTGGGCCGGCCTGCAAGCAATCCCGGACGAGGATGCCGTGGTGCTCATCCACGATGCGGCCCGTGCGTTGACGCCGCCGGCGATGGTGCGGGGCGTCGCCAAGCGGGTGCTGGAAGGCGCTCCCGCGGCCGTGCCGGTGGTTCCGGTGGCCGATACCATCAAGGAAGTCGCGGATGAGGCCGTGTTGAGCACCCCCGATCGCTCCCGCCTGCGCGCAGTGCAAACCCCGCAGGCCTTCCGCCTGTCCGCGCTGCGCCAGGCCAACCTCGATTATTGGGCCCAGCAGCCCGAATTTACCGCCACGGATGACGCCAGCCTCATGGAATGGCACGGCGAGCGCGTGGCAACCGTGCCGGGCGATACCCTGGCTTTCAAGATCACCACGCCCATCGATCTCACCCTGGCCCACGCCCTGACCGAGGAGACCCATGACTAATCCGATTATCCCGCGCGTTGGAATTGCCACCGACGCCCACCAAATCGAGGCCGGCAAGGATTGCTGGATCGCCGGCCTGCTCTTCGAAGGCGTTGACGGGTGCGAGGGCCACTCCGATGGGGATGTTGTAGCGCACGCGCTTGTCGACGCCCTTTTATCCGCCTCCCACCTCGGTGACCTCGGCTCCTTCGTGGGCGTCGGCCGCCCCGAATACGATGGCGTTTCCGGCGCGAAGTTGCTGCGCGAATGCCGCCAGCTCCTCGAATCTGAGGGCTTTATCATCGGCAACGCCGCCGCCCAGCTCATCGGCCAGACCCCCAAGATGGGTCCGCGCCGCGAAGAGGCCGAGGCCGTGCTGAGCGAAATCCTCGGTGCCCCCGTGTCCGTATCTGCTACCACGACGGACCACCTGGGGTTCACCGGCCGTAAGGAGGGGCGTGCGGCGGTTGCTACGGCCGTCGTCTGGCGCGCCTAGCCCACCGCACTAACCCCGCGCACGCGTCAATTAGACTAAGTGGCGTGAGTACTTTGCGCATTTATGACACAGCCACCCGCAGCCAACGCGATTTCGAGCCGATCCGCCCCGGCCATGCCTCGATTTATCTGTGCGGCGCCACCCCGCAGGCCCAGCCGCACATCGGGCACCTGCGCTCCGGCGTCGCTTTCGACATCCTGCGCCGCTGGCTGCTCGCCCAGGGCTATGACGTAGCCTTGGTGCGCAACGTCACCGATATCGATGACAAGATCCTCACCAAGGCGGCCGAGAATAATCGCCCCTGGTGGGAGTGGGTATCCACGTATGAGCGCGAGTTCACCAAGGCCTATAACACCCTGGGCGTGCTTCCGCCTTCGGTAGAGCCGCGCGCGACCGGCTTTGTCACCCAGATGGTCGACTATATGCAGCGGCTTATCGACGCCGGCTTTGCCTACCCCGCCGAAGGCTCCGTCTACTTTGACGTTGCCGCATGGACCAAGGCCGAAGGCTCGGATTATGGTTCGCTGTCCGGCAACAAGGTAGAAGAAATGGAACAGGGCGAGGGCGAAGATTCCGCCAAGCGCGGCGCCCAAGACTTTGCCCTGTGGAAGGCCGCGAAACCGGGCGAACCCAGCTGGCCCACCCCCTGGGGCGACGGCCGACCGGGCTGGCACCTGGAGTGCTCGGCCATGTCTACCTATTACCTGGGCTCCAATTTCGATATCCACTGCGGCGGGCTGGACCTGCAGTTCCCGCACCACGAGAACGAGATTGCTCAGTCGCACGCGGCCGGCGATAAGTTTGCCAACTACTGGATGCACAACCACTGGGTGACGATGTCGGGCGAGAAGATGTCGAAATCGCTGGGCAACGTGCTCTCTATTCCGAATATGCTCGAGCTGGTGCGTCCGGTGGAGCTGCGCTACTACCTGGGCTCGGCGCATTACCGCTCCGTGCTGGAGTATTCCGAGGCCGCGCTGACCGAGGCCGCCGCAGGCTACCGCCGCATCGAGGACTTCCTCGCTCACTTCGATGACCTGGAGCTGGGCGAGTGGACGCAGGGCTTTGAAGACGCGATGAATGATGATATCGCGGTGCCCAAGGCTCTGGCGGAAATCCACACCACCGTTCGCGCTGGCAATAAGGCCCTTGCCGCCGGCGATGAGGCCGGGGCGCGCACGCTGGCCGGCCAGGTACGGGCGATGGCACACGTACTTGGCTTTGACCCGCTGGAGTGGGAAGATGGAGCGCAAGCTAGCGGGGCGGATGCCGCGTTGGATGCGCTGGTGCAGGCTGAACTGGAGCGGCGCACCCAGGCGCGCGCGGACAAGGACTTCGCTACTGCCGACGCCGTCCGTGACCGCCTCACGGCCGCCGGCATCACCATCACCGATACCCCAGACGGCCCGACCTGGTCGCTGGCGCAGCGTTAAGCACTCCGAAAGGACAATAAACTATGGCACGTACCCACGGCCGCGGTGGCGCGGGAATCCGCAAGACCAATAAGAAGGGCGCAACCAAGGGCTCCGGCGGCCAGCGCCGCAAGGGCTTGGCCGGCAAGGGCCCGACACCCAAGGCAGAGGACCGCATTTACCACGCCAAGCACAAGGCCAAGCTGGAGCGCGACCGCCGCAACTCCGGCCGTCACCAGAAGGAGACCGCCGAGATGGTCGTGGGCCGCAACCCGGTCATCGAGTGTCTGCATGCCAAGGTTCCGGCCACCACGCTCTATATCGTGGCCGGTACCCGCAACGATAAGCGCCTGTCTGAGGCCGTGGCCATGTGCAATACCCGCAATATCCCCATCATCGAGGTGCAGCGCCACGAGATGGACCGCATGACCGGTAACGGCATGCACCAGGGCATTGGGCTGCAGATCCCGCCGTATAAATACGCCGATGTCGACGAGCTCATCTCCCGTGCGGCCGAAAGTGCCCGTCCGGGCATGTTCGTCATCTTGGATAACATCACCGACCCGCGCAACCTCGGCGCGGTGATTCGCTCTGTGGCAGCTTTTGGTGGCGACGGCGTCATCATCCCAGAGCGCCGCTCCGCATCCGTGACTGCCGTGGCGTGGCGTACCTCGGCCGGCACGGCGGCGCGCCTGCCGGTCGCCCGCGCGACGAATATCACCCGCACCGTACAGCAATTCCAAAAGAGCGGCTACCAGGTCGTCGGCCTAGATGCCGGCGGCGAGCACACGCTGGATACATATAACGGCGCGACGGACCCCGTGGTCATCGTCATCGGTTCCGAGGGCAAGGGGATTTCTCGCCTCGTGCGGGAAAACTGCGACGTCATCATGTCCATCCCTATGACGGATTGGGTCGAGTCCCTCAATGCTTCCGTCGCGGCCGGTTCTGTGCTTTCCGAATTCGCACGCCAGCGCCGCGCGGCCCAGTAGTCTCTAGCGAGAGTTTCTAGCCGCCTTCTGCCCAAGGCGGCAGCCACCTAATGGTGCCATTCACCCGGGCCAGGCGGCCGCGAACTGGCGGGGCGTTGGGGTCATCGTCGTTGACGCCGTTGTGGTACGGGCAGGCGATGGTGAGGTTTTCGGGGTTTGTCTCGCCGCCGTGGCGCCAGGCGGTGAGATGGTGGACTTGGCATTCGTCGGCGGGATAATTGCACTGGGGCCAAGGACAAGTGGGATTTTCCGCGGCCGCCATGGTGCGCTGCTTGGGTGAGGCGAGCCGCTCCGTGCGATACAGATTCACCGGGCCTTTAACGGGATGGATGAGGGTGACATAGCCATGCTCGGTAAATGCGCGGCGCACGAGGTCTGCGCCGGTCATCCGGGCGCCATTGGTGAGCTGCAGTGTCACGTCATCGCCCGCGCAGTCGACGACGCGGTCGAGCTCGTCCAAGCGCAGCACCACATTGGTGGTCACGGACGCACCGGAGGCGGCGGTCTTGCCCTGGAAAATCTTGCGCACCGAATCTAGCGGGGCATCTTTATCCAGCGCGGCATGCATATCCGCAATATCGGCGGATTTGCCGGTAATCGTCATAGTCCAGGGGCCCTCGGCGCGGCGGTAGAGCTTGACACCGGGTGTGCGCTGCGGCGGGCCTTTAATCTCGCGCACGCGTTTACGCCCCCGCTTTTCGACGTCCGAGGCATCCCCCTTCATCCCACACAACTCCCGACGCAGCGCCCAGGCCTGACGCTTATTTCTCAGCCGAGTGGCGTAGCGCTCGATGGCCAGCAGCGCGGTAAGGCTGTGCCCATTGGTGCGAGCGGCGGCGATGGATTCGCGCTGGAGGCGGCTAAACGCGGTCGGGCCGAAGTAGGTATCGGCGAGGGCGAGCAGGCGGGTGGCGGTGGTGTCGGGGCAGCCGGCCTCGATTAGCGCGCGCTGAGTTAGGCCGTGGCAGTCGGCGATGATGTCCATGCCGGCGGCTAGGCCTGCCAAGAAAGTGTGCAGCGCGTTCATGGCTCCACACATTAGGTGCGGGACGCGAGCTGGGGCGAGGGATAAGGCGCGCCGCTGTGGATAACTAGGACTGCGCGGTGCCGAGGCCGAAAAAGTCGCGGACCTTATCCACAGCGCGGAAGGAATCTGTATTGGGGCCTATGCGCGGGTCGGTTCTCATGCTAGAGGGAATCACGTGGCCAAGGCCCTCCATGGTCCATAGTTCGACGGGAAAATCGCCGGCGTATTCGGTGGCGGTGACATCCGGGGCGGGGTGGTAGTCGCGCGGTGGCTGGCAGCCATTGGCCAACGCAAAGTATTCCGCGGTGGCAGGCGCGGAGAGCACGCGGCCGCGGGTGCGCTCGGCGTCCAGCCCGGCCACACCGCCTTCATAAGGCGCATATGGGTCCGCGGTGCCGTGGAAAAACAGCAGCGGCGTGGGCCGGTAGTCATCCGGGTTGCTGGGCGCGTGGTTATCGCCCTCGCCCAAGGTGGAGGCGAAGATGCAGGCGCGGGTGAGGGTAAAGGGAGCGTCGAAAAGCAGGCGGAGCACCATCTGACCGCCATTGGAATAGCCGCAAGCAAAGGTGCGCGCGGTGCCGAACTCGCGCTGCATAGCTTCAACGAGATACGTGGCGAAGGCGATGTCATCAACGTTCTCCGTGCGGGCGGTGACCGGTAGGATGCTGCGGCAATCATTGAAATGGCGATCCACGCCGTCGGGGTAGACGAGGATGGTGTTGGTGGCATCGGCAAGCTCGTCGAAGGTGCCATTGGTAAAGCGGCGCATCACGTTGCCGGATTGCAACGAGCCGTGGAAGAAGAGCAGCAGGTCTGGATGCGGGCCGGGATTATCCGGCGTGATGATGAGGAAGCGGCGGGTGCGGCCATCCACATCCGCGGTGCGGCGGTGTACGTGCATAGCCGCCCAGTTTAGTCGGCGTGGTGCTCCTCGGCCGTGGTGTGGCAGTCGGCGTGGAAGCGTTTAGCGGCGACCTCGTCGCGCACTGCGCTTTTATTGCGCCGCCAGCCGATGAGCCGGCACACCAGATAGATGACAAAGGAAATGGTGGTGACGAAGACCGAGACCGGAAGACCAGGCGCGAGCGATAAGATGAAGCCGCCTACGGCCGACACCTCGGCGAAAATGGTGGCCCACATGACCGCGCGCAGGGGCGAGGAAGTAATCTGCACGGCCGCTGCGCCGGGGGTGATAAGCAGCGCCATGACGAGAAGTGAACCAACGATTTGTACCGACTGCGCGGCCGCTAGGCCCACGAGTACGGCGAAGGCGACCGAGATGAAACGGGTCGGCACGCCGGCCGCCTGGGCCATAACTGGGTCGGCCGAAGCGAAGAGCATGGGGCGCCACAGGATGGCTACGGCGGAGAGGATGACTACGGTGGTTGCGGCCAAAAGCCATACCGAGGCCGAGGATACGCCGACGATCTGGCCGGTCAGCAGCGTCATCGCGGTATTCGCGTTGCCGGGGTAGAGGTGCAGAAATAGCACCGACAGTCCTAGGCCAAAGCTCATGACCACGCCGATGGCGCTGTCTTGCTGGCCCTTAAAGCCCAGTACGGCGAGGATGATGGCGGCCACGATGGCCCCGGCGACCGCGCCAAAGCCTAAGTTGAGACCGAAAAGTAGTGCGGCGGAGGCACCCATGAGCGCGAGCTCGGAAGTCGCGTGGACGGAAAAGGACATCTGGCGCAGCACGATGAGCGAGGTCATCACGCCAGAAAGAATGCCCAGCAGCGCGGAGGCGATGAGCGAGGACTGTACAAAATCAACGCTGAGCAGGTACTGGGTGTCTTCTATGAAGCTAGACAACGATAAGCCTCCCATCGACGTTTAAGACGTTGACCTTGGAACCGTAGAGCTCGGAAAGGACATCGGAGCGCATGACCTCATCTACCGCGCCGAAGGTATGGCCGCCGGGAGCAAGGTAGAGCACCTTATCGGTCACTCCGAGTACCGGATTGATGCCATGGGTGACAAAGATGATGGAGGTGCCGCGCTCGCGGCGTAGCGCATCTAGCTTCTCCACGGTGTCTTGCTGGCGCGCCGGGTCGAGCGAGAGCAGCGGCTCATCGGCAAGGATGAGCTCTGGGTCATTGGCCAGCGCTTGGGCCTGGCGGATAAGTTGCTGCTGGCCGCCGGATAGCTGTCCTACGCGGCGGTCGCGCAGGCCGGTGGCACCTACCTCGGCGAGGAGCTCGTCGACGCGGTGGCGGGGAGGGCGGCGGCGTCGGAAAGCGCCGTGCGCAAGGGAGAGCGATACTAAGTCGCGGGCGCGCAGGGGCAGGTCGGCCGGGAACATGCGCTGCTGCGGGATGAATCCGACGCGGCAGTCCACGTCGACGCTGCCGGCCGTGAGTTTGCGGGTGCCCAAGATGGTGCCGAGCAGGGTGGATTTGCCCACGCCATTGGGGCCCAAAACGGCGATAAACTCGCCGCGGTCAACGGCGAGGTTAAGGCTGGACCACAGCGGGGCAACCGCTGCGTCATGAAATTGGATGAGCACTAGAGCTTCCCCAGGGAGTCGGTGACCTCGTCATAGTAGGTCCAGAACTCCTTGCCATCCGGCGGGGTCTCGCCGATTTCGACGATATTGACATCCGCATCCTCCGCGGCGGACTTGATACGGCCGGCGGTATCGGTTTCGGTCTGCGGGTTAAAGATGAGAAGGTCCACCTTGTGGTCCTTGATGGCCTTGGTGAAGGCGGCAAGGTCGGCCGCGGTGGGCTCGCCCTCAGAAATGGTGGCCTTGCGGTAGCCGTCTGGGGTGACGTCCTTGCCGGAGGTGTACTTCATGATGTAGTCCGCAATCGGCTCGGTCTGGGCGTAGGAGAGATCGCCCGGTAGCTCCTTGAGCTTGTCGCGCAGGCGGTTGACGTGGGAGTCCACGCGCTCGGTGCTGGCGTGCGCATCGGTATTGAGCTCATTGATCTGGTCCGCGATATTACCGGCGACCTCGTCGAGCGCAGCTGGGTCGTACCAGATGTGCTCGTTGCCTTCGATATTGGTGACCTTCGTTGGGTCCTTCTTGGCGGTGGCCTTGGCGGCGTCGATGGTCATGACATTGGGGTCATCGGCCAGCTTGCCGTGGTCGGTCAGCGGCAGGGCGGAGATGATGTTGTCTTGCTCGGAGACGGCCTGGTAAATCCAAGAATCGTAGCCGCCGCCGTTGACTACGAGCAGGTCCGCGTCTTCGGCCTTGGCGATATCGGCCGCGGAAGGCTCGAAGTGGTGGGGATCGACGCCATTGCCCTCCACGATGGGTTTGACCTCAATGTCCACGCCGGAGGCGGTATCGGCCACGGCTTGGGCAACATCGGCCCAGATAGAAGTGGAAGCGACGATAGAGATTTTCTTCTGAGCGCCGGGCTCGGCGGCCGAGTCTTGAGAGTCAGAGGAGGAGCAAGCGGTGGCGGTGAGGAGGAGGCCGCCGGCCGCGAGGAGGGTGGCGGTTGCGCGAAGTGAGTTATGCATAGCTCCCAGTGTGCTGTTGATGGTAATTGTTGTCAATTGAATATGTATTGAAAACGCGGCCGCGGGGTAAACTTACGGCTATGGTGAAACGCAGCCCCACCCGCAAGACGCTGGCCTCGCTGGCCGCCGAACTGGGTGTTTCGCGCACGACGGTGTCCAATGCCTATAGCCGGCCGGACCAGCTCTCGGCCGCGACGCGCGAGCGCATTCTGGCAGCGGCGAAAGCGCGAGGGTACCCCGGGCCGGACCCCACGGCTCGCAGCCTGCGCACCCGCCGTGCGGGTGCGGTGGGCGTGCTGCTGACTGAGCACCTGTCCTATGCCTTCGAAGACATGGCCTCGGTGGATTTCTTGGCCGGCATGGCGGAGGCCTCGGCCGGCGCGCAAAGCATGCTTACCCTCATCCCGGCCGGCCCGGAGGGGGAAGCGGAGGCGACCAGCTTGGTCGGCTCGGCCGCCGTGGATGGTTTTGTGGTTTATTCCGTGGCGGCCGGGGATGCCTACCTGGAGGCGGCGCGCGGGCGCAGGCTGCCGGTGGTGGTCTGCGATCAGCCGACGGATTCGGGCCTGCCTTTTGTAGGGATCGATGACCGAGCCGCGATTGCGCCGGCTGCCCGCGCGCTGGTGGAGGCCGGCCACCGCAAGATTGGCGTGCTGGCCATTCGCCTCAAACGTGAGCGCCACGATGGCCCCATTTCCTGGGAGGAGTTGCAAGAGGCCGATATGCACGTGCAGCACGCCCGCGTCATGGGCGCTATGGACGTCTTTGCGCAGGCGGGGATCGCGCCGGAAACCGTGCCCGTGGTCACCCAGCACATCAATGATGCGCAAACCACGCGGGCGGCCGCGCAGTTGCTTCTCGACGCCCACCCTGACCTCACCGCAGTCCTGTGCACCACCGACTCCATGGCGCTGGGCGTGATGACCTATGCGCGCGAACGAGGCATCGATATCCCCGGCGAGCTTTCCGTCACCGGCTTCGACGGCATCGATGCGGCGCAGCGCCTTGGCTTGACGACCATCATCCAGCCCAATAAGGCCAAAGGCGCCGCCGCCGGCCACATGCTCTCTAACCTCATCGCCGCCGCGGATAATGCGGCCGCGGCCGTGCCGGCGGTGTCGCGGCGGGTACTGCGGACGAATTTCGCGGCCGGGCGGACCGTGGCACCACCGCGTTAAGTCGGGGCAGGCCGGGGTTTACCGGCTAGGCGTCGTCGCCGCGGGAGTGACCTATATGGGCCGCGCGGGCGGTGGCGAGCTCAGTGAGGAAGTGGGCGACGGCGTCGACGTCGGCAAGCTGTACTACGGCTGCAGTATCGCCCTCGCCGACCTTGACGCCGACGTCCGGCGGCTGGTGGAGGGCGCGGAAACCGTCCTCGTCGGTGGCATCATCGCCCAAAAAGACCATGGCGGTGGCGCCGGTACGCTCGCGTAGCTCGTCTAACCACGTGCCCTTGGTGGCCTGAGTGGCAGAAAACTCCACGACGGACTTACCGGCCGTGCGTGGGAAGCCGCCCGGGTCGAGTGCGAGACCGGCTTCATAAGCCTGGGCGGCAGCTTCTGGGTCGGTATCCTCGAGCGCCCGCAGGTGCAGTACGCGCTGGAAGGGCTTGACCTCGATATCCGCGCCTGGGAAGCGCTCCATAATTGCGCGGATCTCGGTTTCCTTGGCGGCCAGATGCTCGCGCATCGCGGGAGTTAGATCCGTTTCTTCCCAAGAGGATTCGGCGCCATGGGATCCGCCGAATAGTACGGGCTCGCGCAGTGGACACACGCGCTGCAGGCCAGCGAGGTGCCGGCCGGACAGCACGGCCGCGGTGGTATGCGGCAGGTGAGCAAGTTTATCCAAGGCGCGCAGGGAGTCTTGGTTCATCTCGACGTCGTAGATGGCCGTGGCAAAGGGGGAGAGCGTGCCGTCAAAATCCGAGACCACCGCGAGGTGCTCGGCGGCGGCAAGAGCCTTGATAGTGGTGGAAAGCGTCATGGCTTCCAGCCTACGTATTTAATTGCCGAGGGAAACCAACTTGATAGACGGCGAGTCCACCTCATCTGTAACCAGCTCTAAGACCAGCTGGTTATTGCTATTGACGGTGTAGTGGAAATCGCGGCCAGTGGAAATCAAGTTGCGCAGCAGGTTATCGGCCCACACGGACGCGCCATGGCAATCCTGGGCGGTCTCGTCATAATCCACCTCATCAAAGTGCAGGCGGTTGCCGTCCTGGATATTTTGGCGCTCCTCATCGGCGGAATAGGTCACCTTTCCCACCATTTGGGTGCAGCCGGTGGTGCCTACCAGCGTAGATTCACCAAAGCTCAACGTGGGTGCCTGCGGGATGGATTCGGGGATGGTAGAGGCAGCATCCGGGGTGGTGTTGATGGAGACTACCTGCCACTGTTTATCCAGGATCTGCTCATCACCAGGGGCCTGGGGCTCTTCTTCGCCGGAGCCGCAGGCAACTAGCAGCGTGGCGGCGCACGCAGCGGCGAGCGGAGTAATGAGGCGGGCACAGCGAGGCATCATGCGCCAGCCTCCTCGGCGTCGGCATGGCGCAGGCAGCTCAGGAAGGACTGGGACCATAGCTGTACGTCGTGCTCAGTGACCTGCTGGTGCATGGCGAGCATGCGCTGGGACATGGCAGAGGGGGCATCGTCAAGCGCGGTGAGCGCATTGAGCAAGGCGGCCTTGACGGACTCGATATCGAAGGGGTTGCACAGGTAGGCCTGGCTGAGCTCATCGGCAGCGCCGGCAAACTCGGAGAGCACTAGCGCGCCCGAACCATCGTCGTGGCAGGCCACGTATTCCTTGGCCACCAGATTCATGCCATCCTTGAAGGGGGTGACCAGCATGACATCGGCCATCCGGTAATAGCTGCGCAGCAGGCTTTTAGCCACGCCCCGGTGCTGGTAGTGCACCACCGGGTGTCCCACGCGGGCAAAGCGCCCGTTGATGCGGCCGACGGCCTCTTCCACCTTGGAGCGGGTGGCCTTGTAATGATCAAGGCGCTCGCGCGACGGCGTGGCCAGCTGCACCATTGCTACTTCTTCCGGGTCGAGTGCTCCGGACTCCAGCAGCTCCTCAAAAGCAGTCAGCCGCTGCAGGATGCCCTTGGTGTAATCGAGGCGATCCACTCCCAGGATAATGCGCTGGGGCGAGCCCAGCTCTTCGCGCAGCTTGGCGACGTCCCGCTCATCCTCCGCAGTGAACCTGGCAAAGTCCTTCGCGGCGATAGAGATGGGAAAAGCCCCCACGCCGATGGTGCGTCCCTGCGGTAGGTGAATATGTGCGGTGACCTCGCGGGTACTGGCTTCGCCTTCCACGTCGAGGCCGTGGCGGTGGGCGAGCTCGAGGAAGTTGCGGGCATTGGCCTCCAAGTGGAAGCCAATGAGATCCGCGCCGAGCAGCCCGCGCACGAGTTCCTCGCGCCACGGCAGCTGGCGGAAGAGATCGGCAGAGGGGAAGGGGATATGCAAGAAGAACCCGATGGTGAGATCGGGGCGCTTTTGGCGCAGGATGCCGGGCAAAAGCTGCAGCTGGTAGTCCTGGACCCACACGGTGGCACCCTCGGCGGCGACCTCGGCTACCTCATCTGCAAAGCGCAGGTTGACCTCGCGATAGGCGTGCCACCAATCGCGGTCGTAGGTAGGGGTGACTATGAGATCGTGGTAGAGCGGCCACAGGGTGGCATTGGAAAAGCCCTCATAAAAACCCTCGAAATCGGACTCGGTGAGCTTGACCGGATGCAGCAGCACGCCGGCATCGGTGCGGAAGGGCTCAGGTGCGGTGTCAGTCACGCCGGGCCACCCTACCCAGCAGCCCTGATGGGACTCCAGGACCGGGGACAAGGCGGTGACCAGTCCGCCTGGCGAGGGTGTCCACGTATGGCTGCCATCGGGCCGGGTTTCTAGATCAACCGGCAGGCGGTTGGCCACCACCACGAAGTCATTGCCATGCTCACTCATGGTGCAAGAATAACTTAAGACTTCTTAGCAGACTTCTTTGTTGCCTTCTTAGAGGCCTTCTTCGTCGCTTTCTTCGTGGCCTTCTTGGTCGACTTCTTTGTCGATTTCTTGGTGGACTTTTTGGTCGACTTCTTCGTGGACTTCTTGCTGGATTTCTTGGTCGACTTCTTCGGGGCGGCATCGGCCTGCTCCGCCAGAACCTTCTTGTGTACCAAGCCCTTGGGCTCCACGCCCAGCATGGACATCAGGGTCACGCCGTCGAGGAAGTCCTGGGCGTAGGTGGCCACGATGCGGCGGGCTGCGCGGGAGGTCTCCTCCTCAAGGGCGTGATTCTGGTCAGCCTGTGGGTGGGTGTCTTGGACCTTGGGTGGCACGACGTGTCCTCCTGAACGTTGTGGAAACTACTTAAGCGCTTGCAAGAAAAGCTATCAGAGCAAATATTGTACGCTACCGGCGGCGTTTAGGGCCGCTCGGGTCCGGATTCGGTGCCCGGCTGCTCCGGTTTCTGGGCACGAAACGTTTCGGTGCCCGGCACGGTATAGGTGGTCTTCTCGTGCTGCTGCGGCTGCGCCGGCCACTGAGAATCCTCCGGCCACAGGTCCGCGGCGGAGCGGGTATGCGGCCCGTGGTTTTGGGCCTCGTGGCGCGGGTGCTGCTGCGGCGGCTTCGGCCCGAGCTTGGGTGGTAACTCCGGGCGATTGACGCGCGGGGCAAATGGGGACATCGGCACACGCGGGATTCGCGGGGCCTTGCGGGCCAAGTGCGTGGCCTTGTGGAAGGAGAAGCGGCCGATGCGCTTGAAAGCGGAGTAGGGGCGGAAGTACTGCGGGCGGCGCAGGCGGCGGGCCACGCGCTCGCCTAACACCACTCCGGCGGCCAGCGCGCCGGAAATGGCTAGCGCCATTGCCATGTTGGTAAAGCCGGTAATCATCTGCTCATTGAGCGAGGCGTACATGCCGCGGTAGAGCATGAGGCCGGGGAGCATCGGCGTATAGCCCACGATCATGGTGATAAGCGGCGGGATGCCCCAACGGCGCGACATCAAGCCGCCGGCCAGGCCGACGACCACAGCGGACAGGCCCGAGGCAATCACCGGGCCGATGCCAAACGGCACCACCACGAAGTAATAGAAGATCATGCCGGCCGCGGCGGTAAGCCCCGACATGGTGATCTCGATCCAGGCAGCCCCGCAGGCTAGCGCAAAGGCGGCGGAGCCGGTGCCACCGAGCACCACCAGCAGCGGAATCTCGTGGTAGACCGGCGGGGCCAGCGTGGCCAGCGGCGGCAGGTTAAAGCCCAGCGAATCAGCCAGCTGGATGCCCACGCCCACGCCAGCGATGATGGCGCCGGTAGATAGCAGCGCCTCAAAGAAGCGGGCGGAGGAGGTTACGGGGGCGCGCGTGATGCCGTCGACCAGCGATTGCACCAAGGTTAGACCCGCTACCAGCACGATGATGCCGGAGGCGATGATCTGTGCCGGCGAGAAATTAATGCCGAACGAGGCCGCCACGTTGTACAAAATGGCGGCAGGGAAGACAGCGAAGAAGCCACCGACCACATTCTGATAGAAGGGCGGCAAGCGATAGTTGGCCAACCAAGCGTTCAGACCCATGATGAAGGCGGAAACCACAAAGGCCACCACGCCGACGAGCAGATCGCCGCCGAGCATCATGGAAATCAGGCCACCCATCGCGCCCCAGCCGAGCATGACCGTGGCCGGCTTATAAGGGGCGGGCATGCGGTCAATCTCGTCGAGGCGCTGCTCCGCCATGGCCGGTGGCATCTGGCCGGAGTGGATAGAGCGAATGAGCTTATCGACGGCCGAGAGCTTGGAAAAATCCACGCCAATGCTCGGCACCACACGGAAGACGTGCAGGTTTTGGCGCTGCTCGCCGGTGCCGATGGTGGTGTGGATGGTGATGGTATTCATCAAGATATCCACGTGGCAGTAGTGCAAGCCATAGGAAGATGCCGCCAGGTGTACCTGGGCGCGGGCATCCGAGTTAGCCGTACCGGCGCCGATGAGGATTTCACCAATGCGGGCGGCGATCTCCATGACGCCGGTGACCTGGGCGGCATCATGGAGATCGACCGGGGCGAGTGGCGATGGCGGCGGTGCGGCTTTAGCCGCGTCGATGATGGCTACTTGGCCCGAGGAAGCGCGCAGGCGCTCCCGCATAGCGGACAAAAATGACACGGAAATAACCCTCGAAAAAGCGCTGAGAAAGTGGGATAGATTCTGCCTGAACTTTAGCCCCTGTACCCTGTCAATGCATAGATGGGGGACCGGCTTTCCCTTTAGCGTTGGTGCTCGGGTACTATGCAACGAGCGGGATATCTCCCGCGGTGCTGGAGTGGCGCAATTGGTAGCGCAACGCACTTGTAATGCGTAGGTTGCGAGTTCAAGTCTCGTCTCCAGCTCAAAAGGAGGCTGGGTCCAGCGTGGGCCTAGCCTTCGTGGTGTTTTGTGGGGGCATCAATAAGCCCAAAAAGCCGGTCAACCATGCGTTGGCGGTTAGCGGGGGAGAGCTTGCGCTGGTTGAGGTGATCGTGCACCCACAGCCCCGTACTAAGCAACATGACGAGTAGGTCATCCTCGTCCGTCTCGGCGGCGGAAGGATCCACCATCCACCGTGCATCCACATCTGCCCACTGGGCAGAAAAATCTGGGTGGGTCTGGGAGTGCACGCACATCAACAGCTTGACGAGGGGATCTTTTTTACCCATGGATAGCACCAAGGCGCGGGAGCGCTCGGCCAAGCTGAGCTCGCTGGCAGGGTGGCCGCCGGCTAGTTGCTCGAGCTCTTCTTCCCAGCGCTCAGCGCAAAAGCGGTGACAATCTACCAGCAGGTTGTGGCGGGTAGGAAAGTGGTAGATGAGACCGGACTTGGACATGCCGGTCGCCTGCGCCAGGGAGTCATAGGTAAGGCCGGAGACATCCTCGGCGGCGATGATGTCGAGCGCAGCTTCAAGGGCTGCGGTCTTTTTGTTGATTCGCGGCATGGGGATCTCCTGATTTGGGGTTATCGCGGAAGCACCAGGCGGTTATCGCGGCTAGGAGTAAGGCGAAGCAAGCCAGGCCGCCGATGGTGGAAAGATACCCGGCATTGTAGGCGCTGGCGGCGGTCGCGTGGGAAGCGGGGTGATGCAGCGCGTCGGTTCCTAGTTCTGCGAGGTGAGGTGGGAGTTCGCGGGCCATGAGTAAAGGCACGAGGGTGCCGGTCAGGGCAATGGAAATCAGGGTGCCAAATTCATAGGAGACCGCCTCTACGCCAGCGGCCATGCCGGTGCGGTGGAGGGGCGCGGCATTGATGATGGCGGTTGAGGATACGGACATGGCAAGGCCCGCGCCTAGGCCGGTGAGGACGAGCGCGACAACGAGTAGGGCAAGCGCCTCGCCTCGGGTTGCGAGCAGCAGGATCATGCCGGTGGCCATAAGGAGGAATCCGCCGCTTATGAGCGGGAGGAATCCCAGGCGATGCAATGTGGCGCCGCCCAAGATGGAGGTAGGGATGGCAGATAGCGCCATGGCGGAGATGATAAGGCCGGCGTGGAGGGGTGAGAGGGCGTCGACAAGCTGCAGCTTTTGGGTGCTGAGCAGCTCCAGGCCGGACATTCCGAACATGGCGCCGCCGGCCGCTAAGGCCCCGCCGCTGAAGACGCGGGAACCAAAGATGTCGAAGGTCAGAAGGGGATCTGCCAAGCGGGTCTGGCGGTGGGCAAAGGCGAGCGCGCCGCAGACGAAGACGGCAGCCGCAGCGACGCTCACCGGCCACGCGTGCGGCAGGGATTTAATGGCCAGTACCAGGCTGGTAAGAGTGATAAGGGAATACAGGGACGAAGGAAAGTCCCAGTGTTTAAGGGGATTTGGGGCGTTTGGCGGAGCTAGGAGCAAGGTCAACGCGAGGGCAAGGGCCACGACCGGGACATTGAGTAGGAATACTGAGCCCCACCAGAAGTGCTCCAAAAAGAAGCCGCCCACGGTGGGGCCGGCCGCCGCGCCGATGACGGCGACGGAACCCCAAATGCCAATGGCCGTGTTGCGCTCCACCTCATCGGGAAAGGTAAGGCGGATAAGCGCAAGGCTCGATGGCATCATGATGGCGGCGCCGCAGCCGAGGAAGGCCCGGCTTAGGACCAGCGTCCAGGCGCTGGGGGAATAGGCGGCGAGTAGGGAGGCGCCGCCAAAAATGGCCAGACCAATGAGGAACATCCGCCGGTGGCCGGTGCGATCACCTAGCGTGCCGGTACCGAGAAGGAGACCGGAGAGTGCCAACGCGTAGGCGTTGATAATCCATAGTTGCTGGGTATCGGTGGTATGCAATTGCTGCGATAGTTGCGGCAATGCGGTGTAGAGGATGGAATTATCCAGCCCAACCATGAGTAACCCCAGAGAGATGACGGCGCAGAAAGACCACCGTTGTGCGGCCGTGGAGGCCGGAGCGGTGCGGCTTCGTGCGCGGGGCGGGTGGATACTCATAGCAGAGTAAACAGTACCGAACGGTCGTTATAGTTTACAGTCGAAGATAGGTTAGTATTACCTTCCTCACAGCTGGGGACACTGTGTGAGTGTATAGGAGGATAGTGGACTTTCCTGCGGTGTAAGTAGCACAGTGGTATCAGCACCAATTAAGAGTTAAGGATGATAATTAATGGCACGTAACTATGCAGAACAGCTAGTTGACACCCTAGAAAAGCAGGGTGTCGAGCGCATTTATGGCCTAGTCGGTGACTCTCTGAATCCGATCGTGGATGCAGTTCGTCGCTCCTCCATCGAGTGGATTCACGTCCGCAATGAGGAGGCTGCAGCCTTCGCCGCTGAGGCAGATTCCCTGACCACCGGCAAGCTGGCAGTATGTGCTGCATCCTGCGGTCCGGGCAACACTCACCTCATCCAGGGCCTGTATGACGCCCACCGCAACGGCGCCAAGGTTCTGGCGCTGGCTTCCCACATTCCATCCCGCCAGATCGGCTCCAAGTTCTTCCAGGAGACCCACCCAGAGGCAATCTTCCAGGAGTGCTCTGGTTATTGCGAGATGGTCAATTCTGCTGAGCAGGGCGGTGTTGTCCTGCACCACGCCATTCAGTCCACCATGGCGGGCAACGGTGTTTCCGTGCTGGTCATCCCGGGCGACGTCTCTATGCAGGACGCCGACGATGACTCCTTTGTGGAGTCCAAGATTTCTACTGGTCGCCCGGTTGTCTTCCCAGACCCAGCCGAGGCTGCGGCCCTGACCCAGGCCATCAACGAGGCTAAGACTGTCACCCTCTTCGTTGGCGCTGGCGTCAAGGATGCCCGCGAACAGGTGCTGAAGCTGGCGGAGAAGATTAAGGCTCCTATCGGCCACGCCTTGGGTGGCAAGATGTACATCCAGTACGAGAACCCATTCGATGTGGGCATGAACGGCCTGCTGGGCTACGGCGCAGCACACGAGGCCACCCACGAGGCTGACCTGCTCATCTTGTTGGGTACCGACTTCCCGTACAACGACTTCCTGCCGGATGCCAATGTGGCACAGGTGGACATCAACGGCTCCCACATCGGCCGCCGCACCAAGATTTCTTATCCGGTTACCGGCGATGTAGCCGCTACCATCGAGAACATCCTGCCGCACGTGGATGAGAAGAAGGACCGCTCCTTCTTGGATAAGATGCTCAAGAAGCACTACGGCAAGCTGGAGCACGTTGTAGAGGCCTACACCTCCAACGTGGATAAGCACACCCCGATCCACCCAGAGTACGTTGCAGACCTCATTGATAGGAACGCGGATGAAGATGCCATCTTCACCGTCGATACCGGCATGTGCAACGTGTGGGGCGCTCGCTACATCACTGCCAACGGCAAGCGCGAGCAGATTGGCTCCTTCCGCCACGGCACCATGGCCAACGCCCTGCCACAGGCGCTGGGTGCACAGGCCGCTAACCCTGGCCGCCAGGTCATCACCTTCTCTGGTGACGGCGGACTATCCATGCTGATGGGTGAGCTGCTGACCGTAAAGCTCCACAACCTGCCTATCAAGATGTTCGTGTTCAATAACTCTTCCCTGGGCATGGTCAAGCTGGAGATGCTGGTGCAGGGCCTGCCAGAGCACGAGACCGACCACGAGTCTGTCAACTTTGCCAAGATTGCAGAGGCTTCCGGTATCAAGCACTTCCGCATCGAGGATCCGAAGGAAGCTCCGGAGCAGATCAAGAAGGCGTTGGCCTACAACGGCCCGGCTCTTATCGACGTCGTTACTGACCCCAACGCCCTGTCCCTGCCACCAACGCTGACCATCGAGCAGCTCATGGGCTTCTCCAAGGCTGCAACCCGCACCGTTCTGGACGGTGGTGTGGGCCAGATGATCACCATGGCAAAGTCCAACCTGCGCAACATCCCACGCCCGCAGGACTTCTAAATAGCGCGCCGCGCTAACTACCACGCTCTTCCTCACTAGGGGAGGGGCGTGGTTTTCTTTTGCGGCGACCAGAGCGAGCATCTATGTTCACAGGATTCAGCCAGAAACTCTTCAGTAGGCTGGGAAGCAAGCGTGTCATGATTGCGTGATAGAAAATCGCAACCTTTAAGGGAGTCTGAGGAGAACATGGAAGACAAAAAACTCGCCAAGGTTCTTGTCGTCGATGACGAGCCCAATATCGTGGAGCTGCTCACCGTATCGTTGAAGTTCCAGAACTTCGAGGTCTTCAGCGCCAATTCCGGCCACGAGGCGCTGCGCGTAGCCCGTGAGGTAAACCCTGATGCCTACATCCTGGACGTGATGATGCCGGGCATGGACGGCTTCGAGCTGCTAGGAAAGCTGCGTCAGGAGGGGCTGGACGGCCCAGTGCTGTACCTCACGGCAAAGGATGGGGTGGACCAGCGCATCCACGGCCTGACCATCGGCGCGGATGATTATGTGACCAAGCCATTTAGCCTGGAAGAGGTCATTACCCGCCTGCGTGTCATCATGCGCCGCGGTGGTGCGGCGGAAGAATCCACCAACGACGCCACCATGAGCTACGCAGATTTGACGCTTAATGATGACACCCATGAGGTCACCAAGGCCGGTGAGCTCATCGAGCTTTCCCCCACTGAGTTCAATCTGCTGCGCTACCTCATGCAGAACAAAGAGGTGGTGCTGTCTAAGTCCAAGATTTTGGATAACGTGTGGCACTACGATTTCGGCGGCGATGGCAACGTGGTCGAGTCTTATATCTCCTACCTGCGCCGCAAGATTGATACGGGCGATACCCAGTTGATCCACACCGTGCGCGGCGTGGGTTATGTACTGCGCACCCCGCGCTCCTAAAGTGCTGTAGTAATGGAAGATTCACAGGAGACCCAGGGCCAGGCGCCTGCGCCGGCGGCAGCGCGCCCGCAATCCATGTGGCATGAAGGCCTAGGGCAAGACGAGGGGGAGGACAAGTCCTCCAAGCGGCGGATGTTTTCCCAGATTCCGCAGGCAATGCCGCTGCGAACGTGGTTGGTCATCCTCCTTGTCGTAGTCTCTGGGCTGGGTATTACAGGCTCGTCCTTTGCGGTGAACTCCATTATGCGCAATGTGCTCTTTAATAACGTCGATGATGAGCTGCGCTCCGCATCGACTACGTGGGCACGCGATATCAGCAATGACTTCTTTATCGGTGATCACACTAAGCGCCCACCTACCGAATACGTGGTGCTGAACTACCTGCCCAATGGCACCATCCGCTATTCGGGGCCGTCTTCGACCACACCGAATGCGGAGAATATCCCGCTTGGCGGCTATCCCACCACCGTTGGGTCCATCGAGAACAATACCAAGTGGCGCGCGCTGGCTTTTGCGGATTCTAATGGCGTCATCACGGTCATCGCTAAGGATATGACCCATGAAAAGGAAATCCTGCACGGCCTGGCGATGGTGCAGGTGACCATCGCCGCCATCGCCTTGGCCGCCATTGCGGCCGTGGGATTCTGGTTTATCCGCAGGGCGTTGCGGCCGCTGCGGGTGGTGGAAAAGACGGCGTCGGAAATCGCGGCGGGCGACCTGGACAAGCGCGTTCCCAAGTGGCCGCTGCATACCGAGGTGGGCCAGCTGGCCGCCGCGCTCAATATTATGCTGGGGCAGCTACAGCGCTCCGTCGTGCGTGCGCAGGACAAAGAGGAACAGATGCGCCGCTTCGTAGGTGATGCCTCGCACGAGCTGCGCACGCCGCTTACTAGCCTGCGCGGCTATACCGAGCTTTATCGCTCCGGTGCCACCAAGGACGTGGACATGGTCTTTTCTAAGATCGATGATGAATCGAAGCGCATGTCCCTGCTGGTGGAGGATTTGCTGGCGCTTACCCGCGCCGAGGGTACACGCCTTGACCTGCGTCCGGTGGATCTATTGGAACTGGCCCTGTCCGTAGGCTCGTCCGCGCGTGCGGCCTTCCCCGGCCGCGAGATTTCGGTGGCCAATGATGCCAAGTCCATCCCCGTGGTCAATGGTGATGCCAGCCGCCTGCACCAGGTGCTGCTTAACCTAGTGACCAATGGCATCCGCCACGGCGGCGAGGGGGCCACGGTGACGCTGCGCCTGCGCCGTGAAGCTAATGACGTGCTGGTCGATGTCATCGATGATGGCAAAGGCATGTCCAAAGAAGATGCGGCGCATATCTTCGAGCGCTTCTACCGCGCGGATACCTCTCGCACCCGCGATACCGGCGGTTCCGGCTTGGGCTTGGCCATCGTCCACTCCCTAGTGGAACAGCACGATGGCAGCATTAGCGTCGACTCCGAGCTCGGCCGCGGCACCACCTTTACGGTGCGCCTGCCCGCGCTTGCCGACGCCCCCTCTGAGTCCTAGTCCTCCTCCCGAAAGCCTTCCTCGTTGCAGCCTAGGTGCTGGCGGATGCGGGCGGCCGCCTCATCCATCGCGGCATCGTCGGTGTTATCGGCGTCGAAGGCCTTGGCAAAGTCATACTCTTCCATCTTCTCGGTAGGGAAGAGATGGATGTGGGTATGCGGGACGTCGAATCCGGCGATGATATAGCCAGTGCGCGGGGTATTGAACGCGGTCTTGATGGCACCGCCGATTTCCAGGGCGACCTCGTTGAGGTGGGCCCAGGTCTGCGGATCCAGGTCGGTCCACTTATCTACTTCCTCGATGGGCACGACCAGGGTGTGGCCGTAGCGCAGCGGCTCGATGGAGAGGAAAGCCACGCAGGTCTCATCGCGGTAGACAAAGCGAGCGGGTAGTTCACCGTTAATGATCTTGCTAAATACAGAAGCCATGTGTGCCAGGCTACCCGCTGGTTATGATGGTGGGCATGCGCATTCTCGTAATTGGTTCGGGCGGCCGTGAACACGCCCTTGTTAAGGGCCTGTCCGCCGACCCCCAGAGCACCGAAATCCACGCCGCGCCGGGCAGCGCGGCCATGTCCACTCTCGCCACGGTCCACCCGGAATACTCCCAGGTAGATGACGTGGACCGCATGGTAGAACTGGCCCGGGATATCGCCGCAGATCTCGTCGTCATCGGTCCCGAGGTGCCGCTCGTTGCTGGCGTGGCAGATGCCCTGCGCGCCGCCGGCATCGCGGTCTTCGGCCCCAGCAAGGAAGCAGCCCAGATCGAGGGATCCAAGGCCTTTGCCAAAGACGTTATGGAGGCGGCAGGAGTCAAGACCGCTCGCGCGGAACAGCTACGCCCAGGTGCGGCCGAGGAAGAGATTGAGGCCGCGCTCGACCGCTTCGGCCCACAGTTTGTGGTCAAAGACGATGGTCTTGCCGGCGGCAAAGGCGTGGTGGTCACCGCGGACCGCGCCGCTGCCCGCGCTCACGTAGATACCGTCCTTGCCACCGGCAATCCGGTGCTGCTGGAGTCTTTCCTCGATGGACCTGAAATTTCGCTTTTCTGCCTGGTCGACGGCGAGACCGTCGTCCCGCTGCTGCCAGCTCAAGACCACAAGCGCGCCTATGACAACGACGAAGGCCTCAATACCGGCGGCATGGGTGCGTACACCCCGTTGCCGTGGCTGCCGGAGGAGGGCGTGCAGCGCATCGTGGACGAGGTTTGCGTCCCTGTGGCCAAGGAGATGGTGCGCCGCGGCACTCCATATTCCGGCCTGCTTTATGCCGGCTTGGCGTGGGGCGAAGAAGGCCCGGCCGTAGTCGAGTTCAACTGCCGCTTCGGCGATCCCGAGACCCAGGCCGTGCTTTCCCTTCTCAAGTCGCCACTAGCCGAGGCCCTCCACGCCACTGCGACTGGCACCCTGGCCGAGCTCGCGCCGCTGGAATGGGAGGATGGCTTCGCCGTTATCGTTGTCATGGCGGCCGAAGGCTACCCGGCCTCCCCGCGCAAGGGCGATGCCATCTCTGGCGCCGCCTTGGACGATCCGCAGCGCGTCCTCCATGCCGGCACCGTGCATACCGATGGCGCCTACCGCACCGCGGGCGGCCGTGTGCTTAGCGTGCTGGGCAAGGGCTCCACGCTGGGCGAGGCACGTGCCGACGCCTACGCCACCGTCGACGGCATCGAGTTTGCGGGTGGTTTTGTCCGCCGAGACATCGGCAAGCGAGCAGAAGACGGTGAGATTTCTCTCTAATCCTTCACCCCGCGGTGGGGCAGGCATGGAATAATAGTCACGTGGCTGAAAAGAAGAAGATTTCCAACGTCCTGTCCTCCCGCTATGCCTCCGCAGAGCTGTCCAATATCTGGAGCCCGGAGCATAAAATCATTCTGGAACGCAAGCTCTGGATTGCGGTTATGCGCGCCCAAAAGGATTTGGGCGTAGACATCCCCTCCAAAGCCATCGATGCCTACGAGGCCGTGGTGGAAGACGTGAACCTCGAGTCCATCGCGGAGCGCGAGCGCGTGACCCGCCACGATGTGAAGGCCCGCATCGAGGAGTTCAATGCGTTGGCCGGTTATGAGCATATCCACAAGGGCATGACCAGCCGTGATCTCACCGAGAACGTGGAACAGCTGCAAATCCACACCTCGCTGGAGATCATCCGCGATAAGGCCATCGCCGTGGTCTCCCGCATCGGCCGTCACGCCGCCGAGTACCAGTCCCTGGTTATGGCCGGCCGCTCCCATAATGTGGCCGCGCAGGCCACCACCCTGGGCAAGCGCTTTGCTACGGCCGGCGACGAGATGCTGCTGGCCATCGAGCGCGTCGAAGACCTTCTTGCGCGCTACCCGCTGCGCGGCATTAAGGGGCCGATGGGCACCTCCCAAGACATGCTGGATCTCATGGGCGGCTCCGAAGACAAACTTGCCTCCCTGGAGACCGCCATCGCGGATTACCTGGGCTTCCACCGCATCTTCAACTCCGTGGGCCAGGTCTACCCACGCTCCCTCGACTTCGACGCCATCTCCGCCCTAGTGGAGCTCGGCGCCGCCCCGTCCTCGTTGGCAACTACCATCCGCCTGATGGCAGGCAATGAGACCGTCACCGAAGGCTTCAAGGAAGGCCAGGTCGGCTCTTCTGCCATGCCGCACAAGATGAACGCCCGCTCCTGCGAGCGCGTCGGCGGCCTGCAGGTCATCCTCCGCGGCTACCTCACCATGGCCGCAGACCTGGCCGGCCAGCAGTGGAACGAAGGCGATGTCTTCTGCTCGGTCGTCCGCCGCGTCGCGCTTCCCGACGCCTTCTTTGCCCTCGACGGCCAATTCGAAACCTTCCTCACCGTCCTCGACGAGTTCGGTGCCTTCCCCGCCATGATTGACCGCGAATTGGAGCGCTACCTGCCCTTCCTGGCTACCACCCGCATCCTCATGGCGGCCGTGCGTGCCGGCGTGGGCCGCGAGACTGCCCACGAGGTCATCAAGGAAAACGCCGTAGCCGTTGCGCTTAATATGCGCGAAAACGGCGGCGAGCAGGACTTGGTCCAGCGCCTTGCTGCCGATGACCGCCTGCCCATGGACGAGTCCGACCTCGAGGCCGCCCTGGCCGATAAGCACGCCTTCATCGGCGCTGCCGAGTCCCAGGTCAACCAGGTGCTCAACCGCATTAACGCCTTGGTAGGCGAGCACCCCAAGGCCGCCGCCTATACCCCGGGCGAAATCCTCTAGCCCGCATTTTCCGGCTCCCTTCGCAATTCCAGCCCCCTTCGCATTTCGATCAAATAGTCCCCGGATCCCGCGCGGATTTCGGGGCTTATTTGATCGAAACCTACTCGCCACCCCTGGGCGCTAGAATGAAAGCCATGCGTCCTGAGCTTTCTTCATATACCCATCTTGCCTCCGGCAAGGTCCGCGATATCTACGATGTAGACGAAAACACCCTGCTGATGGTGGTTTCGGACCGCATCTCCGCCTACGACCACGCCTTAGAGCCGGCCATCCCGGATAAAGGTCGCGTGCTGACCGCGACCTCGAAATTCTTCTTCGATTCCATCGATTTTCCCAACCACCTGGCCGGCCCGCTCGATGATGAGCGCATCCCTGCCGAGTGCCTCGGCCGCGCGATGGTAGTCAAGAAATTGTACATGCTGCCCTTCGAGTGTGTGGCCCGCGGCTTTCTCACCGGCTCCGGTTTGAAGGAGTACAAGGCCAATGGCACCGTGTGTGGCATCGAGCTGCCAGATGGCCTCGAGGAGGCTTCCCGCCTGCCCGAGCCCATCTTCACCCCGGCCACCAAGGCGGAACAGGGCGAGCACGATGAGAACGTGTCCTTCGACTACGTGGTGGACAAGCTAGGCGCCGAGCGCGCCGAGGAGCTACGCGCGGCCACCCTGCGCATCTATTCCACGGCCGCCGCGCTTGCGGAGGAAAAGGGAATCATCCTCGCCGATACCAAGTTCGAGTTCGGCCTCGACCAGGACGGTACGCTCGTGCTGGCCGATGAGGTCCTCACCCCAGATTCCTCCCGCTACTGGCCGGCTGATTCTTATGTCGAGGGCGAGGTTCAGCCATCCTTCGACAAGCAGTATGTGCGCAATTGGCTGACTTCCGACGCCTCCGGATGGGACCAAGCCGCCGACGGCACCCCGCCTCAGCTGCCTGCCGACGTCGTTTCCGCCACCCGCCTGCGCTACATCGAGGCCTACGAGCGGCTGTCCGGCAAGCATTTCGCTGATTTCCTCTCGCCCGAGGACTAACTCCCCGCCGAAGCTCCCGCACCACGGGGTGCCACGCGTACAGTGGGACGGCATGAGCAACGAGAATCTTTCCGCCCCCGTAGCCGCCGTCCACCCCGTGACCCGTTCCTTCCACGGCCGGGAGTTCGTGGATAACTACGAGTGGCTGCGCGATAAGGAATCCCAGGAAACCCTGGATTACCTCAACGCCGAAAATGATTACACCAAGGCGAAGACCGCGCACTTGGGGGAGATGACGGAGAATATCTTCCAGGAGATTAAGTCCCGCATCAAACAGACTGATATGTCCGTGCCCTCCCGCCGCGGCGATTACTGGTACTACGGCCGCACTGAGGAAGGTAAGAGCTACGGTTATTCCTGCCGCCTTCCGGTAGAGGAGGGTTCTGATCCCTGGACCGCCCCGATTATCCCGGAGGAAGGCACCCCGGACGGGGAAGAGATTATCCTCGACGCCAACGCGTTGGCCGAGGGGAAGGACTTCTTCGCGCTCGGTGCCGCCTCCATCTCTGATTCTGGCCGCTACCTAGCCTATTCGGTGGATTTTGCCGGAGATGAGCGCTTTGAACTCTACATCAAGGACCTGGAGACCGGCGAGCTTCTCGACGACCACCTAGAGGGCATCTTTTACGGCGCTACCTGGGCCGGAGACGGCTTTATTTTCTACACCACCGTCGACGATGCATGGCGTCCCGATACCATTTGGCGCCACAAGGTAGGCACCGCGCAGTCCGAGGACGTGCAGGTGTTTAAGGAAGATGACGAGCACTTCAACGTCGGCATCGGCAGCGCCCGCTCTGATAAGTACCTCTTCCTTGGCATAAGCTCCAAGGTGACCTCTGAGGTATGGGTGCTCGAAGAGGACAACCCCGAGGGCGACTTCCGCCTGCTGTGGGAGCGTGAATCCGGCGTGGACTACGACGTCGATCACGCCGTCGTCAAGGGCGAGAACTACTGGATTGTCACCCACAATGCCACCGGCCCCAACTTCGAGGTAGGCTATACCAAGGCCGACGGCGAGCTGCCCGCTCTCCGGGATCTGCCCGCGCTGCTGCCTCATAAGGAAACCACCCGCATCGAGGGCGTGGATACCTACCGCGACCAAATTGTGGTGGGTTACCGCCGCGGCGGCATCGGCCGTGCCGCCATCATGCGCATTAACGACGGCTTTGGCGAATTCGAAGAGCTCAACTTCAACGAAGAGCTTTTCACCGTTTCCGTATCTGGTAACCCGGAGTGGGACGCGCCGGTGCTTCGCGTAAGCTATGTGTCCTTTACCCAGCCCGCCCAGCTTTTCGATTACCGCGTGGACACCGGCGAGTACACCCTGCTCAAGGAGCAAGAGGTTCCCGGTGGTTATAATCCGGATGATTATGTGGCCTACCGCTTGTGGACCACGGCTGCCGACGGCACCGACATCCCCGTCTCCATTGTTCATCGCGCCGATCTTGACCGCACCCAGCCGAATCCGACTCTGCTCTACGGCTATGGCTCCTATGAGGTCAGCGTGGATCCGGCCTTCTCCGTGACCCGCCTGTCCCTGATGGACCGCGGCATGATTTTTGCGGTCGCCCACGTGCGCGGCGGCGGCGAGATGGGGCGCACATGGTACGACGATGGCAAAATGCTCAAGAAGAAAAACACCTTTACCGACTTCATCGACGTCGCTGATGACCTCATTGCCCGCGGGGTGACCACCGCTGACCAGATGGTGGCCGAGGGCGGTTCGGCCGGTGGCATGCTTATGGGTGCTATTGCCAATATGGCCTCGGATCGCTTCACCGCCATCCAGGCCGTCGTGCCGTTTGTTGATCCGCTGACCTCCATTCTCATGCCAGAGCTTCCACTGACGGTGCCTGAATGGGAGGAATGGGGCGACCCGTACCACGATCCTGAGGTCTATGACTACATGAAGTCCTACTCGCCGTACGAGAATATTGAGGCCAAAGACTACCCGGACATCCTGGCCATTACCTCGCTCAATGACACCCGCGTGCTCTATGTTGAACCGGCCAAGTGGATCGCCCAGCTGCGAACGACGGCCACCGGCGGCGAGTTCTTGCTCAAAACCGAAATGGCCGCAGGCCATGGCGGCGTGTCCGGCCGCTATGAAAAGTGGCGCCAAAACGCCTTTGAGTATGCGTGGACGATCAATAAGGCTACCGGTCTGGAGAAGTAAAACCCGGATAGGGGGCCAGCGCGCGAATCCTGAATTCCTGTGCGATAATTTTTCTTATGAATGGCCACCTTCTGGTATCGATCTCCAGCATCTTTGATGACACACGGAAGCAGGCTAGCCGGCTCCTCTCGATCCTTGATCGAGAGGAGATTCCTGTTTCCCTGCTTATTGCCCCGCATATCGACGGCAACTGGCACCTTGCGAAAGATAAAGACACCAAAAGCTGGCTCCGAGACCAAGCCGATGCCGGCCGCATACTCATCCTCAACGGTTTCGACCGCTCGGTGCAGGGACGTCGTGCAGAGTTTGCGAATCTCGACTCCCACGAGGCAAAGCTGCGACTCGCGGGTGCGACCCGTCAGATGGCCAAGATCGGCTTCGAACCCACAATTTTCGCCCCGCCGCGCTGGCGCATGTCTCCCGGCACCCTGCAGGTATTGCCACAGTTTAAGTTTGAGGTGGCAGCCTCTACCCGCGGTGTTTTGCAGATCAATTCCGGCAAATTCCACCAGGCCCGTAACTTGTCCTTTGGCGAGGGCTTTGGCTCCGCTAAGTGGTGGCGCAAAAACATCATTCGTGCAGCAGAGCGGTCCGCGCAGCGCGGCAATACCGTTCGCCTGTCCGTGTCCGGCCGCAACCTAGATGACCGCAAGGTGATCCATGACTTCGTCAAAGCTGCCGACCGGGCTATTAACGCTGGGGCGACCCCTGCCGATTATGGCGCCTTCCTGCCAAATTAGGGAGCGCATTCCCTCGTCAGAGGTTCTGCGAACAAAAGTGGCGGGGATGGTTGGTGGTGTCTATGTCCGGTAGCACGATTTCGTCCATCTAAAACCCTGTTTCCGTCAACGGTTGTAGTGTTTTAGATGGACGAAATCGTTGAAATCGCAAAAATTAAGACCCCGCACGCTTCGGATTTCTCCGAAGCGAGCGGGGTCTGCGTCTGTGGGCGATTAGCGCTGCAGGCTGGTGATGAAGTTCTTTACTTCTTGCGGCAGCATGCCCCAGATCGGGGCCGGGATGGCCTTCTGGAGATTGCCGGTCACAGCGAGGAAGCCGGGGATGGCGACGAGGCCGGCGATAGCCGCGATGGCAGCGGCGATACCGGCGCCGACAGAGCTAGTGCTGGAGTTGGAACCGAAGCCAGGCTTACCGGGCTTTTCTGACGGCTTGTCCTCTGGCTTATCGGAAGGTTCATCGGAAGGCTTATCCGCCGGATCATCTGCAGGATCATCCGCAGGATCGTCTGGCTGGCCGGCGGAGTCGTCCGCACCGAGGGTGAAACCGACCTTGACTGGGTCATGGTCAGAGGCGCGGAACGGGGAGTCATCGTAGAAGTCGACGATATTGTAGTTGCGGCGGGAATACTCGAAGGCGACGGGTTCGTCGGCATTGATGTTCCAGACTTGGGCGTCGTCAAGCGTGCCGGTGGCTACCTTGTTTGCCAGCACGTGGTCCAAGGTGCCAAGCAGGCCGGAGAACTGGTAGGAGGGATCGGCACCATATTTTTCGGCGGGCACGGTAAAGCCATCGTTGCGGAAGACGTCGAGCGCGGTCTCGTGGGTATAGGTATTGAAATCGCCTAGGGCGAAAAGTGGCTTATCCTTCCAGTCTTCCTGCTTGTGGAGGGCATCGAGGACGGCCTGTGCCTGCGCGTTGCGCACGTTCGGGTTATTGCCCTGGCCATCGCCGGAATCGGCATCGCCCTTGGCCACCGAGCCCTTGGACTTGAAATGGTTGGCCACGGCAACGAAGGACTCCTCGCCCTCCTTTAGCGGTTGGAATTCCTGGGCAAGAGGCTCGCGGGCGGTGCCGGTGAAGCGATCGTCCTGGAAGATGCGGGACTCGCCGACAGGCTTCACCACATCCTTGTGGTAGATAAACGCGGTGCGGATGACATCCGGGGAGTCTGGTACGGCGTCCTTGGACGGGGAAGGAACGAAGGCCCACTTATCGGAGCCGGCGGCCTCATTGAGCTTTTCCGTCAGGTGCTTGAGTGCCTTATCGCGCTGGGCAAAGTCACCGGTGACAGCGTAGCCATCTTCGATTTCGGAAAGGCCGATGACATCGGCATCGAGGCCGTTGATGGCCGCGACAATCTTGCGTTCCTGGTCCGCGAGTGCGGATTGGGTATAGGCGCCGCGGGTCTTACCGCGATTGACGGTGACCTTATTGCCCTCGCGATCGGTGTAGGCGCTGCCGCCGAATTCCTCGCCCAGGGAGGTGAAGTAATTCAAAACGTTGAAGGCGCCGATGGTGTATTCGCCCTTGACGTCATCGATGGCGTGCAGCTCAGCCTCGCGGGAGTTCTCCCAAGAGATGGGCAGGTCTGCGCCCGCGGTGTTGCCGGTGACCGGGGTGGTGGGCTGGAAGCGCCATTGCTCATGAGAGAAGCCCACGATGACTGGGTGCTGGAAGGACACGGTATCGGTGGTGCGCAGGGATCTGATGGTCTGGGCATCATCCTGGGCGATATACGGCAGCGGGGTTTCCTGGTCGGTTTTGAGGTAATCGCGGGTGCGGCCATCGTCCAAGGTGACCAGTTTATCGGCGTTGTCCTTGGTCAGCTTCTGGATATCGGAATTGGGATCCGTGGAAGGGGGAAAGATATCGGAAGGCTGGCGGAAGGCCTCCTTGCCAGGGGCGAGACCGACTTCGCCGTACTGGTTGAGGGAGTAGTTATTGGTCACGGTGTGTTCTCCGGGCTGGATGAGCATGTGCTCGAAGGGCTCGCGGGCCTCGTTGCCATCGGGAAGCTGGTCCACCTTGAGCGGGGTGACCTTCTCTAGCGGGGTATCGAGCTGCGTGACCGCGGAGGCGGTGATTTGGGTGGAACCATAGAACTCGGAGACCTTGCCGGTGACCGCAACGGAATCCTCGAGGTCCGGGTACTGGTCGGCTGGCTTATCACCCATGTACGCGAAGAGGGCCTGGGAGGCATCGGTGGCCTCGGTGCCAGTACCACCGGTCTGAATAGTGAAGCCATTGAGTCCGCCTTCGGACCACACGCCGGTGACGACGCCCTCGGTGGCAACGGTCTGGTCCTTGAGCGGGGACTCAGCGCCGGTGCCTTGGATATCCGCGATGGCGGTGACGCCCTCGGGAGCAGGTTGCTCGGGCTCGGCCGGATTCTCAGGCTGCGGGGCAGGGGCCTCGTTACCGGAATTGGTCGGGGTAGGGGTGCCGGTGGTGAAGTCGGCGGCGTTGTCATCGCTATCGGTGCCCGCGGCGTCGCGGGAGGCGGACTTGGCATTGGACAGGCCAGCGGCGGCGGTGCCTTCCTTGAGGGAAGCGGCGCCGTAGCCGATGGCGTCGATGGGGGTACCGGTGGCGTCGGCAAGCTGCACGGAGCCCTTGGAGCCGGACATATTGAGGCTGCCCTCGGCATCTGGGGCAGGCAGGGCCTCGCCCGCGCCATTGCCGGCCGCGCCCTGCACCAGGAAGTAGCCGTGCGGGGCAATGGTGGCGGAAAGCCCCACCTTGCCGCCGGTGTTGCCGGAGGCGGAGAAGTACTCCACGGTGTATCCGGTCAGTTCAATTGGAGCATCGGTGGGGTTATAGAGCTCGATGAAGTCATGGGTGAAGGCAGCGCCCTTATTGCCGCCTCCCCCGTAGACCTCGGAGATGACGGCAGCGGAGCCATCGGTTGCGGCCGTGGCGGTAGGAACGGCAAGGGCGGCAGAAGACAAGGCGGTGGCAAGTGCCAGCGCGCCGAGGCGGCGAGAAGACATAGATTCAACCTTAAAAAGAGAGCGACAGTGTGCGTCGTCTATTAGTAGAGCACCGCGCCAGGCCAGGCGGGAGCGCACGCCGAAGTTTGCTAGAGCGTCGTTTGGGGTTCACGTAGAGTTTGCCCAACCGGGGTGAAACCCACACAGCGGGGGTGAGTCTAGGTAAAAGGCGGGGGTGCCAACTAGACTAAGCCGCGCAGACCAAAGCCCCATACAGTAAGGCAAATATTTCATGGCTCGTGTAGTTGTCAATGTCATGCCCAAGGCGGAGATTCTGGATCCGCAGGGCCAAGCCGTCGTCCGCGCGCTGGGTCGCATCGGGGTATCCGGTGTCAGCGATGTGCGCCAGGGAAAGCGCTTCGAAATCGAGGTCGACGACTCTGTAACCGCAGAGGACCTAGATAAGGTAGCCGCCACACTGCTGGCCAATACCGTCATCGAGGACTACGAGGTTGTTGGGCTGGAGGTCAAGTAAGTGACCGCCACAATCGGAGTAATCACTTTCCCCGGAACCCTGGATGATGTGGATGCCGCTCGCGCTGCCCGCACCGCCGGCGCAGAGGCGAAAAGCCTCTGGCACGCAGATACGGATCTGCACGGCGTGGATGCGGTCGTAGTGCCGGGCGGTTTTTCTTATGGTGACTACCTGCGCTCGGGTGCGATTTCCGCGCTCGCGCCGGTGATGCGGTCCGTTATCGATCGTGCGAAGCAGGGCATGCCGGTGCTTGGCATCTGCAATGGCTTCCAAATCCTTACCGAGGCGGGTCTGCTGCCGGGCGCGCTGACCCGCAATAAGGGCCTGCACTTCCACTGCACCGATACCTACCTCGAGGTGGCCAATTCCACCACCGCATGGACCAGCGAGTTTGAGCAGGGCCAGAAGATCCTGGTGCCCGCCAAGCACGGTGAGGGCCGCTTCCAGGCTGGTGATGATGATATCGCCCGCATCGAAGGCGAGGGCCGCGTGGTCTTCCGCTATACCGACAATTACAACGGCTCCGTCAACGGCATTGCCGGTGTGAGCGATGAGTCCGGCCGCATCGTCGGCCTAATGCCGCACCCCGAGCACGCCATTGACACGCTAACCGGCCCATCCACCGACGGACTGGGACTTTTCGTATCCGCCATCAAGGCCGTCGCCCAGGCGCCGGCGGTTTAAGGAGGCCATTTTCATGACCGTTCATAATGACACCGTAGAAAAGGCGCAGTCCACCCCGGACGAGCAGCAGCCCTACGCGGAACTCGGCCTGAAGGACGACGAGTACCAGCGCATCCACGATATTCTGGGCCGTCGCCCCACCGATGCGGAGCTGACCATGTACTCCGTCATGTGGTCGGAGCACTGCTCCTATAAGTCTTCCAAGACGCACCTGCGTTACTTTGGCGAGACCATGACCGAGGAGATGGGGGAGAAGATCCTCGCCGGCATCGGTGAGAACGCCGGCGTGGTGGATATCGGAGACGGCAACGCGGTGACCTTCCGCGTGGAGTCCCACAACCACCCCTCCTACGTGGAGCCTTACCAGGGTGCGGCCACCGGCGTGGGCGGCATCGTCCGCGACATTATGGCCATGGGCGCTCGCCCGATTGCCGTGATGGACCAGCTGCGCTTTGGGCCTGCCGACGCCCCCGATACCAAGCGCGTCCTTCCCGGCGTGGTCTCCGGCGTGGGTGGCTACGGCAACTCCCTGGGTCTGCCCAATATTGGTGGCGAGACCGTCTTTGATGAGACCTATGCCGGTAACCCGCTGGTCAATGCCCTGTGCGTGGGCACCCTCAAGGTGGAGGACCTGAAGCTGGCCTTTGCGTCCGGCAAGGGCAATAAGGTCATGCTCTTCGGCTCCCGCACCGGTTTGGACGGCATCGGCGGTGTTTCCGTGCTGGCCTCCGATACCTTCGAGGACGGCGCCGAGCGTAAGCTGCCGGCCGTACAGGTAGGTGATCCCTTCGCGGAGAAGGTGCTTATCGAGTGCTGCCTGGATCTCTACCACGCCGGCGTGGTCGTAGGTATCCAGGATCTCGGCGGTGCGGGCTTGGCCTGTGCTACCTCCGAGCTGGCTGCCTCCGGCGATGGCGGCATGGAGGTCAACCTCGATAATGTGCCGCTGCGCGCGCAGAATATGACCGCGGCCGAGATCCTCGCCTCCGAGTCCCAGGAGCGCATGTGCGCCGTTGTGTCTCCGGAGAACGTGGAGAAGTTCCGCGAAATCTGCGCGCACTGGGATGTCACCTGTGCTGAGATCGGCGAGGTCACCGAGGGTAATCACCTGGTCATCCGCCACCAGGGCGAGGTCGTCGTGGATGCCCCGGCCGGCACCATTGCGGATGAGGCTCCGGAGTATGACCGCCCGTATGCCCGCCCGGAGTGGCAGGACGAGCTGCAGAAGTACCAGGGCACCGACAAGCGCGGCTTGGTTGAGTCCCTGCAGAAGCTCGTGTCTTCTCCGGCGCTGTGCTCGCGCGATTTCATCATGAACCAGTATGACCGCTACGTGCGCGGCAATACCGTCCAGTCTCACCATGCGGATGCCGGCGTGCTGCGCATCGATGAGGAGACCGGCCGCGGCGTGGCCGTGTCCGCCGATGCATCCGGCCGCTACACCAAGCTGGATCCGAACATGGGCGCCCGCCTCGCGCTGGCGGAGGCCTACCGCAACGTGGCCGTCACCGGCGCCAAGCCTGTCGCGATTACCAACTGCCTAAACTACGGCTCCCCGGAGAACCCCGACGTTATGTGGCAGTTCCGCGAGTCAGTGCATGGGCTTGCCGACGCCGCCGTGGAGCTCTCCATCCCCGTTTCCGGCGGCAACGTCTCCTTCTACAACCAGACCGGCGAGGAGCCGATCCTGCCTACCCCGGTGGTGGGCGTGCTGGGCGTTATCGATGACGTGCACAAGGCCATTGGCAATGAGCTGGGCACCGTAGGTGAAAAGGAAGTTCTCATCGCCCTAGGTGAGACCAAGGACGAGTTCGGCGGCTCCATCTGGCAGCAGGTCAGCGCCGATACCTCCGAGGCTTCCTCCCTCAATGGCCTGCCGCCGCAGGTGGACATGGCCAACGAGAAGCGCCTGGCCGAGTTCTTCCACGGCAATGATTTGCTCACCGCGGCGCACGATATCTCCGAGGGCGGCCTTGCCGTCACCGCCTTTGAGATGGCAAAGCGCGCCGGTGCTACTGCCGACGGCGCCGGCCTCGGCCTCAACCTGGACCTCACCGCGGTCCACGAGGACGAGTTTGTCGCCGCTTTCTCCGAGTCCGCCTCCCGCGTACTCGTGGCCACCACCGCCGACCGCGCCGATCAAGTCCTCGCCCGCGCCGGCGAGCTAGGCATTCCTGCCGCCATCGTTGGCGAGACCACCGAAACCGGCGCCCTTACCCTCGGCGGCGAGTCCGTCGCCATCTCCCAGCTGGTCTCCGCCTGGTCCGCCACTCTGCCGGACCTCTTCGACCATGCCGTGGGTGCTAACTCCGTGGTGGAGTAAAAACTCCCGGCGTTGGACAAACGCAACTAAGCGACAATGCGGAAAGCCCGGCTTCGGCCGGGCTTTTTATGCTCGTTAGGAGCCGGGACAAAGGCTCGGCCTTATAGAGAACAGCGTCGGGACGAGTTCTTTTCAATCATTTTCCTTTCAGGCAACCTTTCCGTAACGTCAGCGGCCTACCGTGGGTGTGTCCCTCTTCAAGATATCCACTACTCATGGAAGCCAACGTCCAATGCGTATTCGTACTCTCGCTCTTATTGCCGCCGTTGCGTGTGCTGGTGTAACAGTGCCCGCCACCGCCGCCGAGAATGGTTCCTATTACTCCACCAAACAGCACTATGAACCGCAGGGGCGGGAGTACTCCGAAGCTCCCGCAGGATTCCGACAGATCTATACCTCCACGGTGGACCGGCATGGCTCGCGTGGTCTGTCTAGCTTTAAGTATGACGACCTCGCGCAGCAGATGCTGGAGTATGCTCAGGAGCGTGGTGAGCTCACGGATTTAGGAGAAAAGCTCATTCCGCAGGTAGAAGCGATGATTTCCGTGAATGAGGAATTGGCCGGTGGCGCCGGACAAGACGCCGGATACGGAAACCTCACCGCAGTTGGGCGGGAAGAACTGCGGGGGATTGGTCAGCGCAATGCGCAACGCAATGCTGAGCTTATGCACAGCATCGACAGGGACGACTCCAAGGTGAAATTCATCTCTTCGGGTGAGGACCGCGCTAATGACTCTGGTTGGAATTTCGGTGCGGCGTGGCTGAAGGAAGCTCCCACTCTTGCTGACAACCTCGTGGACGGAACCAACGATGGTCATGTCACCATCGAGCCACGCACTGACCTGATGTATGCGCATAAAGATAAGAAGTCACCGTCGTACGAAAAATATTCGGCGTGGAAAGACTCACCGCAGCTACAGGAAAAGATCCAGGAAGCTTATTCCAAGCCGGCCTCCCAAGAAGCATCGCAGGAGTTGCTGTCCAAGATTTTCACCTCGGATTTTATCGATGAGTTAAAAGATGGGTCCATTTCATTTAGCGCCCGTGAAAAGGATGGCAAGACAGTAGAAGGAATAGTGGACGCCGCGCTGCAGTTCTACAACCTGTACATCATTGCTCCAGCACTTGCTCATGAGAAGAAAACCCCTGCTGAGGGGTGGATATTTGATCAGTACATGGACGATGCGAGCGGGCCCACCTTTGCATACCTACTGGATGTAGAAGACTTCTATGAGAAGGGGCCGGCTATCGAGGGTCGCACTGTTTCTTACGACAATTATGAGCCACTGCTTGAGGAAATGATTGAGGGCGTACAGGAACGCGCGGCCGGTGGTGATATAGCTGCGGAATATAGGTTTGGTCACGCGGAAACCATCATTCCGCTCGCCGCATTGCTGAAAACGCCTGGCTCAGAGAATGGAGTTCCCGCAGGAGAGCTCTACACCTGGCAGAACTCGGATTGGCGTGGTGACGAGGTCTCCCCAATGGGAGCAAATATCCAGTGGGATGCCTTCCAGAATGACAATGGCGAGACCCTCGTGCGCATGCTGTACAACGAGAAGGAAATTCCCTTCAAGGAGGGGTGTGAGCCAATAAGTGAGGGCTCGACGTTTTATACCATCGATGAGCTGTCCGCTTGTCTGCCGCTTGGTTCTGTCTCTGACCACTCCCAAGCCCATATCGAGTCCACAGCGGACAGCGGGTACAAGCCACAAACAGGAAGTAGCGTTGCCTCTTCACAGCCGAAGATATGGGCGGTAGTTGGTGCCCTCTTCAGCGTACTGACTATTGCAGTTGGAACTGTGTACATTAACCGGCAGCAGATAGAAAGTCTGCTACATAAGTTCGGCATCCAACTTCCCTTTTAGTATCGGCAAGGTTTACTGAGTGGCCACTGCCGAGTTGATGCTGGGCGCTCTTGGCCTCTGTTATAGGTGTGGGGAGACGGGAACAATACACATTCATTCCGACTTATGTTCGGGATAGCGTGCCAGTGGCGTTGTAGGCGAGCTACACAGCCAGCTAAGCCGTATTTCTAACCTGCTTTGTCTTTGTCAAAGGCCAGGTAGGCTCCGCCACAACGAACTCTAAGCACCAGGGTCTACCCTGGCGGGCATGAAGGTTATCGCCCGGCTGCTCTCGATTCCGTTGACACTTATAGCAATGCTGGTGCTGTGGCTAGCGGTCTCGCCCTTTACCCCGCACATTTCATATTGGGGCGCTGGATCGCTCATCGGGCCGCAGTACATAGGGCCGCTGTTGCTGATCGCGCTGGTATTGGTGATCTTGGCGGCGCTGGGCGCGTTGGCCTCGCGCAGCTGCTACGTGCCAAGTGTGTTAGCTGGCATTGCCTTGGTAGCGAGCGTGGGTTTATTGGGAACACAGATTCATGCCGCAAAAGAGCAGGGAACCGACGTCGATATCCCGGCGGCCTTTACTTGGACCGGCGTTGAGAAGGCCGATGAAGGCCCGGATCATACGGTGACATATGACTCCTTCAACGGCGATGACCTCACCATGGATATCTACTCTCCGGAGACACACAGTATTCGCTCCGGCAGCAGCCATCCGCGCAAGCACCCGGTGATGATGTATGTCCACGGCGGCGGTTGGGACCAGATGACTAAGCGCTCCCAGGCTTTCAATATGCGGCAGATGGCCCAGCGTGGTTACCTCGTATTATCCATTGACTACACATTGTCTAGCTGGGAACAGCCCACGTGGAAGGTGGCGGCGGGGCAGGTGGGCTGCGCGATGAACTGGGTCAACGCCCATGCCGCAGATTATGGCGGCGACTCGGAGCGCTTCTTTACCTATGGTGAATCCGCCGGTGGGCAGTTGGTCCTGAATGCGACTGCCGATGTCGCCGCACACCCCAGCCAGCTGCCTTTCACCGACTGTTCCGGTACGCCGGCTGTTCCCAGCGCCGTCTATGCGGATTCACCGGCCTTGGATGTGCGCCACATTTATGATTCTGACGACCCCTATGCCGGGCAGGGCTCCCGCGATACCGTGGAGAAATACCTGGGTGGAACGCCTAAGGAATATCCAGACCGCGCGGACTTCGTGACTTCAGCTACGCATCTGACCTCGGATATGCCGCCTATCATGATCGTGCGCAGTGACCACGACCGGTTAGTTCCACCGGCTAGTTACGATGACTTTCGCCAGCGGGCGAAGGACAAAGGCGTAGAGCTTGAAGAGTACGTGCGCCCGCATGCCGATCATGCTTCCGCCTTGAGCGCACACGGCGTATGGAACCAGCACCTGTTGCAGGCTATGACTGAATTCTTTCAAGCCAATGACTTAGAAGATGACCTATAAGGGAAGGATCCTAAACGCTCGGTGCTAAATTGACCAGAGTTAGGCGGCGTAAGCCAGTGGATGGCTGGCAGGTCAGGCATAATGCTTTATGTCAAAATTCTCCGAGGTACTGGATCAGCTGCGCGAAAACCAACCAAAGGCGAAGTACGGCATCGCCTTTGAAAAGCTCATGGTGAATTTTTTCCGTACCGATCCGACTTTGAGAACGCAATTTGATGAGGTCAGCCGCTGGGTTGATTGGCGCTATAACGGCGGCAAGGCGGATACGGGAATTGACTTGGTTGCCCGCCGCGTGGATGACGGCACGTGGATGGCCATCCAGTGCAAGTTCTACGCTTCCAATGCTCGCATCCAGAAATCTCATCTCGATTCCTTCTTTGAGGCCTCAGGGCATTCCTTTGAGACCGAAAACGGCAGCGAATATTTTGGCAGCCGCATGATTATCTCCACCACGGATCATTGGTCTTCACATGCGGAAGCGGCGTTGGCCAATCAGATGATTCCCACCAGCCGCATCGGCATTTCGACCATTGCCGAGTCCCCGATCAACTGGGACGTGGCGTTCCCGGGCTCTGAGGTCCGGGACAAAAATATCCAAATCAACCTTTCGCAGCGCGAAACCTTTGAACCACGCCCGCACCAGCAAACGGCCATTGATAAGGCCATTGAAGGATTTAAGACCCATGACCGCGGCAAGCTCATCATGGCCTGCGGTACCGGCAAGACCTTCACCGCGCTGCGCCTGGCGGAGCGCGTCGCAGAAGAGAATGGTGGCAAAGCCCGCATTCTGTTCCTCGTTCCTTCCATCTCCTTGTTATCGCAGACACTAAAGGAGTGGACCGCTCAAGGCCGCCTAGACATGCGTGCCTTCGCGGTGTGCTCGGATTCAAAGGTCTCAAAGAAGGCGGAGGACATTGCGGTCTATGACCTCGAGGTTCCAGTATCTACGGACGGTGAGGAGATTACTCAGCGCTTTGCTTCAGGCAAGCGCGCTAAGGGCCTCAATATCGTCTTTTCTACGTACCAGTCCCTGCCGGCGGTCCACGAGGCACAGCAGCAGGGTCTAGATGATTTTGATTTGGTCATCTGCGATGAGGCCCACCGCACCACCGGCATCACCTTGGCTGGTGAAGATGCCAGCAACTTTGTACGCATCCATGATGCTGGCTATATCAGGGCGGCAAAGCGTCTTTATATGACCGCCACGCCAAGGCTTTATGACGACGCGGTAAAGGGCAAGGCCGCTGAGCACTCCGCCGAGCTGACCTCCATGGATGATGAGGGCATCTACGGCCCCGAGTTCTACCGCCTTGGCTTTGGTGAGGCCGTGGACAAGGGCTTATTGACTGATTACAAGGTTCTTGTCATGACGGTTGATGAGTCAGTGGCTGCGGAAGCGATGGCCCGCAGCGACGACAACCAGATAAACCTCACCACGGCTTCGGCGATGATCGGTGCCTGGAATGGTTTGGCCAAGCGCTCTGGTGAATTGCAGGGGAAAAAAGGCGGCTTTGAGGAAAACGCCCAGCCTATGCAGCGCGCTGTGGCCTTTGCCAAGGACATTAAGTCCTCACAGCTCATCGCTGATACCTATCCTTCGCTCATTGCCACCCACCAAGAGCTGCTCAAGGATAAGGCAGTGCTGAACGATGTCTCCTTGACCAACGTTGATCTGCGCGTTGCTGCACAGCACGTTGATGGTGGTATGAACGCCATGGAGCGTGGCACCAAGCTTTCCTGGATCGAATCCCCGGCGGATGAAAACGAAAGCCGCATGCTTACCAATGCCCGCTGCCTGTCCGAGGGTGTGGATGTGCCGGCGTTGGATGCGGTCGTATTCTTTAACCCACGCAACTCCATGGTGGACGTGGTTCAGTCCGTTGGTCGCGTAATGCGTAAATCTGCGGGCAAGGATTACGGTTACATCATCTTGCCGGTGGCGGTGCCACCGAATGTTTCGCCTTCGGAAGCGCTCAACGATAATCAGCGCTTCAAAGTGGTGTGGCAGATCCTCAACGCGCTGCGCGCCCACGATGATCGCTTTAACGCCAAGGTGAATTCGATTGCGCTTAACGGAGCGAATGCGCAAGATGAACTGCCCATTGACGTCAACCACGTGTCTGGTGACAAAGAGAAAAACGATAAAGAAAAGCTTGATGGGGCGGATAACACCAAGTCCCCTGAGGCATTCGACGATTCTACGGCCATGACGCAGCAGATTGCATTGTTCTCGTTAGAGCAATGGCAAGAGGCTATCTATACCAAGTTGGTGGATAAGGTGGGCACCCGCACCTACTGGGAAGATTGGGCCGATGACGTGGCCACCATCGCGGAGAACCAGATCACCCGCATCAAGACGCTACTCGATGGCGCCGATGGAAGCCTGCGCACAGAATTCGACAGCTTTGTCGAAGGCCTGCGCAATAACCTCAACGATGGCATCACCGACGACGATGCCATCTCGATGCTCTCTCAGCATCTCATCACCGCACCGGTATTTAACGCATTGTTTGAAAACCATGACTTCATCACCCATAACCCCGTGGCTCAGGTCATGGAGAAGATGGTCAACGCCTTGTCCAAAGCGAACCTTGATACCGAGACCGAATCCCTGGAGAAGTTTTACGAGTCCGTACGCGTCCGCGCCTCTGAGGTGACCTCCGCGTCCGGTAAGCAACAGGTGATTAAGGAGCTGTACGAGCGTTTCTTCCGCAAGGCCTTCAAGAAACAAGCTGAGGCGCTCGGCATCGTCTACACCCCAGTCGAAATCGTGGACTTCATCCTGCGCGCGGCCGATGAGGTCTCCCAGAAGCACTTTGGTAGGGGCCTGAGCGATGAAGGCGTAAGCATCCTCGATCCCTTCGCAGGTACTTCGACGTTTATGGTCCGCTTGCTGCAATCGGGCCTCATCAAGCCGGAGGACCTTGCCCGTAAGTATGCCAACGAGCTTTTTGCCACCGAGATCATGCTGCTGGCCTACTACGTCTCCGCCGTCAACATTGAGACCACCTATAACGCCCTGCGCGAGGAAGCCGCGCAGCGCAACGGGGAACCAATTCCGGATTACGTACCCTTTACCAACATCGCTCTAGCGGATACCTTCCAAATCCACGAGGAAGGCGACATTCCGGACCTTAACGTCTTCCGCGAAAACAACGCCACCATTGAGCGCCAAAAGAATGCGCCCATCAACGTAGTAATTGGAAACCCGCCGTATTCAGCAGGACAGAAGTCCGCTAATGACCTGAACGCCAACCAGAAATACCCGAGCCTGGATAAGCGCATTGCGGAAACCTACGCGGAGAAGTCTACGGCCCAGTTGAAGAACTCCTTGTATGACTCGTACCTGCGCGCTTTTAGGTGGGCCACCGACCGCATCGGCGACCAGGGCGTAGTAGCCTTCGTGTCCAATGGCGGATGGATAGACGGCAACACTGGCGACGGTGTGCGCTTATCGATGGCTGAGGACTTCACTGACCTTTATGTCGTTAACCTTCGAGGGAATCAACGTACCGCAGGTGAGCAATCACGAAAGGAAGGCGGCAAAGTCTTCGGATCTGGTTCCCGCAGTACTGTAGCTATAACGGTCTGTGTTAAAGATCCAACAAAGTCAGGTTTCGCGCTGCACTACCGTGACATCGGCGACTATCTCACCGCCGAGGAGAAGCTTAGTATCGTCGAATCTTCCTCAATTGAAACCACTGACTGGCGATCCATTACACCAAACAAAGAAGGTGACTGGCTAAACCAGCGCTCTGAAGAGTTCGAAGGGTGGCCGGTTATTGGTGAGAGGAAGAATGGCTCAACCAAATTTTTCAATGAATTTTCGGCAGGCCTGAAAACTAACCGGGATGCTTGGGCTTATCAATTTTCTAGAGCGAAGCTTAGCCGTAATGTGTATACATCAATGATTGCATTCAATGAAGCTGTTGACGAAAGTTCCTTTGATCAAAAAACATAAAGTGGTCCTCGAAATTTGATGCAATGAAACGCCGAGCAGCGCAGATGAGGTTTTCAGCTCAGTCCATACGTATTGCTCAATACCGCCCTTATTCAAAAGAGTATGTCTATTATTCTTCAGAATACAATGATCGGTTGGGGCGATTGCCGTCAATGTTTCCGACTCCAATACACAGCAACATCGGGTTCTCAATCGCCGGACCTTATCCAAACGTTGCGGGCAGTCTGTTGGCAACAACTCTGCTTCCGGATTTGAACGTGTTCACTGCGAGTCAATTCTTTCCCCGCTTCACCTGGTCCGCCGTCGAGGCCGACGACGGAGGACTGTTTAGTGAGGGGGACGTCGTCAAGCAGAGCGAATCCAGCATCTATGGCAAGGTCGGTGAGGTTGTTGATGGGTACGTGCGCGTGGACAACATCACTGATGAGATTAAGGCGCTGTATCGGGAGGCGTTGGGCGCTGATGTCACGGGTGACGACATCTTCCACTTTGTCTACGGCAAGCTGCATGATCCTGGTTATCGCACGAAGTATGCGGCGGATTTGAAGAAGATGCTGCCGCATATTGAGACGCCGTCGTCGCGTGCGGAGTTCGACAAGTTTGCTGCGGCGGGCAAAGAGCTAATGGACTTGCACGTGAACTATGAATCCGTGGAGCCGTGGCCGCTGGATATTCAGGTCAAGGGTGATGAGTCCGACCGTGAGACGTGGCGCGTGCTCAAGATGAAGTGGGCCAAGCGCAAGGACGCGGAGACGGGCAAGAATGTCAATGACGTGACGAAGTTGATCTACAACAAACGCGTGACTATCGCTGGCATTCCTGCGGAGGCAGATGAGTACATGCTGGGTTCGCGCTCAGCGGTGGCGTGGTTGATTGACCGTTACCAGGTCAAAAAAGATAAGGCCTCCGGCATTGTCAATGACCCGAATGATTGGGCCGATGAGGTGGGCAATCCGCGCTACATCGTGGACCTAATTGGCAAGGTTACTCGCGTGGCGATGGAGACGGTGCGCATTGTTGATGGGCTGGTAGAGGAAGGCTCGGCTGCGGAAAGTTAGCAGCATTTGAGGCGATTTTCCTTGAAGCCCTCCGGCCACGCCCGTAGACTTACGGTATCGTAAGTTTCTTATTGGGGTTGGTTGCGGCTAGCAGAAGGGAAGTACCTCGTGGCACAGATGCATGCAGATAGCGCGCCGGGGCCGGGTCTTGTCCAGCGAACCTATTGGATGGCAGATCGTGGCCCGAGGCCGCTTAGCCATGGTTGGGGGCATGCAATAGCGGCGCTATTGTCGGTGATTGCCTCCACCGTGCTCATTACCTATGCATGGATGACGCTGCACTGGTGGCAAGGGCTTGGCGTGACTGTCTACGGCGTGGGGCTGGTGGGGCTTTTTGGTGTCTCAGCGCTCTATCACCGCTACCCGTGGGCGAGCGCGCGTGCGGTGCAGTGGTGGCGGCGAGCGGACCACGCGACCATCTCGGTATTTATTGCCGCGACATATACGCCGCTGTGCCTCATCGTGTTATCGCCGGTGCAAGCGGCATGGATGCTAGGCGTTGCCTGGGCAGGGGCGATTCTTGGCGTGATTTTGAACCTGGTATGGATTAGTCATCCGCGCTGGTTAGACGTGGTGGTCTACCTAGCGCTGGGATGGCTGGTGCTGCCGCTTCTGCCCACACTGTGGACGCAGGCGGGGGCCGCGGTGATCTGGCTGCTCTTTGCCGGCGGCGTGGTGTACTCGCTAGGTGCCCTGGTCTATGGCTTTAAATGGCCCGGGCGCAATGCGCGCTACTACGGCTACCATGAGCACTTCCACACCGCGACCATCGCGGCCGCGGTGGTGCACCTCGTGGCGGTGTGGATGGTCGTAGTCCAAGGCGCTGCTTAGTCAGCGTCAGGGAAAAGCTCCGCGGGATCGGTATCGGTCGTAATCGCGGCGGCAAGCAGCATACGGGCTTGGGGAGCGCGCAGGGTGCCAGAGGAGATAACGCCGGCGTCGGCAAGCGTGGCACCGCCACCGGCCCCGCCGTAGATTCCCTCCACTGGGCCGTGATCCACGCGGGTGGTGAGCACCACCGGAACCTTCTTGGCCGCGGCCTGAGCAGCCTGGGCTAGCTCGTCGCCAATATTGCCGGCGCCCATGCCCTCAATGACGATGCCTTCGGCGCCGCTGTCCAAGGAACGCTGGATGAGATCAGCCGGCGCGCCGGGGTAGGCGGCGATAATATCGACGCGGGTATTGCCCAGTGGCTTAAACTTCAGAGCCTTCGGGCGCTGAGGCTGCTTCTCGCCATTGTTATTGGCAAAGCCATCGGCTTTGGACGTATCGGACTTGAAAGCGCCGCGGGCAGGAATGACCTGATCCGCAAAGGCGATAAACGTGCCGCGGCCCCTATTGGCGGGATCGGTGACGGTCTTCACCGCGAGCGCCAAGTTATCCGGGCCATCTGGATTCGGATCATCAAAGGGGCGCATTGCACCGGTTAAGGCCACCGGCTTCTCACTGTCTTGGAAGGTATCGACAGCGATGGCGGTCTCTTCCATGGAATCGGTGCCATGGGTTACCACAACACCATCGACATCATCGCGACGCAGTTCCTTGTTTACGGCCGTGATAATGCTATCGGTATCGTCCAAGGTCATCGCGGAAGAATCCAGCTTAGCAATGTCTTTGACCTCTAACGTGAGTTTGTTGTTATCAAAGGTGTCAGAAAGCGGTTCCACCAACTTGGAGCCAGTAACGGTAGGCACCACCGCGCCAGTCTTATCGTGTGTACTGGCGATAGTGCCGCCGGTAGAAAGGACCACCACGTGTCCCTCGGCGGTGGCGCGTGGGCCCTCGCTTTCCGTGGCGGAGGTTTCGGTTGCTTCTGTGGTCGCGGGCTCAGAACTGGTGGGGCTGTGCGAGGCGGAAGACTCGGGTGTGGTGGCCGAAGTTTCGTCCGCTGGGCGGTTATCCGGATTCTGGCAGGACGCCAAGAGGCAGGCCGAAGCTATCAGGGCAAGGCCGGTGCGTACCGACCGGCGCAAAGTTGGGGTGTGCATATTCCCTCGTTTCTGTGTGGATATAAGAGCAGACGGCAGGAAACGTCGTCTGCGTATAAGTCCATCTAAAGCAGAAAGAAGGCGTGTTCGCCGCCCACTATGGACTTATTAACACCGAAACGAGGGGAGAGCAGTTAATCGATGTGCTGATTTGTCGGCGCCACCACCAAAGGTTTTGGCGAGTACTTGGCGCGTAGCTCGCGCAGCACGGTGGCGTGCTCGGCCAAGCGCTTATCTTCCTCGGTATGCGGATGGAAGGGGCGGGCCACCTGTGGCTGACCATCATGATCGAGGGCGATATAGGCCACGGTGGCATGGATGGCGGTTTGCAAGTGCTCACGGCCGCCGCGGGGGTTGCCGGAGCGGACGTGGATGGACATCTGCATCGAGCGGGTATCGGTACGCATCATGCGGGCGTCGACCTCGATGAGGTCGCCGATGGAAATCGGGCGGTAGAAGCGGATGCCACCGGCATAGACAGCTACGGTGCGCTCGGCGGACCACTCCATGGTGCAGGCCGCACCGGCCTCATCGATCCATTGCATGGCGGTGCCGCCGTGGACCTTGCCGCCCCAGTTGACGTCGGTGGGCTTGGCTAGGAAGCGGTTGACCATGCGCGGGGCATCGGAAGGCCCGTCATAGGTTTGCTCTTCCATCTCCGCCTCGATGGCCTTGCGCAGCTCAATGCGGGACTTGGCTGCTTCTTCTACGCGGCACTGTTCATCGGTTTCCGGCACGAAGGGCGGAACTGGGGTGGACTTGCCAGTGGCAGGGTCCTTGGCTACGAAGATGACCAGGCAATCGCAGGCGCGAGTGAAGATGCCTTCGCGCGGGTCAGCCGAAAGCACCTCATTGACGATGTGCATGGAAGACCGGCCGGTCATGGCGATGCGCGAGCGTACCTCCACGATGTGCCCGGAGGGGATCGGCCGAGTGAAATGGATATGGCCCACGTATGCGGTCACGCAGTATTGGCCGGACCACTGCACGGCGCAGGCATAGGCGGCCTTATCAATCCATTCCAGGACGCGTCCGCCGCTGATGCCGGGGGCGCCGGCCATGGTGACGTCGGTTGGCGATGCCATAAAGCGCAGCGTCAGCGCCGGCGATTTCTGATTTTCCGCAACGGAAGGCGTAGGTGACATAAACAACAAGATAACAGTAGTTATGATGTAGCTATGAAAAAGCCCGTCGATCCCGCTGCCACCCGCGCGGCCGTCATGGCCATCAAAGACTGGATTGCCGCCCCGGCGGAGCATGATAAGCCAGGTAGGACCCTGCTTGCCGACGCCGTCCGGCGCACCGCTCGCACCCTCGAAGCCGACGCGCCGGGTCACTCCGTGGAGCTGCGCGTACCCCCATTTGTTGCGGTGCAATGCATTGAGGGACCCCGCCATACCCGCGGCACCCCACCCAATGTGGTGGAGACTGATCCGGAAACCTGGCTGCGCCTTGCCACCGGATTGGCGGACTGGGAAGAGGCCGTAGGCACTGGTAGCGTGGATGCTTCCGGCTCCCGCGCGGGCGAAATCGCGCAGTGGTTGCCGCTCATTCCGTTAGTTTCCGGCGGCGCGACAGGCTAATATAAACGCCGTGGTAGAAGTACATACTCCTAGTATCACCAATCTTGACGATCACAACGAGCAGGAGCCCCGCGAAGAATGCGGCGTCTACGGCGTTTGGGCTCCCGGGGAGGAAGTCTCCAAGCTGACCTACTTCGGGCTCTTCGCCCTGCAACACCGTGGCCAGGAGGCCGCCGGCATCGCGGTGGGCGATGATGACCGCATCGTCGTATTCAAAGACATGGGCCTGGTGGCCAATATCTTTGATGAATCCACCCTGTCTGCCCTCCAAGGAAACGTAGCGGTGGGGCACACGCGCTATTCCACCGCCGGCGGCAAGGAATGGTCCAACGTGCAGCCCATGTTTTCTACCTCCTCCACCGGGGTAGATATTGCCCTTGGGCACAATGGCAATCTGGTCAACTATCTGGAGCTGCGCGAGGAGGCCGTGCAACGCGGCCTCATCAAGCCGCATGAGGAATCCGTTTCTGACTCCATGTGCTTGTCCATACTGCTTGCCGACGGCGTGGATGAAGACACCTCCGTCTTTGACTCCGCCCGCGATCTGCTGCCGCGCGTTAAGGGCGCGTTCTGCTTGACCTTTACTGACGGGCACACCATGTACGCCGCCCGTGACCCGCACGGTGTGCGCCCGCTTGTCCTTGGCCGCCTGGCCAAGGGCTGGGTCGTGGCCTCCGAAACCTGTGCGCTCGATATCTGCGGCGCCCAGTTCATCCGCGAGATTGAGCCTGGTGAACTCGTCGCCATCGATGAGGCTGGCATCCGCTCCGTAAACTTCGCGCCGGCCAAGCGTCACGGCTGCGTCTTCGAATACGTCTATCTGGCTCGTCCGGATAGCGATATCAAGGGTCGCTCCGTGAATGCCTCCCGCGTGGACATCGGGCGCCGCCTAGCCCGCGAGTACCCCGCAGAGGGTGCGGACCTCGTCATCCCGGTCCCGGAATCCGGAAACCCCGCCGCCGTGGGCTACGCCCGCGAATCTGGCATTACCTTCGCTCACGGTTTGGTCAAAAACGCCTACGTGGGCCGCACCTTTATCCAGCCGACTCAGACCCTGCGCCAGTTGGGCATCCGCTTGAAACTCAACCCGCTGCGCGAGGTCATCAACGGCAAGAAGCTGGTCGTGGTGGATGATTCCATCGTGCGCGGAAATACCCAGCGCGCGCTCATTCGCATGCTGCGCGAGGCCGGTGCCGCCGAGGTGCACGTGCGCATCGCCTCCCCACCGGTGAAGTGGCCGTGCTTCTACGGCATTGACTTCGCCTCCCCAGGCGAGCTGATTGCCAATGCCAGCCCCTCCGACGATCCGGAAACCGTCTGCGCCACTATCTGCGACACCATCGGCGCCGATTCCCTGGGCTTTGTCTCCGTTGAAGAGATGGTGGCCGCCACCGAGCAGCCCCGTTCCGAGCTGTGCACCGCCTGCTTCACGGGCGAGTACCCCCTCGGCCTGCCCGCCGGAAACTCCAATGCAGACGCCGTGCGCACCCTGCTCGGCACCAAATAACAAAGGACTTTTGAAACCATGAGTGACAATACCTACGCCGCAGCCGGCGTCAGCATCGAAGAGGGCGACCGCGCCGTTGAGCTCTTCGCCCCGCACGCTAAGCGCGCCACCCGCCCCGAGGTCCTTGGCGGCCTCGGCGGCTTTGCCGGCCTGTTTAAGCTCGGCGATTATAAGGAGCCCATCTTGGCCGCGGGTTCCGATGGCGTTGGCACCAAGCTGGCCGTGGCCCAGGCCATGGACAAGCACGACACCATCGGCATCGACTTGGTCGCCATGTGCGTCGATGATCTCGTCGTCTGCGGTGCGGAGCCGCTTTTCTTGCAGGACTATATTGCCGTGGGCAAGGTCGTGCCGGAAAAGGTGGCCGAGGTAGTCAAGGGCATCGCCGAGGGGTGTGTGCAGGCCGGTGCCGCGCTATTGGGCGGCGAGACCGCCGAGCACCCCGGCATGATGGAAGAAAATGAATACGATGTTTCCGCCACCGCGGTAGGCGTCGTGGAGGCTGATGGCGTGCTCGGCCCCGATAAGGTCCGTGATGGCGACGTGCTCATCGCCATGGGGTCTTCCGGCTTGCACTCCAATGGCTACTCTTTGGCCCGCCACGTCCTTTTGGAGCAGGCTGGCATGCCTCTCGACGGCCACGTGGAGGAACTCGGCCGTCCCCTCGGAGAGGAACTGCTGGAGCCTACCCGCATCTACGCCAAGGACTGCCTGGCTTTGGCCAGTGAGTGCTCTGTATCCACCTTCTGCCACGTCACCGGCGGTGGGCTGGCCGGCAACCTTGAGCGCGTCATCCCGGAAGGCCTAGCCGCCGATATTAACCGCGCATCGTGGACTCCGGGTCAGATCTTCAAGCTCATTTCCTCAGTGGGCAAGGTGGAGCTGGCTGAGATGGAGAAGACCTTCAATATGGGCGTGGGCATGATTGCCGTGGTCAACCCTGAAGACCGCGACCGCGCCCTAGCAATGCTTACCGCGCGCCACATCGATGCCTGGGAGTTGGGCACCGTTCGCTCCGCGTCTGGCGAAGAGCCGCGCGTGCTCATGCACGGCGAGCACCCAAATTTCTAAAAGTGCCTTGCCCTGCCAAGGGAGGGCATGAGGAAGGGCCCTAGGAAATCCTAGGGCCCTTGAACTATCCAGCGGCGAGCGGAAGATTAGCGTTCGTCGCGGTCGTCATCCCATTCATCGACGTAGTCGGCGTATGGGTCATCCTCTTCATAATCGCGGGAGTCACCCTCTTGCTGTGCGGCGAGTTCCCGCTGTAGGGACTCGATATCCATCTCGGGTGAGTTGTACTTGAGCTGGCGTGCAACTTTGGTCTGCTTTGCCTTTGCGCGTCCGCGTCCCATGTGCATGACCCCCTTGGGTTAGTAGGGCGCGCCAGGGATTCTTGGGCGCCCCATCGACTTGTCTATTGAGTATCTTCCTGTAAGACACAATAGCCTGTGTGACGAAAAAATTCCGCACCGCCCCCTAGCTAGTGGGAGATCTAACGTCCGCGCAGCCGGTTTACCGCCTCACGTCCGGCCTTGGGGCCCTCATCTTCGGGGATGGAAGAAGGATCAATTGAAGCCGCCGTATCGCCCACCTCTAGGGTGCCGGCGTCCAGCGCAGAGCGCTTCACGAGGCCTAGGGCAATGGGGCCAAAATCGCAGTCATCCACGATCGTGCCGATGCGGCCTACCTTACGTCCATTGAAAGTAATGTCATCGCCCACATTCGGCCGTTGCGGGGCTGAGCCGTCGAGGTGTAGCTGCACCAATAGGCGAGGAGAGCGGCCGAGGTTTTCCACGCGCGCTACCGTTTCCTGACCGCGGTAACAGCCCTTATTGAGGTGGACGTGGGCCGGATTATCTGCGCTACGGCTAATCCACTGCGGTACCTCGTGGGGGATGGATTTATTATCTAGATCCGCTGCCAGCTCCGGCTCACGGGCCCGCACACGCTCGGCGGTAAACGCCATAAGCCCGGCCAGTCGCGCGCCGGATTCCTCCAAGAGCTTCGTTGCCTCAACCAAGGATTCGCGCGGAACTCCCAGGTCAACGCGATTGATTCCGGTCCACTGAACCTGGCGGGAAAACTCCACCATGGGTGGGGGCGCAATATCGGTCTCACCCAGGAGAGTGAGGATGGCGATATCGGCTTCCTCTACGGTGACCTCGGACCAAAAGACCATCATGGTGAGGAACTTGAAAAGGGAGTCGAATTGGGCCGCAGGGACGTCGATAAGAAAGGCGTCTTCGGTGCGGACGATATCCATGTGGTGGAGGATATGTCCTTGGATGTCTAGGTCAAGGGCACCGGCGCTAAAGCCCACGGGGGCGGTATCCAGCTTTTGCGAAAGCAAATTATTAAGAAACTCGGCGGCGTCCTTGCCGCTGACACGGATGACGCGGCGTTGGGAGCGGTCGATGACTATGGTGCCGCCATCGGCAGCCCGTTGCTCACCCAGCGGATTGCCATAGTGCCAGGCCACGCCCTGGGCATCGAGTACGGTCGCGTCCTGGTGCTCTGCGGCACCGGCGCGCTGCAAAAGAGGCGAAGAATAACTCACAACTACCGATGGTAGGGCATAATCAAAACTATGAAGTTCTCGCCGCGAAAAGAGCCGGTCATCTACGTTGTGGAGCCCTTTGGAGGGTCGGTACGCAGGCATATGCCCACGCTGCCTCTCGTCTATGCGGATGATGCCGCGGTCACCCGCGGTGATGGCATCTTTGAATCCCTGCTCGTACGCGGAGGAAAAGCCGCTAACCTGCAGCGGCACGCGCAACGCTTCTGCGATTCGGCGCGCACCATGAATCTGCCGGAACCACCCATGGAGAAGTGGGAAGAAGCCACGCGCCTTGCAATTGCGGATTTCTGCGGGGAAGAGACAGGGGATGCTAAATGCACCTGGACCTATACCCGCGGACGCGCCTCCACGGGGCGGCCGAGCGCTTGGGTCGTGGTGCAGCCCATCGAGGAAAGGGTCCTAGAACAGCGCGCGCACGGCGTAGCCGTAATGACCAGCCCGCGCCTGTGGCACGTAGCTGAGGAATTACCCGCCAAGACGCTCAACTATGCGGCCACGATGGCGATGCTGCGCATGGCGCGAGAGAAGGGCTTTGAGGATCTCATCCTCACCGATCCGGACACCGGAGAAATCCTCGAGGGCGCAACCTCGACCGTGGTGGCCGTCAAGGGAGAGAAACTGCGCACCGCCGCCGGCCGCGGCATCCTTCCCGGAACCACGCAGGCGGCCCTTTTCGCCCACGCCACTAAGGAGGGCTATCGCTGCAAAGCCAAGCCGCTCACCGTGGAGTATCTGGAAAAGGCGGACTCAGTGTGGCTGGTGTCCTCGGTGCGCGTTGCCGCCCGGGTCACCCGGCTTAATGGCAAAAAATTAAAGGCCCCGGATAACGTGGACGTCATTCGAGACCTTATTGATAAAGCGCTGGGGGACTAGCCAGCGATACGGGTGAGCTCCGCGGACATGTAGGGGCGCATTTCCCCATCAACCATGCGCTCGTCTACCCAGCCCAGGTTGTTATTGGGCATCAGGCCGTACATGCGCTTGCCCGGCCCCAGGTTTTTCGGTCCGGTTTCGGTGACCATGGTGGAGGCGGACTCCAGCTGCCATGCGCGGTCATTGAACGGCTCGCCGTAGAAGATTTCCACAATGCCGTTGGAAGAGGTGTAAGTGACCTCGATTTCATCCTTTTCAGAAATGCGCCAGAAGCCGGTCTCGCGCACGGAGGGGCCTTCCGGCTTGCCCTCGGTATCAATCTTCCAGGTACGGGAGCTAAACGTGAGGTAATTCTCGCCATCGTGGGCGATGACCAGCTGCTGGCCAAAGGTATATTCCTGGCCCTGCGTATCGTGTGCCTGGCCCTCGCCTTGCCAGACGCCCACGAGGGGGAGCAGTCCTAGCAGGCCGTCGTGCAGCGATGGGCCCTGGCGCAGGTTAGCGGTATCGTCCGGTACCGGGGTATCGCCCAGCTCGAGAGCGGGGATATTGCGGCTAGCGGCGTCTTTCCACTGCTCGGCGGCCTGGTTCACGGCATCGTTGCCGTTGAGCTTTCCCGGATCATTTTCCGGGTGGGAAGCCGCGGTGGTTTCGATGTTTTCGGGAGTGGTTTCATTTTTATTTTCGCTCATGGGCGTCCAGCCTAGTCGTGAACCCGCCTATTTAACTACTAGACTTGGGCCTCGTGCATGCATTGATGATCTCGAATCCCAACTCGACCTCACAAACCAACGCCCTTTTCCGCCAAATCGTTCCTTGCCTACAAGCGGTGGAGGGGCTGCGCCTGAAGGTGCAATTTACGCACCACCCCGGCCACGCCGAAGAGATGGTCAAGGGAATGACCAGGGATGACTATGACGTCATTATCGCTGTAGGCGGAGATGGGACCGTCAACGAGGTAGTCAACGGGCTCCTCGGCCCGGCCGATGGGCAGCGCCCCGACCCCCACTCCATCCCCGCGTTGGCCGTAATTCCTACCGGGTCTGCCAATGTTTTCGTGCGCGCTCTAGGTTTTCCCAACACTCCGGTGGAAGCCACTCACGTATTGGCGCGCATGCTGGAGCGCAACCTCCGTCGCACCATTTACCTGGGCACGTGGAACGATCGCTGGTTTGCCGTCAATGCCGGCTTCGGCTTGGATGCGGATGTTTTGGCGCGCGTGGACCGAGCGCGCGAGCAAGGATTTTCTGCCACTCCACTGCACTATCTCAATGTTGCCATTCGGGCGTGGAGCCGCGCGCGGAAGAATCCACCGCATATTGCGGTTAAGGCCGAATCCAGCATCGGCGAGCAGCTGCGCAAAGACGATGTGCCGCTCATGTTTACCTCCAATACCAACCCGTGGACCTTCCTAGGCCCTCTGCCGGTTGTGACCAATCCGCGCAATTCTTTTGATGAGGGCCTTGCTCTTTTTGGCCTGGAGGAGTTTAGCGGACTTGGCGGCGTCGTCGGCCTGCTGCACCTCTTTGGTGCCGATAAACGTGGATGGCTCAATAAGCTCACCAAAGAAAAGACCGTGGCCTTCGACGATGCCATGCGCGTCGAACTGGTCTGCCGCGAACCGCAGCGCTTCCAGGCCGACGGGGAATCTGAGGGGCGCTTCGATGCCGTTACCTTAGCCTCCGTAAAGGAAGCCATCGAGGTATTCGCCCCGCAGGATAGGAGAGAAGTCCATAAGCGCACGATGAAGGAAGTGCTCCGGGACTTTATCCGCCTGCGCTAGCCTGCGGCGCAGGTCCCACCCGGTGCTTGGTGTCGGCGGCTTTCTTTTCTGCCTCTTCCACGGCCTTTTGCTCCGAGCCTTCAATCTCCAGAGGAGAGAGTTGGGCCAGCTGCACCTTGATATTGCGGCGCTGTATTTCGAAGGAGATGGTGCCGCCCTGCATTTTTACTGCGGTAGCCTGGGCCGGAAGCGGAAGCTGGCGAGTATCAAAGTTGAGGGAAAAGGCCTTTTGCAGGCGCTCGTCATCGGTGTCATAGACCTGCATGCGAAACTCCGGCCCGACTAAGCGGAGGGTGACTTTGGCGGTGGACTTGTGAGTATCGCCAGGCAGGGTGCCTGTCAGCTCAGCTTCCGCGGAGGTGCCACCGGAAGGGGAGATATCGTCTGGGTTGGCAATGGATAGATCGGTAATTCCCAGCAGGCGGCCCAACGCCACCCCGTCTAAGGAAATGCCGCGCGAGTAGGTAGAAACAGGCGCGCCCTCAATATCGCCGTTCATTACTTGTTCTGGGGTCACCGTAATATCGCGCAGTACGGTCGAAGCATTGACCATTCCCAGCTTGGGCACCTCCACGTCGAGCGCCTTGACCTCCAAATAGGGAATTTCCTTCGAGGCCGCAGCCCACACGTAGGGGGTGCCACCGATAAAGACATCTGGCGTATTTTCCAGCCGTGAATTGGCTTTTACGGCCTGTGCCACCTTGTGTTCCGTGTGCATAGCCACGCAGGCATCCGCCACCCAGGCCGCAATGAATACGCACACCACGAGGAGGATGTGTACGATGCGCCGGTCAATTCTTAGAACACTCACCCCTTCATTCTTACCCTACGTATTCTGGGGTCTATGACTAGCAATGCCTTTAGTATCACGGAAGAAAACCTGCCGGACTCCCCGGAGCTGGCGAGCCGCCTAGAAGAGCTTGCTGAGCAGGCCGAACGTGTGGATGGAATGGCGCCCCTTTCAGAGCAGTTCCTTAATGGCCTCACTGATTCCCGCCTGCAGCATCGCCACTTGGTGGCGTGGGTAGATAAGAAGCCGTGCGGCGTGGCTGGGCTGGATGGTTCCACCGCCGAGCTATTTATCGCCCCAGATTTCCGCGGACAGGGCTATGGGGCTTTGCTTTACGACGCCGCCGCGGAAACCCCCAATCTCCAGGCCTGGGCCCACGGGAACCTGCCGGCCGCACAGGCCCTGGCACACTCCCGAGGTCTGCAGGTCACCCGTAAGCTAGTGGTTATGGGTATTGGGGGAGAAGAGCTCGCTGCTGTCGCCCGTCCCGAGGACGTGCCTTTGACGGCGCTCAATTACTCCGAGTCGGTAGCAAAATGGGGGCAGGAGTTTGTGGAGGAGCAGTGGCTCAAGGCAAATAATGAGGCTTTTTCCTGGCACCCTGAGCAAGGTGGCTGGGATATAGATCGCCTGCACCGCGGCATGGAGGCGGATTGGTTTGATCCCGCTGACCTGCTCTTCTTGTGGGATACGGCAGGAGATCCGGTCCTAGCCGGCTTCCACTGGACCAAATGGCATGCGGAGGAAGCCCCGGGATTCGGTGAGGTCTACGTGGTGGGCTTGGCTGCGGACTATCGCGGCAAGAAATTGGGTGGACCGCTGCTGCAGATTGGTCTGCGTCGCATGGTGGAAAAGGGTGCTCAGCGGGTAATTCTTTATGTGGAAGCGGACAATGATCCGGCGCTGAAAGCATATGAGCGCCTGGGCTTTAAAGTTGATGAAGAACACGTCGTATGGGGTGTATGTGATTAAAGTCATGGGGTGAGCCGTGTTTGTTCACTCAGTGTTCACCTATTGGCACCCTTTTGGTCAGATCCTGCGGATAGCTTTACACCTTGTGAGTTAACCGCACCTGCGCACCTGCATCTCGCCCCAGAAAGCGAAGCGGGATGCGGGAAATATCTCTCTAGGAGATGCGGTTTCCTCGGACAATCAATCTCTGATCTGCACCGGAAAGGGTTTTCCCGTGATTCGCAACTTCAAGCGCACCGCCGCAATCTTCGGCATCGTAGCCGCAACCTCTACCGCTCTCGTAGCTTGCTCTGAGGAGTCTGGCTCCTCCTCCGATTCCGCTGGCGGCGAGGACGTCTCCGGCGAGCTCGTCGGCGACGGTGCATCCTCCCAGCAGAACGCAATGTCTTACTTCCAAACCGCGTTCTCCGAGGATCACCCAGACGCTTCCCTGTCCTACAATGCTTCCGGTTCCGGCGCCGGCGTTGAGGCCTTCACCAACGGTCAGGCTGACTTCGCTGGTTCTGACTCCGCCCTGAAGGAAGACGAGGGCGAGGTCGAGGCTGCCGCTAAGCGTTGCGACGGCAACGAGGCATGGCATCTGCCAACCACCATCGGCCCGGTTGCAATCGCCTACAACCTGGGTGACACCGAGATCAACCTTTCCACCAAGACCCTGGGCAAGATCTTCAAGGGCGAAATCAAGAAGTGGAACGACAAGGCTATCGCCGCTGACAACGAGGGCACCGACCTGCCGGACAAGGACATCACCGTCATCTTCCGTTCCGACGAGTCCGGTACCTCCGCAAACTTCCAGAAGTTCCTGAAGGCCGCTACGGGCGACTGGGACTCCGAGGGCAAGCAGTTCCCGGATTCTGTTGGTGAGGGCGCTAACGGTTCCTCCGGCGTTGCTGACCAGGTTGCAAGCATCGACGGTGCTATCACCTACGTCGAGGCTGGCTTTGCAGACCAGAAGGAAGGCGAGGGCGTTAAGAAGGCCAAGATTGACTTCGGCCACGGCCCAGTTGAGCTCTCCACCGAGTCCGTCAACAAGGCTTTGGAAAACCTGGAGTTCAAGAAGACCGACTCCGAGCACAACATGGTTGTTGACTCTGAGGCACTGTTCTCCTCCGATAACGAGGGTGCATACCCGCTCATCCTGACCACCTACAACATCGTCTGCTCCAAGGGCTACGATGAGGAGACCTCCAAGCTGGTCAAGTCCTTCTTCACCACCGTCCTGGATCACCAGGACGACCAGCTGGCTGAGCAAGGCTTCATCCCGGTTGAGGGTGCTCACCTGGACAAGCTGAAGGCTGCTGTTGACGCTTTGCAGTAAGCGCTAAAGCTGTAAAAGCTTAATACCTCCCGCCCCCACTGCCGCACACGATTCGCGCTTTGGGGGCGCAGGTATGTAACGATATTTTCCATTTTCAACGCTGAAAAGGATTAACAGTCTCATGGCAGACAATAATCTCACCACGGCTCCAGAGCAGGCGGACGCGAATACCACCGCTGCCGAGCGAGTCTCCACCAGCGGACACGAAGAAGTAGCTACCACCAGTTCCAATAGCGGCGTAAAGCGCCCAGGCGATCGTGTCTTTGAGTTCCTGTCCACTGCTTCGGCAACACTTATTACCGTCATGATTGCGGCTATTGCCGCCTTCCTGCTGTGGCGTGCAGTTCCCGCCCTGGGAGTCAACGACGGCGGCATCTTGGGTTTCTTTACCTATGGTGGCCGTTGGGAGACCACCGATACTTCTGCGATGAAGTTCGGTATCCCGACCATGTTCGGTACCACCGTCCTTATCTCCGTCTTCGCCCTCCTGCTGGCTATGCCGGTGGCCCTGGCCATTGCCATCTTCCTGTCCAACTACGCGCCTGCCCGCTTGGTCAAACCTCTCGGCTTCCTGGTGGACATGCTCGCTGCGGTTCCTTCCATTGTTTATGGTCTGTGGGGCTGGCAGGTTCTCGGCCCGGCGCTATCCGGCTTCTACTCCTGGATGGAGTCTTGGGCCGGCGGCTTCTTCCTCTTCCATGTCTTCGATAACTCGCCCTCTTTTGCTACCGGCCGCAACTTGTTTACCGGTGGCATCGTGCTCGCCGTGATGATTCTGCCGATCATCGCGGCCACCGCCCGCGAGGTCTTCGTGCAGACCCCTCCAGGCCAGGTGGAATCCGCCCTGGCGCTGGGCGCTACCCGTTGGGAAGTTATCCGCATGACCGTGCTGCCATTCGGCATGTCCGGCTATATCGCAGGCTCCATGCTCGGCCTGGGCCGTGCGCTGGGTGAGACCATGGCGCTGTACATGGTCGTCTCCCCGCTGATTGACTTCCGCTTCTCGCTTTTCGATGGCGGCACGACCTTCGCCACGGCCATCGCCCTGGCATCTGCCGAGTTCGGTAACGAGATGCGCGCTGGTGCCTACATCGCCGCCGGCCTCATGCTGTTCTTGCTGACCTTCGTGGTCAACGCAATTGCCCGCGCCATCGTGAAGAAGAAGTAAGGAGGGGAGGATCAATGACTACGACAACTAATGCCAAGCCTGCCTCCCAAGGCGGCGCGACATTCCTGGACATCTCCGGCTCCCGCAAGATGACCAATAACATCGCCACTGCAGTGGTCTGGGGCGCAATGATTTTGGCTATGGTCCCGCTGGTGTGGGTTCTGTGGGAACTCATCGCCCGCGGTAGTGGCGTAATCCTCAACCCTGAGTGGTGGACCGCCTCCCAGCGCGGCATCATGAATAGCTCGGCTGGCGGCGGTGCTGCCCACGCAATCGTGGGTACTTTCGTGCAAACCATTTTGGCTTCCGTCATCTCCATTCCCATCGGCATCTTCACCGCTATTTACCTGGTGGAGTACTCCAAGGGTGGATGGCTTGGCCGCATCACTACCTTCATGGTGGACATCCTGTCCGGTGTGCCTTCCATCGTCGCAGCCCTGTTCATCTTCGCCATGTGGATTACCCTCTTCGGTTTCGGCCGCTCTGGCTTCGCCGTGGCGCTGTCCCTGGTACTGCTGATGATTCCGATTGTGGTGCGCAATACCGAAGAGATGCTGCGCGTGGTCCCAATGGACTTGCGTGAGGCGTCCTACGCGCTCGGTGTACCAAAGTGGAAGACCATCGCCCGTATCGTTCTGCCTACCGCCCTGTCCGGCATTGTCACCGGCATCATGCTGGCGATTGCCCGCGTGATGGGTGAGTCCTCGCCGGTGCTGGTCTTGGTTGGTTCCTCCTCCGTCATCAACTGGGACGCTTTCAAGGGATCTCAGTCCTCGCTCCCGTTGATGATGCTGGATATGTACAAGGCCGGCGCTCAGCCAGCCGTGCTGGACAAGCTTTGGGGTGCAGCTTTGACGCTGGTTATCCTCATCGCCGTCCTCAATATTGCGGCCCGCATCGTGTCCGCAAAGTTCTCGGTTAAGAAGTAAAACGCCGTAACACTCGATTCCGCCATACACTTGCTAGAGGAGAAACTCCCAAATGTCTAAGCTCGCGCTCAATGACGTGAACATTTTCTACGGCGACTTCCACGCCGTGCAGAACGTGAATATGCAGATCCCGGCCCAGGCCGTGACCGCATTCATCGGCCCTTCCGGCTGCGGTAAGTCCACCGTGCTGCGCACCATCAACCGTATGCACGAGGTCATTCCCGGCGCCTCGGTAAAGGGTGAAATCCTGCTCGATGGCACCAATATCTACGGACCAAAGGTTGACCCAGTATCCGTACGCAACACCATCGGCATGGTCTTCCAGAAGGCTAACCCGTTCCCCACGATGTCCATTGAGGACAATGTCGTGGCTGGCCTCAAGCTTTCCGGTGAGAAGAACAAGAAGAAGCTCAAGGAAGTCGCGGAGAAGTCCCTGCGCGGCGCCAACCTGTGGGACGAGGTCAAGGACCGCCTGGACAAGCCGGGCGGCGGCCTTTCCGGTGGTCAGCAGCAGCGTCTGTGCATCGCCCGCGCCATCGCCGTGGAGCCAGAGGTGCTGCTCATGGACGAGCCTTGTTCCGCCCTAGACCCGATTTCCACCCTCGCCGTGGAGGACCTTATCCACGAGCTGAAGGAGAACTTCACCATCGTCATCGTGACCCACAATATGCAGCAGGCAGCCCGTGTGTCCGATAAGACCGGCTTCTTCTCCCTGGAAGCAACCGGCAAGCCGGGTCACCTGGTGGAGTTCGATGACACCACCAAGATCTTCGAGAATCCTTCCCAGAAGGAGACCGAGGATTATATCTCTGGCCGCTTTGGCTAAAGAGTAGAGAGATTGTCCGAGAAAACGGGCCGGTTCATTCGAACCGGCCCGTTTCTTAGTTTTTATTCCTTAGCGGCGGAACTGACGCTCCAGCTCGGCCATACGGGCCTCGAACTCCGCGTCCTTCTTGCTCTCTTCTAGCTTCTTGGCATAGTCGTGGGGCAGCAGCCCAGTGATCAAATAGATAATGTGGCCGGCAACCGAAACGCAGTGGTCGGCATAGCGCTCGTAATAGCGCGTAATCTGCGAGGTCTCCACTGCCTCTCGGACGGATCCTTCCCACTCGCGCTGGGTCAGGAGGCGCAAAAGATGAGAGTTGATATCGTCCACGGCGTCGTCATCGGCGCGAAGGTTCACGGATAGATCCGCGTCGGGAGTAACGAGAATATTGTGCAGCACAGAACCCATCTCTTCAGTGAGACGGTACAGCTCCTCAAAGTAGCCCATGTAGTTCGCAGGCACCACGGGATCGGGGTGGCGGCGGCGTGCGGAATCCGCGATGTGTTGGGCAAGCTTTCCCATTCGGTAGAGGTCTTCCACGATATAGATGGAAGAGACAACTTGGCGGAGATCCTGCGCCATGGGGTTTTCTAGTGCTAAAAGTTTTACGGCGCGCTCCGAGCATCGAGTGCGGATCTCATCGAGCTCCTCAGTCATAGTGAGAGCTTCTTCGGCAGATTCCAAAACGCCCTGGATTAGCGCCTGTGAGGCCTTATCCATGATGGTGCGCACGGTATCGCACATGACGATGAGGTCATGGGAGAAGTTGTCTAAGTGTTCCCTGTAGGCAGCACGCATGCCAGAAATAATAGCGAAAACTTTCCATTCCCGCGCAACTTAAGTGGAAAATAAATGCACGATACCTATATACCCCAGGGTGCTCTGATGCCCTAATAAGGTTAACCGCCGGAATTCATAATATCTGCGGCGACGGGAACGCATTCATCCTCCGGATCGTCGAGCCAGCCATCTGGCAATGCCACCTTGGAAGGCGAACCTTGGCGGCCTCGGGCACCGTCGGCGTCGGCAGCCAAGGCGTCGGAATCTGCCCATGGGGCTAGGAGCTCTCGCAGTGCGTCGAGGGAATCCACCTTGGCCAAGCCCGCGCGTACTTGGCCGCCGACTGGGAAGCCGCGCAGGTACCAGCCAATGTGTTTGCGAATGTCGCGGGAAGCATTATCCTCGCCATCGTGCTCTGCGAGTAGCTCTGCGTGGCGGAGAATAACCTGGGTAACCCCACCCAGGGTGGGCTCAGCTGGGATGGACTCGCCGCGAAGGGCAGCGCCGAGCTCCGCAAAGAGCCACGGGCGGCCGAGGCAGCCGCGCCCGACCTGCACGCCGTCGCAACCGGTCTGTTCCATCATGCGGCGCGCATCCTCGGCGCGGAAGATATCGCCATTGCCCAAAACCGGGACTCCAGTGTCTGCTAGGTGCTCTTTTAGTCGGGCGATCTCGTCCCACCGTGCTTCACCGGAATAGCGCTGGGCGGCGGTACGGCCATGCAAGGTAACGGCGGCGGCGCCGGATTCGACGGCGATGCGCCCCGCATCAAGATGCGTATGGTGTTCATCGTCAATGCCTACGCGCATCTTTACCGTTACTGGGATGTCGGTGCCCTCAGTAGCTTTGACGGCGGCGGAGACAATATTGCCAAAGAGGCGTCGCTTATAAGGCAAAGCGGATCCACCGCCGCGACGGGTCACCTTGGGAACCGGGCAGCCAAAGTTCATATCAATGTGGTCCGCCAAGTTCTCGTCCACGATCATCTTTGCTGCCTTGTAAGTATATTCCGGATCCACCGCATAAATCTGCAGTGATCGGGGATCCTCCTGCGGAGCAAAGGTTGTCATGTGCAGCGTCTTTTCATTGCGCTCTACTAGCGCGCGGGCGGTGACCATCTCACAGACGTAGAGGCCGGAAACCGTGCCAGTGCGCGCCAATTCCTGCTCGCGGCACAACGTGCGGAAAGCAACGTTGGTTACCCCCGCCATCGGGGCGAGGATGACGGGGGAGGAGAGATCGTAGTGTCCAATGCGCAGATTCACGCCCCAATTGTGCTAGTTGACGGGCCAAAATAGCAACTAGGGCCACAGTGGTGGCGTTCCTTATTTCCGTTTTATGGGGTGGGGGTCACACAAATGTGGTGGAAATCTTGCAAAGATTCGCTAATGTGGTCTGTGTAACTAATTAGGACGGCCGTTATTTTGGCTAGTCTCTCGATGAAGGAGGATTACCCTTGTCCGAAAGAATCGCGTATGCCCCGTTTCAAAAGCTCGTAGTTTCGGCAGAAGAGGCTGCTCAGCACGTAAACCACGGTGATCGCGTAGGCATTTCCGGCTTTACCGGCGCTGGCTACCCTAAGGGCCTGCCTACCGCCATTGCAGAAAAGGCCAAGGCCCTGCACGAAAAGGGCGAGGAATTTAAGATCGATGTCTTCTCTGGTGCCTCTACTGCTCCGGATTGCGATGGCGTCCTCGCGGAAACTGAGGCGATTCGCTTCCGCTCTCCTTATAACTCCGATCCCACCTTGCGTAAGCAGTTCAATGACGGAACCGCGCTCTACCAGGACATTCACCTGTCTCACTCTGGCCAGCAAGTAGAGGAGGGCTTCTACGGTGATTTCCAGGTAGCCATCATCGAGGCTGTGCGCATCACCGAGGAAGGCCACGTCGTCCCGTCCTCCGCCGTGGGCAATAACCTCGAATACATTGAGGCTGCGGATAAGATCATCATCGAGATTAATGAGTGGCAGTCCATCAACCTCGAGGGCATGCACGATATCTACCGCATTGAAAAGCTGCCGAACCGTCAGCCTATCCCTATCACCAAGCCGGGCGACCGCATTGGTACCACCTACATGGAGGTACCGGAGGACAAAGTTGTCGCAGTGGTCAAGACCGATGCCCCCGATCGCAACGCGCCATTTAAGGAGCCGGACGAGACCTCGGAAAAGATCGCCGCGAACTTCATCGAGTTCCTTGAAGGCGAGGTAGCCGCCGGCCGTCTTGAGTATGACAAGTTCATCATGCAGTCCGGCGTGGGCAACGTGCCAAATGCCGTGATGGCTGGCCTCTTGGATTCCAAGTTTGAAAATATCCAGGCCTACACCGAGGTTATCCAGGATGGCATGCTTGATCTTATTGACGCCGGCAAGATGACCATGGCCTCTGCTACCTCCTTTGCCCTTTCCCCGGAGTATGCCGAGAAGATGAACGCGGAGGCAGAGCGCTACCGCAAGCACATCATTCTTCGCCCACAGCAGGTCTCCAACCACCCAGAGGTCATTCGCCGCGTCGGCTTGATTTCTTCCAATGGCATGATTGAGGCCGATATTTACGGCAATATCAACTCCACCAACGTCTCCGGCTCCCGAATCATGAACGGCACCGGTGGCTCGGGTGACTTCACCCGCAACGCCTATATCTCCACCTTCGTCTCGCCGTCCGTGGCCAAGGATGGCGCCATTTCCGCGCTGGTTCCTTTCGTGTCCCACACGGACCACACCGAACATGACACCATGGTCATCATTACCGAGTATGGAGTAGCTGACCTGCGCGGACTGGCTCCGAAGGAGCGCGTGGAGAAGGTCATCTCTGTGGCTCACCCGGACTACCGTCCGCTGCTGGAGGACTACTTCAAGCGTGCCAAGGAAAACAAGTTCCAGCACACCCCGCACGATTTGAAGACCGCCTTCGACTTCCAAGTGAACTTCATGGAAAAGGGCGATATGCGCGGCTAATCTAGCTGCGTCCTGGCAGGCGCTCAGTGCTAAGCTGGGCGCCTTTCGCTTGCCGACGCCCCCCTAATTAGGACTTTGCAAATGCCGCAAGCTAAGATGTAGCGACGTTGGGCCTTTAGCTCAGTTGGTAGAGCTACGGACTTTTAATCCGCAGGTCGTGGGTTCGATCCCCACAGGGCCCACAACTGGAGCCACCTTATCGGGTGGCTCCTTTTAGTTTTTCACCATCTTCTTGATGGCGCGCATAGCCTCTTCTAGCTTCTCCGTGGCCACTTCGCCGTCCTCGGCGGCAGCACCGGCCACGCAGTGCTCGATATGGTCTTCTAGGAGCGCGAGTGAGACATTTTCTAGCGCTGACTTCACGGCCGAAATCTGGGTAATAATGTCAATGCAATATTGGTCTTCCTCGATCATGCGATGGATGCCGCGTGTTTGGCCCTCAATACGTTTGAGCCGTGCGAGGTAGCGATCTTTACTTTGTGAATCTGCGTTATATCCGTGCACGTGTGGCTCGTGACAGGAGCACGTTTGATGCTGGTCAGACATGGTTCCTAATCTTTCTGGGGGAGCGATTTTGTAACTAGGTGAGGTCTCCAGTATATTTCTAGAGGTCGCCATAGCGCGACGGGCCCCCATCGTCTAGCGGCCTAGGACACTGCCCTTTCACGGCAGCGGCACGGGTTCGAATCCCGTTGGGGGTACCAACATGAAAGTGTTGGTACGAATTAAATATTCGATTGGCCTTGTGGCGCAGTTGGTTAGCGCGCCGCCCTGTCACGGCGGAGGTCGCGGGTTCAAGTCCCGTCAAGGTCGCAGAAAAGCAGCAATCGTTTCTACGATTGCTGCTTTTTGTTTTGGTACGCTGGCGCCAACTAAGGAATTAGGAGAGTCAGCACTGTGGAACCATACGTAGGGATTGTCGTCTTTGAGCTCGTGTCGCAGGATTCGGAGCTTAGGAATTTCTATCGGGAAGACTTCTTCCTCGTCTACGCAGATTCTGAGGAGGAGGCGCACCACAAAGTTGCTAACCGAGCTCACGAGCAAGAGTATGAAGAGCTGAAGTTGCGCCACATTGTAGATGTTGCTCCGGCCCTGTATGGCTATGTGGACCGAGATTGCGACCTTTACTCGCGACACTTTGCCGCACTGGAAGACTATGAGCGCTTTGAGATGAAATTAGGAGGAAGCGATCCTCTTCAGGCTCCCGAATAGTGTTATGACGTGCTGATTTGGTGAGTGTTGGGAGTCTTCTGTAAAGTAACTATCCGTGCCAGAGAGCACACATAATTTAAAATGGCCTTGTGGCGCAGTTGGTTAGCGCGCCGCCCTGTCACGGCGGAGGTCGCGGGTTCAAGTCCCGTCAAGGTCGCGGAAACCTTCGGGTTTCTGGCCAGATAGCTCAGTCGGTAGAGCACACGCCTGAAAAGTGTGGGGTCGCCAGTTCGATCCTGGCTCTGGCCACAACAATGGCTCCTCTTAAGAGGGGCCATTTTTGCTTTAGTATGGGTGCATGGAACACGCTATTGCACACCAGACCGATAAATCCCGTTACGTCCTCACCGTGGACGGTACTGAGGCGGGTGCTTGCTACTACGTAGACGCGGGCGATACCCGCGAGTTCAACCACACGGTCATCAAGGACGCTTTTCGCGGCCAAGGACTGTCTGCGCCGTTGATTAAGGCTGCGCTTGATGATGCCCGGGGCGTCGGCAAGCAAGTCATCGCTTCCTGCTCCGCCGTGGCACACTTTATAGAAAAGAACCCCGAATACCGCGACCTGCTGCGCCCAGAAGGCATATAAAAAGCGGCCCACAGTTGCCTGTGGGCCGCTGGGAGAGAACTTAGATGTAGTAATCGGGGTCGACCAGTTTAATGCGCTCATTTGGATTGCGTGGGCGGTTCTTGGCTGGGATGCCCACCGCGATATGTTCGGCGGGCACGTCCTTCGTCACTACGGCATTGGCGCCAATGGCCGATCCCTCACCGATCGTAATGGGGCCGAGTACCTTAGCGCCTGCGCCGATGACTACATTGTCCTCGATGGTGGGGTGGCGCTTAGTCTGAGTGAGTACCTGGCCACCGAGGGTGACACCGTGGTAAAGCATGACGCCATCGCCAATCTCGGCGGTTTCACCGATGACGATGCCCATGCCGTGGTCAATAAAGAAGCGGCGACCGATAGTGGCGCCCGGGTGGATTTCCACGCCGGTAAAGAAGCGGTTAATTTGCGCTAATATGCGCGCGGGCCCGCGTAGGCCGCGCTTCCACATCCAGTGCGAAATGCGATGAGACCACACCGCGTGGAGGCCGGAGTACACTATTGCATTTTCGACGTCGCCGCGAGCGGCTGGATCGTGATCTCTTGCATTCGCTAAGTCTTCACGGATGTAGCTCATAATGTTCATGCTCACATAGTACTGGCATAAAAAAGGCACCCGCCAAGGTTGGCGGGTGCTTTTATTCATCCGAAGTGATTTAAGCCTCGCGGATGTCCTCGAAGAGGATGGTGGAGACGTAGCGCTCACCGAAGTCCGGCAGGACAACCACGATGGTCTTGCCCTCGAACTCTGGGCGCTCTGCCAGCTTCAAAGCTGCAGAGACGTTAGCGCCGGCGGAAATGCCCACCAGCAGGCCTTCCTGGGTGGCCAGGTCGCGGGAGGCCTTAATGGACTCCTCGGTGGTGGCGGTAAAGACTTCGTCGAGAAGCTCGCGGTCAAGTACCTCAGGAACGAAGTTGGCGCCGATGCCCTGGATCTTGTGCGGGCCAGCGTGGCCTTCAGACAGGACAGGGGAGTCGGACGGCTCGACGGCGGCCAAGTGCAGGTCCGGGTTCTTGGACTTCAGGAAGCGACCTACACCGGTAACGGTGCCGCCGGTGCCTACACCAGCAACGAAGGCATCAACCTTGCCCTCGGCGTCTTCCCAGATCTCCGGGCCGGTGGTCTCCTCGTGCATCTTCGGGTTTGCTTCGTTGGCGAACTGTGCAGCCAGGATTGCGTTGTCGTTCTCGGCGACGATTTCATTCGCCTTGTCGACGGCGCCCTGCATGCCCGCCGCACCTGGGGTCAGCACAATCTCTGCGCCGTAGGCGCGCAGCAGTACCTTGCGCTCGTTGGACATGGTCTCCGGCATGGTCAAGATGACCTTGTAGCCCAAAGTGGCGCCGGCCAGAGCCAAGGCAATGCCGGTATTGCCGGACGTGGCTTCCACGATGGTGCCGCCCGGCTTGAGCTGACCAGACTTCTCAGCGGCCTCAACGATGGCCTTGCCGATGCGGTCTTTCACGGAGTTAGCGGGGTTAAACGATTCAACCTTGGCAAGCACGGTTGCACCCTTGCCCTCGGTAAGACGGTTTAGGCGGACCAACGGGGTACCGCCGATGGTTTCCATAATGTTGTTGTAGACAGCCATTGTATTGACTCCTTTGGGAATCGGATTTGGATTCAAATCGTGTACAACGCAAGGGTACACTACACAAGTAGACCAGTCAGTATATATATTCTAGACCGGGCATTCGGGCATTCCATGTGGGATTACAACACCGGATAAGCCAGGGGCGATTTCGAATTACCCCCACATGCTGTCTATACTTCCACTCAGTTGCCCGCTGGCCCCCAAATTCCCGGGGGAAGACGGGTACACCTGCTTGGTTACCCCCGACGAGGAAAGAGTCTCATGGAGTCGCATCGCCTCAAAGATGATGAAGAATCCGTACGCGCGGCGTTATCGTCCCTGAAAACCGCTACAGGTATTCCGGTGACGATGTATGCCACGCTGCTGCCAGACAATCGCTTGCAGATTACGCAGTGGGTGGGCCTACGTACCCCAGCGCTGCAGAATCTGATCATTGACTCAGGCGTTGGTGTGGGTGGGCGAGTGGTGAGCACTCGCCGCGCGGTAGGCGTCTCCGATTACACCCGTGCTACTACCATTTCGCACGAGAATGATCGCGTAATCCAAGACGAGGGCCTGCACTCCATCGTGGCTGTGCCCGTTACGGTCCAGCGCGAAATCCGCGGCGTCCTCTACGTGGGAGTGCATTCACCAGTTCGCCTGGGCGACAAGGTCATCGAAGAAGTGACGATGACCGCGCGCACTCTTGAGCAGGACCTAGCTGTAAATTCCGCGATGCGCCGCGCCGATGGGTCTAAAGGCGGAGCCGCCCGCGGCCACGTTATGAACGGTGCTGAGTGGGAACAGGTACGCTCCACCCACTCCAAGCTGCGCATGCTGGCTAACCGCGTGGAAGACGAGGAGCTGCGCAAGGAACTGGAGACGCTATGTGACCAGATGGTTTCTCCGGTGCGCGTGAAGCAATCCACCAAGCTCTCCGCCCGCGAGCTCGACGTTCTCTCTTGTGTGGCCCTGGGCCACACCAACGTGGAAGCGGCTGAGGAAATGGGAATCGGCGCAGAAACTGTGAAGTCTTATCTGCGCTCGGTAATGCGTAAACTCGGTGCGCACACCCGCTACGAGGCGGTCAATGCCGCCCGTCGCATCGGCGCGTTGCCTTAAGAACCGGTAGCGTAGGCAGTTGTGAAAGATCAGTTTATTGTTTCCGGCGGTGCCCGCTTAGAGGGCACCGTCAAAGTAGATGGCGCAAAAAATAGCGTCTTAAAGCTCATGGCCGCATCCTTGCTGGCGGAGGGCACTACGACGCTGACCAACTGCCCAGAAATTCTGGACGTCCCCCTGATGAAGAAGGTCCTCGAGGGGCTCGGTTGCGAGGTAGTTATCGAGGGCTCTGAAGTCCGGATTACTACTCCTGCGCAGCCACAATCTAATGCGGACTTTGATGCAGTCCGCCAGTTCCGCGCCTCCGTTTGTGTGCTCGGACCCCTGACCTCCCGCTGTGGTCATGCCAAGGTAGCGCTGCCCGGCGGCGACGCGATTGGTTCCCGCCCGCTAGACATGCACCAGACGGGCCTGGAAAAGCTGGGCGCTACCACTCGTATTGAGCACGGTGCCGTCGTGGCAGAAGCCACCCACCTACGTGGCGCGAATATTCGCCTTGATTTCCCGTCAGTGGGTGCAACCGAAAACATCCTCACCGCCGCGGTTCTCGCTGAGGGGGAAACCGTTCTGCATAATGCGGCTCGTGAGCCCGAAATCGTCGATCTGTGCACCATGCTCAAGTCCATGGGTGCCGATATCGAAGGTGAAGGAAGCTCGGTGGTGACTATCCGGGGCGTCGATAAGCTGCAGCCCACCCAGCACGAGGTTATCGGTGACCGCATCGTGGCAGGTACATGGGCATATGCCGCCGCCATGACTCAGGGGGACATCACGGTGGGCGGTATCTCGCCGCGCCACCTGCACCTGCCACTGGAAAAGCTGAAGTCCGCCGGTGCCGAACTGGAAACCTATGAGAACGGCTTCCGCGTACGCATGGATCAGCGCCCGCAGTCGGTGGACTATCAGACCCTGCCATTTCCGGGGTTCCCTACTGATTTGCAGCCTATGGCCATTGGCATCTCCGCCATTGCGGACGGAACGACGGTCATTACAGAGAATGTCTTTGAATCCCGCTTCCGCTTTGTAGATGAAATGCTGCGCCTGGGGGCCGATGCCCAGGTTGATGGACACCATGTAGTAGTCCGCGGCAAAGAGCGGCTGTCTTCTACTCACGTATGGAGCTCCGATATCCGCGCAGGTGCGGGCTTGGTGCTTTCTGCGTTGTGTGCGGATGAGACCACTACGGTTCACGATGTTTTCCACATCGACCGCGGTTATCCGAATTTTGTAGAAAACCTGCAGCGTCTCGGCGCCACGATCGAAAGAACTCAGGAAGAAGAGCTCTTTTAACGACGTCCCCAGTACACAGTTTTCCGTTGTGTGCTGGGGATTTGTGTTGTTTGGTTGTGGTGGACTACATTAATCCAAGTCGCCGGGAGGTAGCCGGGAGGTTACTTGAT
>NZ_JBBMGF010000004.1:0-219141 GCF_037908325.1 Corynebacterium sp. KPL4035 | reverse complement strand
CACCAGCCGAGAAAATGGCCGCACTGATAAACTCAACCGAAACATAGGAAGTGTTTCCACGACCACTAGAATCTGCCAGGCGTGCCGCGGAAGGCGCGGTCATTGAGATCGCGACGGGCTTGCTCTAAAGCGACGAGGTCAGCAAAAAGCGAGTTATAGCTAGCCTCATCATCGGAGGGACGCATGCGGCCAAGACGAGCCTTCAACTGGGCGATTTGATCGCCCACCACCGTCTCTTGCAATCGGGAGAGCACGGAGTCGGCGTATTTTTCGGGACCGACGTCGGTTGGCAAAATGGCCTCTACGGCAAGCTCCGAGACGAAGTTGCGGCCGGTAAGGTCCTGCATTTCGCCGGCCACCGCGGCGATCCACTCCACGGCCGGCATGGTGGCGCCCTGAGCTGCGCCACCCACGGTAGAAATGGCTTGGCGCACGAGGCGGTAGGCGTCGTTGGTATAGGCGTCGGCAGTAATGCCATCGAAATAGGAACCTGCCACCTGCGGCATCTGCAAGGCCAGCTTGAGGGCCTCGCGCTGAGGCCACAGGTGGGTCTCCTTCGGGCTCGGCGGATGGATCATCGGCACGTCCTGCTGTGCCGGCTGCTGCTTCGTATTGTCGAAGCGACGAATGGTGGGCTTTTCGGCTTTCTTGGGCTTGCGTGCCTCCGCGCGCACCTGCCGGAGAACCTCTTCCGGATCCGGCCAGCCCACCCAACCTGCTAGACGCCGGGCATATTCACGCTGCAAAGGTTGATCACGGATCTGTGCGACCACGGGTACCGCGCGGCGCAGGGCCTGCAGGCGCCCCTCGGCGCTGTCAATGCTGTATTCCGCGATGACGGACTGGATAACGAACTCGAACATGGGGATGCGGTCCGCGATGAGCTCGCGCACGGCGGCATCGCCTTTGTGCAGACGCAGATCGCACGGATCCATGCCGTCGGGCGCTACGGAGACAAAGGATTGACCGGTGAACTTTTGCTCGCCGTCAAAGGCGCGCATGGCGGCCTTCTGCCCTGCCTCATCGCCGTCAAAGGTATAGATGAGCTCGCCATTGAAGTAGGAATCATCCAGCATGAGTCGGCGCAGCACCTGCAGATGCTCGCCGCCAAAGGCGGTACCACAGGAAGCAACAGCGGTCTTGACGCCTGCGGCATACATGGCCATGACATCCGTGTAGCCTTCTACCACCACGGCTTGGTGGTTTTCGGCGATATTGCGCTTGGCCAAATCGAGGCCAAAGAGCACCTTGGACTTGCGGTAGAGCATGGTCTCAGAGGTGTTCATGTACTTGCCGAGCTTGTCGTCGTCGAAAAGCTTGCGGGCGCCAAAGCCAATGACGTTGCCGGAAAGGTCCTTAATCGGCCACAGCAAACGACGATGGAAGCGGTCGATGGGACCACGCTTGCCCATCTTGGAAATGCCAGCTGCTTCCAGCTCTTCAAAGGAAAAGCCTAGGCGCAGCAGGTGTTTGGTAGCCGTATCCCATCCCTCTGGGGCATAGCCGCACTCGAAGTCATAGATGACCTCGCGGGAAAAACCGCGATCCAGCAGGAAATCGCGGGCTGTAGCCGCTTGCGGGGTCTCCAACTGCTGGCGGTAAAACTCGTGGGCGGCCTTATTGGCAGCGATGAGGCGCTGCCGCGTGCCCGGCTTCTCATTGCGTGCGCCTGTAGAACCACCCTGGTAGTTGATGTGATAGCCGATCTTCTGCGCTACCGCTTCAACCGCTTCTGGGAAGGAGACCTGCTCCATTTCCATCAGGAAGCTGAATACATCGCCGCCCTTGCCGGTGGAGAAGCAGTGGTAGTAGCCGCGCTGCGGGCGCACGTGAAAGGACGGGGTCTTTTCATCCTTGAAAGGGCTAAGGCCCTTGAGGGAATCGTGCCCGGCGGGCTTGAGCTGCACGTACTCGCCGACGATTTCTTCTAAAGGCGCGCGTTCACGGATAGCTTGGATATCGCTGTCCGGAATTCTGCCTTTTGCCATGCGTACAGACTACCCCGCGCGCGGTGGGAACGCTTAACTGCCTAGGACAGGAAGGTGCCCTTCGCCAGGGTTCACAGTTTGGGCGCAAATTACCCTCTGTTGGGGTACTTTACCCACGCTGTTACCTACCCCCGTGACGGGGGAATTTTTGACCTCTCTATTGGCCCAGGGCGATTTATACTTTTAGCGCCGCACCTGCAACAATAAAGGTATGCCCAAGTCCAAAGCGTCCAAGAAATCGCTCCCCGTTGCCCTCGGTGGCCTTGCGCTTGTCGTCGTAGCAAGCTACTTCGGCTTCGATCTCGGCGGCGATGGTGATTCCGCTGCTTCCTCCACTTCTGAGTCGACCCAAGCGGCCGCGACTGGCGACGCCGATACCTGCACGATGTCTTCCCTACCCGCCGAGGCCAAAGACACCGCAGACGATATCTTGGCCGGTGGCCCCTACGACTACCCGGATAATGACAACGCCCGCTTTGGCAATTACGAGGGCCGGCTGCCCCAGCAGGACAAGAATTACTACCGCGAATACACGGTAGAAACCCCAGGCAGCCACAACCGCGGCGCCCGCCGCATTATCACCGGTGGCGGCAGCGAGACCGACCCAGACGTGTGGTACTACACCGATGACCACTATGAAAGCTTCTGTTCTATTCCGGACGCAGAGGAGTAATCATGCGACGCATCCTCATTACTGAACACATCCGCACCCGCGCGGACTTCTTTAACGCACTCGGCCGCACCCGCGGCTGCGAAGACTGCGGCCCGCGCAACCTCGATGACCTAGCGGATTTCCTACGCGAGCAGCGCACCAGCGTCATCGTTGCCTCCAATATGGATATCGAAGGCGAGGACCTAGCGGCGGTAGCTAGCGTGCTCGAGGACCAAGGTGTCGCGTTGGTGCGCTAGCGACTCGGGCCCTGGGGTTGGAGCTGAGGCGTTAGGTCCATAGATATGAGGCCGAATTGAAGTTTTTGAGCTCTCAATTCGGCCTTTTCGCGCTCAGATCGGCCTGATGACTCTCGACCTAACTCTAGCGCGGTGGTGGGCAAGCCAGGTTTAGCTGAGGAACCCAGACAGCTCCGCGCTCCGGCGGGCCAAGCGCTCGAGGCGGGACTCCGTCATGGACGCAATTTGGTCGATGATGGCGCGGTCGCGGGCGGCGTCAGTTTCGGCTTGCTCCCACCACAGCCGAAAGGTGGCATCGAGGGAGCCGGGGGCGCCGGCGACGAGGTAATCGTAGACGCGGTAGATGCGCTCGCGCTGGCGGTCTTGGCGGGCAAGGTGGGCGGGCTCATCCATGACATAGAGGACCGCGATGGTTTTAAGCAGCTTGACCTCGGCCTCGGCTTTTTTAGGCACGACGAGGTCACCGTGCATGCGGCCAAGGGTATTGGAGGCGATGAGCTCGGCATTGGCTTCGCTGGTGGCACCGACGGTCGCGCCGACATAGCGGCCTACGAGCTCAGAGGTCATCTTCTTCAAATTGGCATAGTCGCGCAAGGAGTAATCAAAATCGCCGATGGCGTTGATGACGCTTAAGTTGCGCAGGCTATCGGCCGCCTCCAAGAGCTCATCGGCGGTGCCGCCAAAAGCTTTAGCGCCCTTTTCTGCCAGCTGGGCTAGCTCAACTAGGTCCCACAGAACATTGAGGGAGATGCGCCGGGAAATAATGCCGTCTTCCACATCATGCACGGAGTAGGCGATGTCATCGGACCAGTCCATGACCTGAGCTTCGATGCATTTGCGATTATCGCTATGGCCCTCACGCAGCCACTCGAGCAGATCCGCGTCCTCGTCATAAGCACCGTATTTGCGGTTGGCGCTGCCATCGGGATTGGTTTTGGTCCAGGGGTATTTGCAGGCACCGTCGAGGGCGGCGCGGGTGAGGTTGAGGCCGAAGCTGCGCGGCACGCCGCTGGCATCGTCCACGATGATCTTGGGCTCTAGGCGGGTGAGGATGCGCAGGGTCTGCGCGTTTCCTTCAAAGCCGTTGAGGGCGACCTCATTGAGTGCGTTTTCGCCATTGTGCCCGTAGGGCGGGTGGCCGATGTCATGGGTCAGCCCTGCCATGTCGCACAGATCAGGATCGAGTCCAAGTCCAGCACCGATGCTCCGCGCAATTTGGCCCACCTCCAGCGAGTGGGTCAGACGGGTGCGTGGAGTATCGCCATCGCGCGGCCCGACGACCTGAGTTTTATCGGCCAGACGCCGCAAGGCTGCCGAGTGCAGCACGCGGGCGCGGTCACGGGCAAAGACGCCGCGATGTTCTTCCACGGTATGGAAGGCTGAGCCCTTCGGCTTTTCATCGGCCAGGCGGGCGAAGTCGGCGGCGGAATAAGAATAGGACACGACCCAAGCATATTCCGTGAACTGGCCTTTTGGGTGAGCAACGTGGCCGCCTAGTTTTTAGCAGGCCGCGGGCCTTTCACAAAGTTGCTGCCCACCGCTGCCAGGCCCACAACCACCACCAAGAAAAATATGAGTCCAAATGGGACATCCGGAAAGTGCAATACAAGTTTATGCGCTATATAAGAGTCCATATACGTGCTCAGTAGAGCAGCTGCTCCTAGCGACAAAGCCAACGCAAAAGCCGAAGGCAAACAATTGGCCAATTTCCTGTTTCTGTGCGCTTCTGCAACTGAGACGCCTTGTTCCCAAATGGTTTTAGTGAAGTGGATAAGCCGACCTTGTTGTGCTAAGGCCAGTCCGAAGATGAGAACTGCTCCCCCAACAATCACGTAGGCAAACAACGGAATAAATTCGCTTGTACCGGTACCGTTTGGACCGTAAAGCAACGTTGAAGGTAGGTTTTCTGCCCATTGCTGAGCGCCTACAACCTCCATCGCTTGGCTGTCGCTCAATTCCACTTGCTTCGAAAAAATGGCTACAGCATAACCTTCGTCTTGCCTTTCGCCCGTTCCCCAAGAAGGATCTGCTTCAGAATTAAAGGTTTTATCCCATGGCCGCATCCACGTTTGGTCAAACGGCGATCGGGGTTCCGTCTCAACTACCTCTCGGTCATTAACCAAGGAACTTACTGTTCCGTCCCGATCTTCTACCAGCGCAAAGACAGCGCCTTCTTCCATGGTGGAAGGTTGGAGCTCTTCCGAGTCTTGGTCAGCAGGCACCCAGCTAAGAACTCCTAGGCAATCTGCGGCGTGATCCTGACAAATGTTTTGGGCAGTGGATGTGCTGATAGTTTGTTCATCCTGCGGCGACCCTACATACACGTTCTTCACATTGTCAGCTAATTCTTCCCTTGCTGAGTAGAGTGCCGAATCATTCGCAATAAAAGGAATGATGGGAAACAAGATAAAAATACAAGAGACCCGCAATATAGTGGTGGCGATAAAAGATCGCGCATATCGGACTCCCAAAATCGGAGGATTCCATCCCCCAAACTTGAGGGAGAGGTATTCGGCGGAATATAAGACAACCGCGTAGACAAATACAGAGGCAGCACTCACCAAGAAGGGCACGCAGTAGACGAAAATAAACGGCCACCTACTAGATGGATCCGCTTGGGGCATCGCCACAAATCCCACTAGCAATACAACACAGGCTGCTATCCCCAGCGGATATCGAAGGAGTTCTGCAGCCCGCGGATTCCTTGGAGTTGGATCTATGCGAGTTGGGCCTTGGCTCAAATCCTCCAAAACTCTCGTTTCCTGTTGGAAAGGAACGAAGCTCAGACAAACGATAGCGCACCATGAGATCACAGCGACGAGTAGTGGTGAAGGGAGTCCTTGAGGAAGATCAATGCCAAAACCCGAATACAGAACCAGGAAGATTGGCTTCATCAGCACTGGAACCAGAACCGCGCTAACTATTGAAAAGAAAAAATAAACCGTAAGTAGCTCAAGGAATAGCACTCGGCGAATTCGTTTTAATGTTAACCCAAATAAACGAAGCGCCTCATAGTGGTGGCGCCTCCCCTCCACCACATGCCTAAAGCAGTATTTGAGCGCCAGAGCAAAGGGAATGATCGATATGAAAGCCGAATACATCAGCCCCATTGACATAGATTCGGCTACCTTGTCCGCCGCTACTGTGGAGACTAACAGACAGACAAAGAAGAAAAGCACAAACGAGGAAGCTAGTAACGGGATACTCTCCACAAAAGTGCTCTTACGGATCCTCGCTTCCACAGCGCGAAAATTCATTGGTTTACCCCGATTTCCAAAACCTGATCACAAAACTGCGCTAAACGATCATCGTGGGAAACTACCAAGGCGATTGCGTGGTTTCTTACTATGTAATTATGCAGATATCGCAACACTGAATATGTGTTGTCCTCATCCAAGGCACTCGTCGGTTCGTCTGCGAAAACGAGTTGGGGCTTTTTGGACATTGCCGTTGCTATGGCCGCGCGTTGGCGTTGTCCCCCTGAAAGCTCGTGCGGTAGAGAGGCTCCGTATTCACTCATATTGAGTTGAGCTAGCAAAGAGCTATTAGCGTCCGAGTCCGCAGTGGCTCCGCTTAGCCCTTGTGCGAAGGAAAGGTTTTCGTCGATTGTCAAACAGGGCACTACGCCGGAATCTTGAAACACTATTCCCATCGATTTAGCTCGAAGCCTATCTCTATTTCGAGCAGAAGAGCTCCATAAATCATGTCCGAAAATACTGACGGTTCCTGATGTTGGCTTCTGGAGTCCAGAGATAACGCGAAGCAGCGTGGATTTGCCGGACCCAGAGGCGCCTCGAATCCAAGTGAGGGTACCTGGCTCATGCACAGAGTCGATAGAGAATAGCGGGCTACTTTTCCTGCTTAGCTTTACAGACAGGTTCTCCAGTTTTAACACGCTTTCCTCCTGAGGCTTCGTAGCATTTCAGCGCTGACCAACATGGCTCGGTGTTATTTCCTGATGTAGTGGAAAAGAAACCCTTCTCCCCTAGAAATGCATCGGCTGCTTAAAAAATATCATGCGATGCTTCTTATCGCCGGGGAAAAGAATCCCTATCTTCCTGCTCAATCGTCTGATGCCGCAGCTTCTGATTCGGGCGCAACACCCGCTCCACGCGGTAGAACCCATTGCGCAGTGCGGCGGCACCGCGCGGGGGCAAAAGTCCTGCTACCAGCGCGTAGGCCACGCCACCGGTTTCGTGGGCAAGATAGCGCCACCAGGGTGTGGAAAAGCGTGCGGCAGGGTAATACGGCGTGCCGGATACGGTGGCTTTTAGTCCTTCCTGGCGGGCGATGAGTGCGGTGCGCAGGCGGTGGAGGGGATCGGTGATGATGGTGGCGTCGGCAAGCGCGAAGGCTTCCTTGACCGCCTTCAGGGAGCTGCGGGTATCCATCCCCTCCTCCACCGCGTGGACGGTCAGGTGCGGGAAATGCTCGCGCAGAAAGGTGCGGCCGACGCCGGCCTCGGTAAACCTATCGCCGGGCAGCTTGCCGCCCACGGTAATGACTTCCAGGCCCTCGGCCGTGGCTAGCTCGCCGGCGTGGCGCAGGCGTCCGGCAAGGATGCGGGAGGGCCGGCCGTCATATTGGGCGGTGCCTAAAACAATTACGTACTTCACTGCCCCATTACACTACCCGCCGAAGAGCTAAGTGGAGCCGGTAAAGTGGTGGGCATGAATTTGAGTGCACGTTTGGGCCGCGCGGCCATCGCCGCTTTCATCTTGGGCTGCACCTCCATCGGTGCGGGGCCTGCCTTTGCCGCAGAGACCACCATCGTGGCGCAAGGCACCGGTACGGCCACCCTCACGGAGAAGGTTACCGATGACGCGGGCGTTTTAAGCACCCAAGAAAAGGCTGAGCTGAGAGAAAAGATTGGCCAGCTGCAAAAGGATGAGCACCGGGTCCTCTTTGTCTACATCACCAATAAGCTAGATACGGATCCGGAAAGCTATGCCGCCCAAGTGGTTAAGGACAAGGGGGAAAACTCTGCGGTGTATGTCCTGTCCATCGATGACCGCAAAATGGGCGTGCAGACCGGCAAAGCTTGGCCCAAAGGCCGGCTCGACCAGATGTATGACGCTGCCTATGACAAGCTGACCAGCGATGAGTACGGTGCTTCCGCCCTCGCGCTTGCCGACGCCGCCCTGGGCAACACCAGCAGCTCCAACTCTTCCGATTCTTCCGGCCTAGCGTGGCTGGGCGGTGGCGCGGCCGCCATTGTCGCCGCCGGTGGCGGAATCATGTACTACTCCCGCCGCAATACTAAGAAGAATAAGGCGCAAACGCTCGAGTCGGCCCGCGAAATCGCCCCGGGCGATACCGATCAGCTCAACCGTTTGTCACTTGAGACCTTGGACCAGTTGGCGCAGGAAGAGTTGGTCTCGACCGATGAGTCCATTCGCCGCGGCAAGGAGGAGCTCAATATCGCGCTTTCGGAGTTTGGTCCAGAGCGCGTGCGCCCGTTTACCAAGGCGATGAACCACTCTACTTCTACCCTGCAAAAGGCCTTCCACCTACGCCAGCGCCTCGATGATGCCGTTCCGGAGTCCCCGGCCGAACGGCGCCAGATGCTCGTGGACATCGTCTCTTCCTGTGGTCAGGCCGATGATGCCCTGGATGCGCAGGCCGCGGAATTTGCCCAGATGCGCGACCTACTTATCCACTCCGATGAGAAACTGGACGAGCTCACCCAGCGCACTGTGGGCCTGCGCGCCCGCCTACCGGAGGCCGAATCCACGTTGGCTCGGTTGAAAGGCAACTATGACGAGCACGTTTTGTCCTCCATTGCCGATAACCCGGAGCTTGCCGCCGCTTCGCTTGATGAAGCAGAAAAACTGCTAGAAAAGGCCCGCGGGGTCCAGGCCCAGCCGGCCGGTCAGCAGGGCCCGCTGGTGGGGCTCATCCGCGATAGTGAACATGCCTGCGCGATGACGGATCGCCTAATTTCCGGCGTGGAAAACGCGGAGGAGAATATCGCCACCGCCCGCGCTAACCTCGAGTCCCTCATTGCCGAAGTCGAAGGCGAAATCGACGAGGCCCGCGAGCTCGAGCGCCAAGGCAAGGCGCAGGGAACCACGGCGGATTGGAACGCGCTCGAGGAACTGCTCGGTCGCGCTGGCTCCGCAGTCACTGAGGCCAAGGCCCAAGGCCAGCAGGATCCATTGGGCCAGCACACCGCACTTACTTCTATTGACACGCAGCTGGATGAGGCGCTTGACCGCGTGCGGGAAAAGACCTCCACCCACGCGCGCCAACTTGATCTCTTCCGCCAGCAGATTTCCGTGGCGGAATCTAATATCCAGGCTGCGGAGGACCTCATTTCCTCCCGCGGGCGCATCATCGGCTCGGGCGCACGCACCGCGCTTGCCGACGCCAAACGTCTCCACGCCCAAGCCCTCCACACCGAGCGCAGCGATATCCGCGCCGCCCTGCAGTCCTCCCGCGAAGCGGTAGCCGCGGCCCAGGCAGCGCTGCAGCGCGCCAAGGATGACATCGACGAACACCGTCGCCGCCAGCAGCGCCAGCAGATGGGCAACGCGGCCGGCAATATCGTCACCGGTATGGTCCTGGGCCAAATGCTCGGCGGCGGCCGCGGCTTTGGTGGCGGTTTCGGAGGCGGCGGCTTTGGTGGAGGCAGCTTTGGCGGCGGAGACTTCGGCGGCGGCGACGGAGGCGGCTTCCGCGGCGGCTCCTTCTAGCCGAGCAAAGGCCGCCCCGTCTCACTCTCCGTGGGCGGCGCCTTCGTTGATTGCGCCGGACTAGGCGCGCAGGGTGCGCGGGGTGGCGTCGAGAAGCGCGCAGGCATAGCTCAAAAATATGGCGTCTAGCTCCGGAAGCTCGCCGACGCCCACGCTCACGCGGAGGCCCGCGCCGGCCGGGGCGGTGCTGGTAACCTCGGCGCCCGAGCGGCGAGCTACGATGCGGCGCTCGCGGCGGAAGGGGTTGCGGCGTTCTAGCAGGTACTCGCGCTCCCCGCAGGCCGCACGCAGGCGGGTGACGGTAATCTCGGCCTGGGAGACCGAGAAATCTTCGCCCACCGCGGTCCGCGCGCGCAAGAAGAAGCGCGGGGAGGAAGAATCCAGCGAGGATTCTAGGGAAAGGCGCTCCCCGCCCGCTGTGATGAGCACACCGTCGCGCACGAAAGCCAGTTGCTCCCCTGCGGCGTTGGTGAGCGCATCCGCGCGCCAAGTCCACTGCGCAGTCATTAGAAGATGAACAGCGCGAGTATGGCAGCGATGGAGGCGAGGACCAAGGTGATGATCCATGCCCAGGCCTTGCCTTGAGTATTGGCATCAAGGATGACGCGGGTAAACCAGCTCAAGCCGGCGACTTCGGCGGTGGTGAGTCCTTCGGCATCGTGCTCGAATTCGAGGATGGACTTGCGCACCCCAGAGTTGCGGGAGGAGAACTGGCCTACCTTGTCATCATCGACATCATCGATGATCCAGTCGCCGCTATTTTCATTAACGAAGTGAAAAGTGCGGCCGTTAAGCGATGCCTCTAGGCGCTTATCGCGGCCGGGGCGGCCAGCGAGGCGGTAGATGGAGCCATCGGCAAGCGTGGCAGAGGCGCCTAGATCACTGACCTCGGTGCGCCAGAAGTGGCCGTCGACCTCCGCGGAATGCTCCGAGAATACGCCCAGCTGCTCCGGGCCGTCTTCGGCCAAGAGCACGGGTTTTGCGCGGTCAGAGCGATCCCAGCTGGTGTAATGCATCCCTAGCACCCAATCAGGCGAGCGGCGAGGTAGGCCTCGAGGTCATCGAGCTTCACGCGCTCCTGCTCCATGGTGTCGCGCTCGCGCACAGTTACGGCATCATCATCGAGGGTGTCGAAGTCGAAGGTGACGCAGAACGGGGTACCGATCTCATCCTGGCGGCGGTAGCGGCGGCCGATGGCGCCGGAGACGTCAAAGTCCACGTTCCAATAAGCGCGCAGCTTATCGGCCAGCTTGCGGGCAGGCTCAGAAAGTTCTTCCTTCTTCGACAGCGGAAGTACGGCTACCTTGATCGGCGCTAGGCGGCGGTCCAAACGCAGAACCACGCGCTTATCGGTGCCGCCCTTGGCGTTCGGAGCTTCTTCCTCGTCATAGGCATCCACCAGGAAGGCCATCATGGAACGGCCCAGGCCGGCAGCCGGCTCGATGACGTACGGGGTCCAGCGCTCGTCATTGGCCTGGTCGTAGTAGGACAGGTCCTCGCCCGAGCCCTTGGCGTGTACGGACAGGTCATAGTCCGTGCGGTTGGCCACGCCTTCCAGCTCGCCCCACTTGGAGCCCTTGAAGCCAAAGGCGTACTCCACGTCCACGGTGCGCTTGGAATAGTGGGAGAGCTTTTCCTTCGGGTGCTCGTATAGGCGCAGGTTTTCTTCCTTGATGCCCAGATCTACGTACCAGTTGTAGCGGTCATCAATCCAGTACTGGTGCCACTCTTCGTCCTCGCCTGGCTTAACGAAGAACTCCATCTCCATCTGCTCGAACTCGCGGGTACGGAAGATGAAGTTACCTGGGGTGATCTCATTGCGGAAGGACTTGCCAATATTCGCAATGCCAAACGGCGGCTTCATGCGCGAGGAGGTCATCACGTTCTTGAAGTTGACGAAGATGCCCTGTGCGGTTTCCGGACGCAGGTAGTGCAGGCCCTGCTCATCATCGACTGGTCCCAGGAAGGTCTTGAGCAGGCCAGAGAAGGCCTTCGGCTCGGTCCAATCGCCCGGCTGGCCGGTTTCCGGGTCATTGATATCTGCCAGGCCGTTTTCCGGCTCGTGGCCGTGCTTTTCCTCATAAGCTTCAATGAGGTGGTCGGCGCGGTAGCGCTTACCAGTGTGGCGGGATTCCACCAGCGGGTCGGAGAATACTTCAACGTGACCGGAGGATACCCAGACCTGGCGCGGCTGGATGACGGAGGTATCGACACCCACGACGTCTGCGCGGGACTGGACCATGTGGCGCCACCACTGGCGCTTGATGTTCTCTTTCAGTTCCACACCAAGAGGGCCGTAGTCCCACGCGGAGCGGGAACCGCCGTAAATTTCACCTGCCTGGTAGACCAAGCCGCGGCGCTTACACAGGTTTACAACGGTATCGATGACGGATGCCATAAGTTTTCGGACTCCTCTGGTAGGGGACAGTCTTGACAATCTCGTTCAGTCTAACCCTAAGCGCTTGCCGGCGGTGGGATTGGGGCATGAATTTAATTTGAAATATATACAAGCTATTGCACACATCGGGTAATATAAGGGTGACCGACAGGTAATAGGTATTTAATTGAAGGTGACATTCCCTATGACGACCACTGATACGGCGATTAATACTTCTGCGGCTGCCGGCGTGATCGCTGCCCTCGATTCGCCCCTACGCATCGCCATCATCTCCCGCTTGGCTGAGCGCGATCACTTTGTACACGAGATCGTTAAAGCCACCGGCAAGTCCCAGCCGCTCATTAGCCAGCACCTGCGCGTCCTCAAGCAAGCGGGCATTGTTGACTCCGAGCGCAGCGGGCGCGAGGTGACCTACTCACTCATTGCGCCGCAGGTATTGGACTTGCTTGCCGACGCCGCAAGGATCGCCTCCTAGCCCTTCCCTCCTTGCATATAAAGCCGCCCGACTATGCAGTTGTTGAAAAAGAATTGATAATATAAAGGTCATGGCTTTACACGACAGTATTCCCAAACTAGGAGCGCGCAATACCAAGCAGCGCACCGCAGTCGTCGAGGTGCTGCGGGATATGGAGAAATTCGCCTCCGCCAAGGAGATCTATCACGAACTCCAGGAGCGGGAGGAAAAAGTGGGTCTGACAACCGTGTACCGCACCCTGCAGTCCCTAACCGATATCGATGCAGTGGACGCGCTCCACATGCCCAATGGCGAAACCCTCTACCGCCATTGCGAGACCGACGCCCATCACCACCACTTGGTATGCACCAAGTGTGGCCGCACCGAGGAAATCGACGGTGGCCCCATTGAAAAGTGGGCGACCTCCGTGGCCAAGGAGTACGGCTTCGAGCTCACCGGCCACGATGCCGAGGTCTTTGGCATCTGCAGCAACTGCGCCGCTTCCGCCTAAGCATCCCCACTCCGCCTAGTGAAGCCGCTCCTCCCCTAGCCCCAGTCTCCACTCCGGAGCCTGGGGTTTTCTTGCGCGGCCCGACTGTGGCAGCGCCTTCCACGCCAAGACTATAGCGCCGAGACCGCAATCAACTGCACGACCACATTATTGACCAAGTGCACAATAAAGCCTGCGCGCAGCGAATTGTGGAAGCGGGTCACTAGCGCGCACCCCATCCCCAGAAAAGTCGCATACACAATGACCGGCGGCGCAATATGGGCGACACCAAACAACAACGAGCTGAGGATCACGCTGGCAAAGGCTGGGACGCTGCGATCTAGATACCCCATCAGCAAGCGGCGAAACACAATCTCTTCCGCCAGCGGCGCCAGCAAGAGATAGCACGCCAAAGACACGACGACCATAACACCGCGCCCATCAGCTGCAGATGTATTGTCCGAGGGCGATATCCCCAACAGTGGCCCCACAATCGCGGCTGCGACCCCCGCCGCCAGAATCACAAGGGGCACCTGCCACAGCAAGTGCCAACCACGCCTACCCAAAGGCAGAAAGCCCAGGCCAATCCCCCGATGCTTGAGGTAGTACACCAACGCAGCCGTCGGCACCGCCACCGAAAGAGCAAGCGCAGCGGGCATAATCGTGCCCAGTCCGCCCGCAGCCAAGCCAGACTTCATCATGACAAAAACTGTCACTACCAATAAAACATCCATGGCACTGATGGCCACGATTCCGATAAGTGCGTCTTTTAGTCTGATGTCGTCTTCTGCCATGCCTCCACCCTAAAAGGCTGCCACTCATCCTTAAGAACGAATCTCACCCAAGAAGTAAAGCACCCTTTACAGTAAAGGACGCTTCACATAAGATGAGTGTCAAGCACGCTTTACAACCACTTATTTCAGGAGGCCTCCTTGCAGACCACCCGCTTTGGCCGCCCCAAGTTTGGTGGCACCCAAACCAAACTCCTCACACTATCCGTTGCGGCTGGCGCGGGCCTCGCTGCAGCCGCCGGCGCCATCGTGGCCGCATTCGTACACGATGATTCGCCGCTACTAGCGTTTGCCGTGTACGCACTGTGCCTATTTCCTGTTGCTACGGCGGCTAGCTGGGGATTCATGGTGGATCGGTCCACCATCCGCGGAGCAACACCCGATCCGGAAAACTCCATCGAATCCCATTGGTATTCGCAGGCCTCCGAAAACACCTTGCACGCCATGCTCCTGGGCATCGGTGGCTTGGGCGTTGTCTCTACTTTTTGGGATTTCCACGTTTCGGGCTCCATGCTCACGCTCATCCTAGGAGTCTTTGTCACCGGAACCTTTGGCATTAGCTACTTTGCCCACAAGCGGGCAGCGAGTTAAACCATGGACAACCGGCTCAAAGAGATTCGCGAGAGCCAAGGTCTCTCGCAGCAAGGATTGGCCACCGAGCTAGGCGTATCGCGCCAAACGATAATCAGCATTGAAAAAGGGCGCTACGATCCTTCGCTCCCCCTCGCATTTCAAATCGCACGCTACTTTTCCTGCCGCATCGAGGATATCTTTATCCCCGAGCTATAAACGCACACCGCTTCGCCGCTTGGCATTTACTTCTTGACGCCACCGAAGCGGCGGTCGCGCCGCGCATATTCCTCGATGGCGGCGAAGAGATCCTCCGGGGTGAAATCTGGGAAGAGCTTATCCTGGTAAATCATCTCCGCATAAGCCGACTGCCACAGCAGGAAATTCGAGGTGCGCTTCTCCCCGGACGGGCGCAGGAAGAGATCCACATCCGGCATGCCCGGATCATAGAGATGCTGCGCTATGGTTTCTTCCTTTATATCGCGCGGGTTGAGCTCGCCGGCTGCAACTTGCTTGGCGATGTCCCGGAAACCATCCACCAGCTCTGCCCTACCGCCGTAGTTCACGCACATGGCCAAGGTCATCTTGGTGTTATCCTTGGTCAGCTCCTGGGCAGCCTCAAGCTCCTTAATAACCGAGCGCCATAGGCGCGGGCGGCGCCCAGCCCACACCACGCGCACACCGCGCTCATTGAGCCACTCACGCTGGCGGCGCAGCACATCGCGGTTAAAGCCCATAAGGAAGCGGACCTCCTCGGGGCTGCGGCGCCAATTCTCCGTAGAGAAGGCATATGCCGAAAGATAAGGAACGCCGGCAGCAAGGCAGGCATCGACGACGTCAAGCAGCACGGCTTCGCCACGCCTATGCCCCTCGGTGCGCTTCATGCCTTTTTCCTGGGCCCAGCGGCCATTGCCATCCATGACCAGCGCAATGTGGCGGGGCATGAACTCATCCGGAATATTCGGTGGGGTCAAAGTGCGGTTCGGGTCTGGCGTAATCACGGGCTATATTCTACTGCTCCATTACCTGCAATGCGGAAACATTGCGCTCCATGTGCCACTGCAGGTGCGCCCGCGCTAGGCGGTGCCCCTCCTGCTTTTGGGCATTCGTGGGATTCGTTGGGTAGTTATTCGCTAAAAGCCACAGGTGATGCAGCGTTTCGGGATCCACCTCCGCAGCACCCGGCGGTCGACATTCGTGGCACGCCGCCCCGCCGACTGCCGGGTGAAAGGCGTGGTGCGGGCCGGGCCGGTTGCACTGGGCACAGTTGAAAAGGCTCGGCGCCCAACCGGCATGCGCCATCGCCTGCAGCAAGAAGGCATCCAGAGTCATGGTTGGGTCCGCAGTTTGCAGCCGCTCCAAGGTCGCGGTGACGGATTCGTAGAGGTAGGGGTCATGGGCTGCGTCGGCAAAAGCCAGGCGCTCGGCTGACTCCAGCACCGCGCAGGCCGCCGTGTAACGCTCATAGTCCTCGATGAGGCGCGCGCCAAAGTAATCCACCGTATCCGCTTGGGAAATGGTGGCTAGGTTCTTGCCCACGTACAGCTGAACATCAAGGTTAACGAAGAGCTGCAGGCGCGAGCCAAAGCGCGACTTGGCACGGCGCACGCCCTTGGCCACCGCGCGCACGAGGCCGTGATCGCGGGTGAGTAGGACAATGACGCGATCGGCCTCACCAAAATCGTAGGTGCGGATGACCACTGCGCGGTCACGATAGTTCTCGCGCATAGTGGTTTAAAACCCGAGCCTACCCAGCGACTTCGGGTCAGACTGCCAATTTTTCAGCACTTTAATGCGCAAGTCTAGGTATACGTTCTGGCCCAGCAACTCGATGATTTCTTTGCGAGCATTGCCCACAATGCGGCGGAAGCGCAGGCCATCCTTGCCTTCGATAATGCGCTTTTGGCCAGGCCGCTCCAAATACAAAATGGCGTGGATATCCAGCACACCCTCACGGGTGCGCGATGGCAACATCTCATCCACCTGCACCGCTACTGAGTGCGGCAGCTCCGCCTTCAGGCCTGATAATGCAGCCTCACGAATGAGTTCCTCGATGCGCTTTTCCTGACCTTCATCAGTGATGTGATCATCCGGGTAGAATTTCGGGCCTTCTGGCAGGTGATCCACGATGACCTGAACCAGCTCATCAACCTGTACACCTTCCTTGGAGGACACCGGGATGACTACCGCATTCGGGTCATCTTGGGAAAGTAGCTCGTGCAGGGCCAAAAGCTGTGCGCCTACCTGGTCTTTGCTGGCTTTATCCAGTTTGGTGACGATGCCGATGATCTGCGTCTTCGGCGCAATGGAGCGCACGTTGTCCAGGATCCAGCGGTCACCCGGGCCAATCTTCTCATCGGCCGGGATGGTCAGGCCAATGACATCCACATCGGCGTAGGTATCCTTGACTACCTCATTGAGGCGCTCACCCAACAGGGTGCGCGGGCGGTGTAGGCCCGGCGTATCCACGACGATTACTTGGGCATCTTCGCGGTGTACCAAGCCACGGATGGTGTGGCGGGTGGTCTCCGGCTGGTCAGCCGTAATCGCAATCTTCTGACCTACCAGGGCATTGGTCAGCGTCGATTTACCGGTATTCGGGCGGCCGACAAAGGACACGAAGCCGGAACGGAATCCTTCCGGGGTGTCGGTGTACTGCGAATAGTCAAGCGGGGCGGCCGCATTCTCGGCGCCTTCCGGCACGGCATCATCGGGGTCTTCTGGAAGACCCTCGAATGCCGCATCAAACTGTGCATCAAAATCAGAACTCATTACCCGCAATAATAGCCCACAGAGCCAAAATCTCCGATTAGTTCACGGCCAATTTCTACCAGCGGTACAGAATAGGGCTAATCTATGGAGAAACCTCTTCTCCCCAGCACAAACCGTGCTGCCTCCCCGGAAAGGCTCCTCCATGCCCCGCACCTCTCCTGCGCTCATTTTGAGCGCTGCTCTTACCCTCTTCCTCTCCGCCTGCTCCTCCCCGATTCCGAGCCATCAGCAGAGACGAGCACTACCTCTGCGACGACCTCTTCTTCGTCCGCCACCAGCTCTTCGAGTACGGCCTCTTCTGCTGCTACCAGCAGCGGCGAAGAGAGCATGCCTGAAGAACCTGCAAATAGCGTTGCTGCAGAGCCAGAGACCCAGGCCGAGGCTGCAGCTGCGGAGCCAGAGTTGCTGTATTGCGATGACGGGCTAGGCGCGTTTGGCCATTTTTCCGATGGCTCTTGGCACCCAACTGAGCTCTGCAACACTCCAGAGCTACAAAGAGCTGTTCGGGCTGAAGAAGTCTGCGGTGGTCCAGGCGGACAATATAAGTACCCCGAAGAATGGGCCGAGCTGTGCAATGGAGGCCTTCCGCCTTCAGATTCGCTTAATGACTATGGCGACGTAGATGCCGGATACACACCAGAGTCTGACGCAGTGTTAGATACGCCAGCCGATGCCGATACAGGTGCGGTAGAAGGCGACGAGTATTAGCAGCAAAAAGACCGCACGCTGGACAACACCAAAGCCCTGCGCCCGTCGAAACGGGTGCAGGGCTTGCCGCTAAATTAGTGAAGCTTACTTAAACTCGTCCGGCAGCGGGCCAAGCTGCGGGCCGTCCGGGTAGTACTTCCAGCCGTCCTTGATGCGGACGTCGTCAGCCCAAGGAAGCTTGTATTCACCCTTGGCCAGGTCCTCGACCCAGGTGAGATAGTTTTCGGTCTTGCCGCCGGGGTAGCCAACGTAGCCGCGGTTGCCCAGGTTGAAGATGTTGTTTTCAAGGCCCCAGTTGATGCGCGCCTTATCGGCCAGTTCTGGGAAGATTTCGGCGGTGACGATTTCACCGGGGTTGCGGTGACCCTCAGAAATCATGTGGCCATCGTAGTTGCAGACGTTGCCCTCACCGAAGTAGTAGAAGGTGTTGTCATAGCCAGCCAGGTTCACCGAAGCAGTGAACATGAGGTTCTGGAAGGCATTGGTCTTATTGGTCATGATCCACTGATCCTGGGTCTGCGTGGAGTAGCCAGAAATGCGGATATAGACATTGGCGCCCTTATAAGCGGCCTCGCGTGCCAGCTCGGGGAACATGCCATCGTGGCAGATATTCACGGCGAGCTTGGAACCCTTGGGACCGTCACATACCGGCATACCCAAATCGCCTGGGTACCACGGTTCGATAGGAGTCCATGGCTGGAGCTTGCGGTAGTGCAGCGCAATTTCGCCATCGGAGTTGATGATGATGGCGGTATTAAATGGTGGCTTTCCTTCCTCATGGTTGGGCTCCATGATGGAGAAGACGCCCCAAACGTCATTTTCCTTACAAGCCTGCTTGAACTGATCTACCTTGGGATCATCGAGACCAATGAGGAATTCATCATAGGACCAAATCTTAGTGTTGAGACCGGAGGAAGAATATTCCGGGAAGACAATGAGATCGAGGTCTGGGTAGCCCGCCTTGGTGGAGGCGACCATGCGACAGATTTCATCCACGCTGGCTTGGACGTCCTCTGGGGTGTTAACCACGGGGACGGGGTACTGAATGAGTGCCATCAAAAGGCCGTCGGGAGAGGCGCTGATGCTTCCGGTACTAGACATGGTGAGCTCCTTCTACTTGATGAGAACGTGACTTCCGCCATATTAATAGGGCATAATGCGCCATACCACTTTTAAGCAGGCGTGGGTGTCTCATATGAGAGACTCGGAAAGTAATACAAGGAGCAGATAAAGAAAGCCGAGCTGAGGCTGCATCCTCAGCTCGGCCAAATCAAGCTAGACCTAGCGTGGCATTACGCCGCAGTGTTGCGCTAGGCAACCTAACCTCTCACTGGATAGAGTCCGCAACAATGGGCTTTCCGTAGAGATTGCCCAGGCCTAAAGCTCCTCCGCGTGGAACTGCATGCGCGGGTGTGCGAATACATCCTGAGACTGGATGAGCTGAAGCTCAGCAGTCTCGGCCTCATAGGTGTTTTCCAGCAGGTCGTAGACAGAGGAGGCGGTGCGGCGCAAGGACTCCTTAACGTCGCTGGTCTCGGTGTAGTGGCCGGTAAACAAGGCGGCGGTGACATCGCCGGAGCCGTTACGCTTAAACGGCAATAGTGGCGTGGACACTAGGAAGGCGCGGTCGCCGTCAACGGCGAGCATCTCAATCTGGCCCTCTGGAGTTTCGGGACGCTTGACGGAGGTAACCAGAACGGTCTTTGGACCGATTTCCTGCGCCTTCTTCACCGCGGCGAGGGTCTGATCGAGGGTACCGACCTCGGAATCGGTGAGGTAGCCCAGCTCAAATTGGTTGGGGGTGATGATATCGGCAACGGGCACAACGCGGTCACGCAGCAGCGGCGGGATCTCATCGGAGACAAAGCAACCGGACTTAGCATTGCCCATTACAGGATCGCAGGCGTAAAGCGCCTTGGGGTTAGCGGCCTTAATGCGGCGGACGGTTTCCACGATGGCGTCGGCAATGTCGGCGCCGCCCTGGTAGCCAGACAGAATGGCGTCAATCTGTGGGAAGGCACCGCGCTTTTCAATGCCATCGATAATGGAGGTGACATCGCTGGCCGGAATCATCGGCCCGCCCCAGTCACCGTAGCCAGTGTGGTTGGAGAAATTCACCGTGTGGACCGGCCATACTTCATGGCCGGCGCGCTGCAGAGGAAAGACGGCCGCAGAGTTGCCAACGTGGCCGTAGGTGACGTGGGACTGGATGGAAAGGATAGTCATAGGTTTCCATTGTGCTACGCGGCGCACGCGCTCACAAAAGAAAGCGAAAAATTATTCTTCCGGGCGATCTTGTGGTTCTCCCACCGCAGGGATGCCCCCACCAGGAACCTGCTTGTCCAGGTTGGCGCGTTCGGCGGCATCGGGAAAAGCCTTCGGCCCGGAAGGCTTGGGTTGATAAGCCACGCCACGATCGGCCACATCGTCGTACCAATCCGCAAGCAGCTCGTTTTGGCGGCCGAACATTTCCTTTTCCTCGGCCGGAGTGGAGTGGTCATAGCCCAGCAGGTGCAGGCAGCCGTGGACCGTAAGCAGGGCAAGCTCGTGACCTAGGGAGTGCCCAGCGGCATCGGCCTGGCGCAATGCGAATTCGGGGCACAACACAATATCGCCCAACATGGCCGGGCCTGGATCGGCGGCATCCGGGCGGCCGCCACCAGCAATCGCACCGGGGGTGAGCTCATCCATGGGGAAGCTCATGACATCAGTAGGGCCCTCCAGATCCATCCAGCGCACGTGGAGATCCTCGATAGTCTTCAAATCCACGCAGGTAATTGTGCACTCGGCATCGGGGTTGATGTCCATGGCGCCGAAGGCATAAGAAGCGACGTCAATCAGCATCTCCTCGTTGACGCCCTCGAAGCCGGATTCATTGAGAAACTCGATACTCATTCCATTCCCTCGTATTCTGCGGCTTTCTTATTATCAAAGGTCTCATAGGCATTGACGATGCGCCCGACCAGCTGGTGGCGCACCACGTCTTTCGCTCCCAAGTCCGCAAAGTGAATATCCTCCACGTTGCGCAGGATGCGGCGCACGATGCGCAGGCCGGAGACCTGGCCATGTGGGAGGTCTACCTGGGATATGTCACCGGTGACCACGATCTTGGAGCCAAAGCCCAAGCGGGTGAGGAACATTTTCATCTGCGCGGGCGTGGTGTTTTGAGCTTCATCAAGGATGACAAACGCATCGTTCAATGTGCGGCCGCGCATATAGGCTAGCGGGGCGACCTCGATGATGCCGGCCTCCATGAGCTTAGGGATCATCTCTGGATCGAGCATGTCCCGCAGGGCGTCGTATAGCGGGCGCAGGTACGGATCAATCTTGTCATTGAGCGTGCCCGGCAAAAAGCCCAGCTTCTCCCCTGCCTCCACAGCCGGGCGGGTGAGAATAATGCGCGAGACCTGCTTGGTTTGCAGAGCCTGCACCGCCTTGGCTACCGCGAGGTAGGTCTTGCCGGAACCGGCCGGGCCGATGCCAAAGACCACCGTATTATCGTCGATGGCCTGCACGTATTCGGACTGGCCCACCGTCTTTGGGCGGACGGCCTTGCCACGGCGCTTGACGATGTCCGCCGCCAGCGCCGCCGAAACCGACTGCGGCGCCTCTACCGCCACCATGTCCATCGTGTGCTTGACCGTATCGGTGGATACGGCGTGGCCACGGCGGGCGATGGCTTCGAGCTCGTCGAGGATCTTCGCGGCGCGGGCCACCTCATAATCGGGACCGGTGATAGTAACGACATTGCCGCGGGCAAAAAGGTCCGCATCCAGGCGGTTATTGAGCACGCGCAAGTTATCGTCCGCGCTACCCAGCACGATGCTGACGTAGGCGGAATCTAGCTCACATTTCTTCGTGATGATAGGCACGTGCTTTAGGCTACCAGCGCCGGCTACCACCGCTGGGTGCGCATGCCGATTGCCGCTAGCGCCACCATCGCCGCGCTGGCGGTGCGCAGCACTTCCGGGCCAAGCTTGATGGGCATGGCGCCGGCTTCCTTGAGACGATCGAGCTCAGCGTCACCGATGCCGCCTTCGGGGCCTACGAGCACCACGACGTCGTCTGCTAGCGGCACGTCTTTGATGGAAGCAGTAGCTTCCTCATGCAGGACAAGCACGGTGGGTGCAGCCGCCGCATCACCGGCGGCACGGTCGCGGCTGAGTTCTTGGACGAGCTGCGGGGTGGTCAACGGGCCGCGCACCTGGGGGATGCGGGCGCGGCGGGATTGCTTGGCCGCAGAATCTGCGGCCGCCTGCCACTTGGCCACCGCTTTGGGTGCCTTCTTGCCATCCCATTTGGCCACGCAGCGGTCTGCCTGCCAGGCGATAATCTCATCGGCGCCGGCCTGGGTGGCCAGATCCACGGCGAGCTCGGCTCGCTCGGATTTCGGGATGGCCTGTACCACGGTCACCCGCGGGGTGGGCTCAGGCGTGGTGGCGATGGACTCGACCATTCCCTCCAGGGAGTCCTTGCCCGTGGCGGCGGTGATGGTGAGGGTGAGGCGGATACCGGTGCCGTCGATAAGCTCGAGGCGCTCGCCCTCCCCCATGCGCTTGACCGTCACGGCGTGGCGGGCCTCCGGGCCGGAGAGGCTGAAGGCCTCGCCGGTGCGCGCGGCGGAAAGGTCCGGGTGGATGAAGACGGGGAGCGACATTAGCGGCGGAACTTATCGCGGATGCGGCTGAAGAAGGATTCCTCTTGACCGTCGCCGGTGGTGCGCACGCGCGCGCCCTCGTCGCGGGAGTTGCGAATCTTCTCCAGGGACTCGCGGGTCTTGCGGTCCAGGTCCTTTGGCACGACGACGTCCACATGGGCAAAGAGGTTGCCAAAGCCATCGGTGCGCAGGCGGGGCATGCCGGCACCGTCGACCTTGATGGACTCGCCCGGCTGGGTGCCTGGTTCGATATCGATGGTGAGCTCTTCGCCATTGAGCTGGTCGATGGTGAAGTTGGTGCCCAAGGCGGCGTCAATCATCGGCACGCGCACGGTGAGGTTCAAGTCATCGGCATTGCGCTGGAAGACGGGGTGCTCCTCCGTGTGGACCTCAACATAGAGGTCACCGGCTGGGCCGCCGCCGTGGCCGACCTCGCCCTGGGACGCCATGCGGATGCGCATGCCGTCGTTGATGCCGGCCGGGATATTAACGGTAATATCGCGACGCTTCTTCACGCGGCCGTCGCCGGCGCAGTGGTTGCATGGATCGGTGATGACCTCGCCAAAGCCCTGGCACTTCGGGCACGGGCGGGTGGTCATCACGTTGCCCAAGAAGCTGCGCTGCATCTCCTGGATTTCGCCCATGCCATTGCAATTATCGCAGGTAACCGGCTTGGACTTGGACTCAGAGCCGGTGCCGCCGCAGGTATCACACAGCACGGCGGTATCCACGGTGACCTTCTTCTTCAAGCCGGTATAGGCCTCTTCCAAGGTAATGCGAGTGCGCAGCAGGGCATCATTGCCCGGTTGGACGCGGGACTTCGGGCCGCGGGAGCCGCCAGCACCGCCGCCAAAGAACTCGGCGAAGATATCGCCGAGGCCGCCGCCACCGAAGCCGCCAAATCCACCCGCACCGGCGCCACCGCCGCCTTGTTCCATGGGGTCGCCGCCCATGTCCACGATCTGGCGCTTTTGCGGATCCAGTAGGACCTCCTGAGCCAGCGCGGCATCGCGGAACTTCTCAGCCGCGGTTTCATCATCCGGGTTGAGATCCGGGTGATACTTGCGGGCCATTTTGCGGTAAGCCTTCTTAATCTCCTGGTCAGTTGCGTTTTTATCAACACCGAGGATGCCGTAATAGTCACGAGCCACTGTAAGAGATATTCCTTCTAATTCGTCTTGTTGGGGTTAACTTGAAAAAATAATGCGCGGCCAGCTAGTTTACTCGCACTGCTCGCCGGCCAAAATTTCGCTCACATACCGTGCAACGGCAGAGACCTTAGAGATTGTTCCCGAGTAATCCATAAAGGTAGGCCCCACCACACCGAGGCCGCCGAGAGTGGCCACCTCATCGCCGGTGCCAAGGCCGTAGCCCGTAGCCACAACGGAGGCTTGGCGCAACTGGTCTTCCTCGTTTTCCTCGCCGATGACCACGGAGACGTTGCCTAGATCCGGCACGCGGGCAAGGAGCTTGAGGACGACGACCTGTTCTTCCAACGCTTCAATAATCTTGGGTAAACCTTCTGGGAATTCGCGGGCCACGCGCGTCAGGTTGGAGGCCCCGGCCATAATCAGCCGGTCGGAGGGCTGCTCCACTAGGGTCTCGATGAGCGTGGTGGCCACCTTGAGCACATGGTGGCGGATATCCAAGGGAGCGTCATCGACGAGGTGGGCAAGTTCCACGGAGGCGTCGCTAAGCGTCTTGCCCACCAGCGCACTATTGACGATGTCACGCAGGCGGAAGGTCTGATCCTGGTCAATGATTTCATCGAGCTCCACGTTGCGCTGGTCCACGCGGCCGTTATCGGTAATAAGCACCAGCAGCAGGCGCACCGGGGACAGCGCCACAACCTCGCAGTGCTTTACGCGCGAGACCTTAAGGTTGGGCAGCTGGACGACGGCCGCCTGCTTTGTCACCTGAGCCAATAGCTGCACCGAGCGACGCAGCACGTCTTCCAAGTCCACGCCACCTTCCAAAAAACTGAGCATCGCGCGGCGCTCCGGGGTCGAAAGCGGCTTGACCTCATGGAGGGAGTCGACAAAGTGGCGGTAGCCCTGCTGGGTGGGCACGCGGCCGGAGCTGGCGTGCTGTTGGGCGATAAGGCCCTGTGATTCCAGCACGGCCATGTCATTGCGGATCGTGGCCGAGGAAACACCTAACTGGTAGCGCTCCAGCAGCGTTTTAGAACCGACCGGTTCTTGGGAGGCAATATAGTCCGCCACGATGGCGCGCAGGACTTCCTTGCGGCGGGCATCGGTTGAGGTAGACACGTTGTCACTCCTATTCGCTTGGCTCTTTCACGTGCTTTCGAGTTTAGCTGGGACGAGGTTTAGGATTCTTCGGCGACGAGGAGATCGGTGATGATGCCATCGGCCAGCAAGCGGCCGGGCTTGGTGATGCGTACGCGTTCGCCGGCACGCTCGAGCAGTCCGCGGCCTATAAAGCGCTCGAGGGCGGGAGCGGCGTGGGCATCGAGCCAGGTCTCCGGGATGCCCTCGCGCAGGCGCAGGCCGAGCATGATCTTTTCCATGTGACGGTCGGCCTCAGTGAGCGTTTCGGTTTCCTTAATGGGCAGCTCGCCGCGGCCAAGGGCGTCGATATAGCGCGAGGGGTGCTTGACGTTAAAGAAACGCTCGTTGCCTAAGTGCGAGTGGGCGCCGGGGCCTGCGCCCCACCAATTGCCGTCTACCCAGTAGATGCGGTTGTGCTCGCACTCGCCACCCGGCTTGGACCAATTGGAGACCTCGTACCACTCAAATCCTTCCGCTTCGAGGGTGGAAGAAATCATCTCGTAGCGCCGGGCCAGTACGTCCTCGTCCGGTGCGGGCAAGATGCCTTTGTTGACCTTGCGGGCCATGCGGGTGCCGTCTTCAACGATGAGTGAGTAAGCGCTGACGTGGTCCACACCGGTGTCTAATACGCGGTCTAGCGTTTCGCGTACATTGTCATCCGTTTCGGTGGGCGTGCCATAAATCATGTCCAGGTTGACGTGCTCGAAGCCAGCGGCGCGGGCCTCGCGAGCGGCGGCGAAGGCGCGGCCGGGGGTGTGAGCGCGTTCTAGGACTTGGAGAACGCCGCGGGAAGCGGACTGCATGCCGAGGCTGATGCGGGTATAGCCGGCGTCGGCAAGCTGGGCAAAATACTCGGGAGAGGTGGACTCCGGGTTGGATTCGGTGGTGACCTCCGCCCCTGGTTCCAAGGCGAAGGTGGAGCGGACGGTGTTGAGGATCCGGGTCAGCCCCTGCCCGCCCAGCAAAGAAGGCGTGCCGCCGCCAATGAAGACGGTCTCGGCCGGGCGGCCTACGCGCGCGGCCGCCAACTCCAGCTCGCGGTCCAAGGCATCCAGATAAGGCCCGGTGAGATCGCGCGGGCTGCCGAGCTCTCCTGGGGTATAGGTGTTGAAATCGCAATACCCGCAACGAGTGGCGCAGAAAGGAACGTGGATATACAGCCCGAAGGGTTCAGTCATGGATAAAACCCTAATAGGGCGGGAACAAAATGGCCGAAAGGGGGGTTAAGCATGTAGTATGTTTGCATCTTCCCAAGTAGAAAGGCACCCTCAGTGGAACCTCCCAGTCGATGTCCCTACCTCCTTCTAGGCGGTGGGGAGTAAATCATGTTATCGGCTATTTTGATGATCCTGGCCGGATTTGTAGTCATCGGCCTCATCATCGTCGCGAATGCATACTTCGTGGCCCAGGAATTTTCTTTTATGTCCGTGGACCGCACACAGCTGCGGTCCCAGGCTGCTGAGGGGGATAAGACGGCGCAGCGCGCGCTGGCTATTACCCAGCAGACCTCCTTCATGCTCTCCGGCGCGCAGCTTGGTATTACGATTACCGGCCTGCTCATCGGCTATGTGGCCGAGCCGCTCGTGGGCCAAGGACTGGGCGTCCTGCTCGGCGGCGTTGGTGTGCCGAGCGCAGTGTCTATTACCGTGGGCACCATCGCGGCGCTTTTCATCTCCACGATTGCAACCATGCTCTTCGCGGAGCTTTTCCCCAAGAACTACACCATCGCCGCTCCTATGAAGACGGCGCGCTGGCTGGCCTCCTCCACGCAGCTTTACCTGCGGCTATTCGGCTGGCTCATCCACTTCTTTGAGTACTCTTCCAATGCCATCCTCAAGGTTTTTGGCATTGAACCGGTAGAAGACGTGGACTCCTCCGCCACCGCCGATGACTTGGAATCCATCGTGGATTCCTCCCATGAGGCTGGCGATCTGGATGAAAATACCTATATGGTGCTCGACCGCCTGCTGGACTTCCCTGAGCACGACGTAGAGCACGCCATGATCCCGCGCTCCCGCGTGGACGTCATTGACCCGGACACCACCCTTGGGGAGGTTCGCGAGATGATGTCGTCCGAGCACACCCGCTACCCCATCATCGATGACGAACATAACCCGGTGGGCGTGGTGCATCTTTTCGACGTCCTGGGAAGCGACCTTCCCGCCGCCACCAAGGCCACCAGCATCATGCAGGACCCCGTCGTGGTACCCGAGCTGATGCCGCTACCAGATGTCGTGGAAGAACTGCGCGATAGCGAGCAAAAGATGGCCTGCGTCATCGATGAATACGGCGGCTTCGTAGGCATCGTGACCATGGAGGACTTGGCCGAGGAAATCTTGGGCGATGTCACCGATGAGCACGATATCGCAGAAACCGAGGAAATCACCGAGCAGGACGATTCCCACTGGGTGGTAGATGGCGATACGCCCATTGATGAAATCGAGCGCGCCATCGGCCACGACCTGCCTGAGGGCGACTTCGAAACCGTCGCTGGCCTCGTCATCGCCCACTCCGGCGCGTTGCCAGAGGTCGGTGAGGAACACGCCATTCAGCTCGAGGCCGAGCCCGATGATTGGGTGGACCACGATGAGGCGCCCGTGCGCTCTATCCGCCTGCGCGTGCAAGAGGTGGACCGCCACGTGCCCTCCGTCCTTGCCATCGAGCTGGTGGAGGATTACCCCGACCAGTCCGATGATGACGATGAGAAGGAGGATGCATAATGACCGAATCTTGGTGGTTTAACCTCCTCGTTACCCTACTTATCATCGCCGCTTCCGGCTTCTTTGTGATTATCGAGTTCTCCTTGATGGGCGCTCGCCGTCACCGTTTGGAAGAGTATGCGGAAAATTCCCGTACTGCCCGGGCCGGCCTGCGCTCGCTCAATGAACTGACCATCATGCTTGCCGGCGCGCAGCTGGGCATTACCGCCGCTACCTTCGTGCTGGGTGCTGTGACCAAACCGTGGGTCCACCACCTGCTCATGGCCCCGCTAAAAGCTGTGGGACTACCACTGGGCATTGCCGATGTCGCTAGCTTTATCCTCGCCCTCTTCGTCGTCACCTTCCTTCACCTAGTGCTGGGTGAGATGGCGCCGAAGTCTTGGGCGATCGCACACCCTGAAACCGCACTGCAGGTCATCGCAGTTCCCGCGCGCGGCTTCGTGTGGATCTTCCGCCCGCTGCTGAAATGGATCAATGTCATGGCCAATAAGCTCGTGGCCATGGCGGGCGAAGAGCCCGTCGATCGTGCCGGTGCGGCCGGCTACGATGCCGAGACCCTGCGTACCTTGGTCGAGCATTCCCGCGAAACCGGCGCATTGGATGATGACTCCGCCAACCAGATTTCCGATGTCATCGAGTTGGAAAACTCCACCGTTGGCGCCATGGCCCGCGCCCATGGCTCCGAGGTAGTGCCCCTGCCTTCCGACGCCACCGTGGACGATCTCCAGGACCTCGTCGTGCGCAAGAACATCATGCGCGTACTGGTCTTTCCTAAGGACTCCCGCGTTCCCCGCGTAGTCCACGTGCGCGATACCTTGCTGGCAGCTCCGGAGACCCCGGTCCTCGAGTTCTCCCGCCCCGCCCTGTCCGTGTCTTCTTCTACTACCGTGCAAAAGACCTTGGACCATATGCGGGCCCGCAACGAGCAGCTCGTCATGGTGGGTAAGGCCGATAAGGACAATGCCGTGTGGATCCTTACCTGGGATGACATCATGGGCCAGCTGTGGCCGCAGATTACCGAGCAGCTAGACAAGGTCACCCCTCCCCCGGCCGTCTAAGTCCCGCTCGTCCCCGCCCGCGCCCGCCCCTTTTTGCCGGCGCGGGCTTTCCTATTTCCCGCCCTCGCGTAAGTGCAGCCTCTCCACCTTGTGGACAAGTTCGCCCACGGCTTGCCTCAGCTGCCACTTTGAGCACTTGCCCATCGCAGCCTCCCCGTTATCCACAAGCCCGGCCGTTACTTCCTCGCGCCGGCCAGAAGCGTGCCCTTTGCTTAAAGGCATGACAACACCACTGACCAATATCGATTCCATCCGCGCCAACCACCCCACCTTTTGGACCGACCTGAAAAACGGCACCTACCTTAAGCTCGCACCGCGCATCGCTGTCCGGCGCGATCACTATCATTGCCTCGATTTCCCGTCCCAACTGCGCCTGCGCGCCATCGCCGCCGCTCGCAGCGCCTATACCGCAGTACTCATCTCCAAATCCGCCGCCCGAGTACATGGCCTGTGGGTCATCGCCACGGCCGAGGAACAGATTGAGATGGCACTTCCCACCAATACGCTCCCCCACAAAGACCGCCGCCGCCCCGAGCGCATCTACCGCAAGGCTTCCCTGCCTGAACCTGTCCTCGTGGACGGCACCCGCTGTGTTTCCAAAGCCCGGGCGGTTATCGATATCGCCCGCTACCACGGCTTCCGCGATGGCCTCATCGCTGCGGACTCGGCGCTACGCGCCGGGGTAAGCCGGGAAGAACTCACTCAAGAATTCGCCGGCATGGGAAGGGTGCGCAATAGCCGCATCGTTCGCGCTGTGATCCACCACGCCTCTGAGCTTTCCCGTTCTCCGTATGAGTCCTTTGCCCGCGCCCTTATCATTGAGGCTGATTTCCCGTGGCCTATTTTCTTCAAAGCACAGTTCAAAGCTCTTCCCGGCATCACGACCGCTCTGTGTATCAACAACGCCTATCTCGTTGACATCGTCTCTGCGAAGGCGCTGCCCCACCAACGCGAGCGTCACCAGCTCCTACGAAAGGCGGGATTCACCGTCCTTTGTTATTCCCCGAGACAGCTCGTCGACCACCCCGACCGTTTTCTGTCCGACCTCACCGCCACCGTCTCCGCTGGGCAGAAGGCCGCCCGTTCCGCTTAAGTCCGCGGTTTCTACCTGCCGCCACATCTGACTTCCTCTCCCCTATCTTTCCCTCCCCTGCCATTCGCGCTCACCGGCAGCACTTTCGCGACGAAATCTGCCGCGCCGGTGAGCGCGAAGGGAGGGTGCGAGAATATTTCTCGGGATGCGACGCAACAATGACTACAGATCGAAAGAGCCTCCCCGAGAACATGCTCGTGGAGGCTTTACCGATTCCAGCTAAAGACCTAAGAGAATGGTCTTACTGGTTGATGCGCCATGGGACGCTGTTCTTCGGCAGCATACCGTGGGTGTAGAGGTAGTCAACGGCAGACAGGATGCCCAGTACCGTGCCGCCGCCTACGAGTGCCGCAAGGAAAGAGAAGCCGGCTACGGAAGATAGGTCTGCGTCCTTACCATCCTTGCCGTTGATACCGTCGCGACCATCGCGTCCGTCACGGCCGTCGCGGCCGTCCTTGCCGTCCTGGCCATCTTCACCGTCGCGGCCGTCGCGGCCATCGCGGCCGTCGCGGCCGTCCTGGCCATCTACGCCATCCTGGCCATCCTTGCCGGGAACAACGACAGCCTCGCTGGTAGAAGGCTCGGTGGACTCCTCAGGAGTGGTTTCTTCTGTGGTAGGCTCCTCGGACTCTTCGGATTCTTCAGAAGTCGGCTCTTCCGCGGAAGTTTCCTCAGCAGAGGTCTCTTCGGTGGAGGTTTCTTGTGCGGACTCGGAAGGGGTGGTCTCTTCAGAGGTAGCTTCTTCGGATGCTGGTGCCTCAGAAGTGGTTTCCTCGGAGGAAGGTTCCTCGGAAGGATCGACCTCGGCAGGCTGATCCTTGGTCTTCTTGCCGTTGAGCATATCGGAGCACAGCTGGCCGGCCGGAGCATTAACGGCCGCCAGATCGGAAGCTGCGGTGGAGATATTGTTCAGGGAGTCTTCGATGCTCTTCTGCTGATCCTTGCTCAGCTTCAGGTCGCCAGCGACGTTCGCACCTGGAACCAAGCCGGCGATGGTAACGGCTGCATTAAAGAGCTTCAAGATAACCTTGGTTCCCTTGCCAAAGGTACCGTCTGCGAACTTGAGCAGGCCGGATACGGTCTTCTTAGCGGCATCCGGGTTGTTCATATCAACATCGGCATCGGCATTATCGATACGTCCGATGGCCATGCCCTGGGCACGGGAAAGGTCCCAGGTAACGGTCTTGTCTTTCTCGCCTTCCTTGACCAGCTTGGCAATGCCATCCCAGGTCTTACCGGAAATCTTATCGATGAAATCGGCCGGAACCAGGTCACCGACTACCGGGATGATTTCCCAGACGGTCTTGATAATCTTCTCGCCGCCATCGTAGAAGGCCTTAGTTAGGGCAAGCTTGAGGTCGAGCAGGTTGCCTTCCTTTCAGGGGCATCAGTCACCTCACAGACCAGCTGGTCCTTCTTTTCGTCTTTAACCACCTTGACGTTCACGTCGCCATTGGAGGCCTCGGTCTGTGCGAGCTCATCAAGAGAGGTCGGCTTTGCAGGCTTCTCGGGGGCCGGAGTCTCGGTGGCTTCCTCGGCACCATCTACAGCATATGGGGTGATGGAATCGGCGGCATCGTCTTCCGCGTCGAGTTCTTTCATCGCCTTATCGCCGGCGTTGTTTTTCTCGAGCAGATTGCCTTCTTCATCGAATTCGATGCCATTGAGGCTTACGGTATCGTCGGTGGTCTTTTCTTCGACGAAGGTAGTGTCCTCGGCAGCGACGGCGGTAGGAACAACGGTAATCGAAGAGAAGGTGGCTACGGCCACTGCGCTGGCAATGAGGCGAGAAGTTCGGCGTGCGCCCATGGTTTGACTCCCTGTAGATATGGTTGAAGAATTTAATTGCGCGCGCCGCGTGTGGATGATGCTAGGGCACGGCGTTCGCGTGGACGGAAAATACCTTACAGCGCACTAAGAGTATTTTCTACTTAAATCTTAAGGGTGACCTAGCAACAACATGGCTGGCCACAGGACCAACCAGCTGAACAGGCATAACGTGGACCATCTGAAACGGCTGTTAACCTAAAATTCTCCTAAATGCCTACCCGAATTGGGGCAGATCCCTCCGGAAATCCACGCATAAATCCACTGGAAACTTCAACGGCCACCGAGAGAGGGAATCTCGGTGGCCGTGAACATCCCCTTGTCTAAAACAAGGAAGCCTCAATAATTTATGCAGTTGTAGCCCGGCGAGCCGCCTCGCGCTTGGCGCGAACCCTTTCCACCACCGCCGCTACGCGGGCACGCTCCTCCAAGAACTGCGGCGGGTTATGCCCTCGCATCGTGCGCACATAGGCCGGGTGGGTATCAAGCACCGTGTGCTTCCACGCTTGCACCGCGATGAGGGCGGACTCGCCGGTGCGCTTGTACAGGTGCGGCAGGGAGACCATGTCGAGGTTGCGGGCCACGGCGTCGGTTTGCGCAAGCACGTACTCGACTACCTCGCGCAGGTAATCCGCCACGGCCTGGGTACGGTAACGCAGGGACTGGGCCAGCTCGTGCACCACAATGGGCTTGGAGATGGGGAATCGCTCATCCAGCAGGCGCGGGGTGAGTTGTTCCGGCTCTTCCACGTCGTTCACACCGGAAGAAGCGGCGGAAATCGTGCCGGAGCGCACGCCGGAAACCAATGCTTGGCGCAGGCCCATCAGCTCGCCTACACACCGGCCGGAATCAACGCGAGCATCTTCGACGATATCGCCCAGCTCAGCCAGGCAATCCATGCACAGCTCTTCGTCCCAATCCTCGATGGCTTCAATGAGGTGCTCGAGATATTCTGCGACTTCGTCGCCGATATTATAAATCTCTTGCGTAAGCTCGCGGTGGCGCAGCTCGGCGGCGATTTTGTGCATTGGCTTCGAGCCACTCCTTCCACGGTCCCATTTCTAACCTCTAGTAGAGGTTGAGGTTTGCTGTAACGCTTCACGACTCTATGCGAGATCCACCGCCACGGGCGCGCGACACTCCGAAGCCATTCACAGGTTTATGGCAGGTTCGCCCGCCCAGAGCAGAGGGCGGCGGGGTGAGCTGCACAAGGGGCGTCGCCAAGCAGGGCAAAAAGAAACACCCGAGGACATGTCCTCGGGTGTACCCATCGCGCAGACTAGCGCTTGTACAAATGCTCAATGGCCGCGGCATAACGCTGCGCTACCACGTTGCGCTTGACCTTCATGGTGGGGGTCAGCTCATTTTCTTCCTCAGTAAGGTCAGACTCAAGGATGTAGAACTTCTTGATGCCCTCCGCGTGGGAGACGGTGGCATTGACTTGGTTGATGGCGTCCTGCAACTCCGCGCGCAGGGTGGGGTCGGTGGCTAGCTCACGCATCGAGCGGTTTTCCGGAATATTGTGGTCCAGCTTCCAGCGCTTCAAAATATCCGGATCCAGGGTCAGCAGCACGCCGACAAAAGGCTTGCCATCGCCTACCACCATGGCCTGGGAGATAAGCGGGTGCCCGCGCAGGATATCCTCCATTGGGCCGGGCGAAACATTCTTGCCGCCGGCCGTAACAATCAGATCCTTCTTGCGGCCGGTAATAACGAGCTTGCCGTCTTCATCAATCTCGCCCAAGTCACCGGTGTTGTACCAACCATCCTCGAGGGCTTCGGCCGTTGCCTCCGGGTTATTCCAGTAACCGTGGAAGACGATATCGCCCTTGATGCAGATTTCGCCTTCATCATTGATGCGGAAGGTCACGCCACCCATGGGCGGGCCGACGGTGCCGATGGACTGGTCCACAAAGTCCACCGCGGCCGCGGCGGCGACCTCGGTGAGGCCGTAGCCCTCATAGACCGGGATACCAATGCCGCGGTACCAGTGCAGCAGGTCATGGCCCATGGCGGAGCCGCCGGTAATGCAGTAGTTCACGTTGCCGCCCACGCCCTTACGGATGGTGGAATAGACCAGCTTGTCAAAGACCTTGTGCTTGGCCTTCAGCAGGCGATCCGGGCCCTCCGGCTTGTCCAAAGCCTTGGAGTATTCGATGGCGACCTTTTCGGACTGCTCAAAGAGCAGGGTCTTGATGCCAGAATCGGCGGCCTTAGCAGCGGCAGAATTGCGCACCTTTTCAAAGACGCGCGGCACACCCAAAATGACGTTCGGGCGGGAGCGGGCGAACTCGATGGAAATGGTGGAAAAGTCCGACCAGTGGTTCTGGGAGGCACCGCGCATGGCCACCGCAATGGATACCGCGCGGGCAAAGACGTGCGCCAGTGGCAGGAAGGTCAAGGTATGGCTGCCCGGGACGGCAAAGATACCAATGGGATTGGTGCACAGGCCGCGGGTCTGGGCCAGCCAATTGCGGTGGGTGAGGATGCAGCCCTTGGGGCGGCCGGTGGTACCCGAGGTATAAACCAGGGAGGCCAGGTCATCGGTGGAAGTGGCCTTGATGCGGGCGTAGACCTCCTCCGCGGCCACGCCGCGGCCCTCGAACTTGAGGGTGTCAATGGCAGAGGAGTTGATTTCCAATACGCGGCGCAGCTGCGAAGGAGAGCCCTTAAGGTTGGGCTCGCCATCTTCTTGCAAAACCAGGTTTTCTACCAGTTCGGAGTGCTCGCGGGTTTCTGTAATGGCCAGCACTGCGCCGGAGTCCTCAATAATCCAACGCACCTGGGAGGCGGAGGAAGATGGGTAGACCGGCACGGAGGCGGCTCCCGCGGCCCAGATGGCAAAATCCAAAAGGGACCACTCATAGCGGGTAGCAGAGATGAGAGCGACGCGGTCCCCCTGCTGCACGCCAAGGGCGATAAGCCCTTGGGCTACTTCAAAGACCTCATCGATGAATTCTTTGCCCGTTACATTGACCCACTCGTAATTTGCTGGGCGGGTAAACATGACGCCGTGCGGACGCTTCTTCACGGTGTCCATCAGGGCGGTCAGGCAGGTTTCGCCCGGCTCGATAGTAAATTGCGCCGGGGTATGCACTTCTTGCAGGGTCACGCGGTGTCCTTTCGAACAGCTAATTATTAATCTCCGCCTACTGTACCAATCTGTTTCGCAGCAGGCGCGTTGCACCCGTGGCACAATGTGGCCTGTGACTACCCGCGACTTGCTTGAAGAACTCGCTCAGCGCCACGGCGTGGCCACCAGCTATACCTCCCAGTCTGGTTTCCCCGTCCACGTTGCTGAAGACACTATTACCTATACCCTGCGCGCTTTGGGCGTGGCCATCGATGACAATCCGGACGATGCGGCGCTAACGCAGCTGCTTTACGACGACTACCTCACCCGCTCCTCCCAGCCCCTTCCCCACTGCGTCGTCGCACCCCAGGGTCAGGAGCGCGGGTTCGTTGTCCATGTACACGCCGGCGCTGCCGCCAACGTACACATCGAATTGGAAAAAGGCGGCACCCGCGAGGTCTACCAAGATCGCAACGACGCCCCAGACGCAGACGTCGATGGCACGCTATGGGGCGAGGCCAGCTTCCATATCCCTGGCGATCTGCCGCTGGGCTATCACGAGCTGGTGCTGGAGTCAGAGGGCATCGGCAAGCATGCCTGCTCGCTGAGTATTACCCCGGCGCGCCTCACCACGGCCGATGAGTTTGTCGAGCACCCGATTAGCGGCGTGATGGCGCAGCTTTATTCGGTGCGCTCGGAGTCTTCTTGGGGAATAGGTGATTTCCAGGATTTGGGGCAGCTGGCTGAAACGCTCGCGCCGCACGCGGACTTTTTGCTGGTCAACCCGCTGCATGCGGCCGAGCCGTTGCCGCCGATTGAGGATTCTCCTTACCTGCCCACCACGCGGCGTTTTATCAACCCGCTCTACCTGCACATCGAATCCATCCCGGAACTCCAGCTCCTGCCCGAGGACCTGCAGGATGATGTGCGCGAACTGGCCGAAGAGTTTCGCCAGCGCAACCGCAGCGCGGAGGAGATTGAGCGCGACACCATTTTTGAGGCCAAGCTGCAGGTGCTGCGCGAGCTTTTTAATTACCAGCCCACTCCGGAGCGCGAAGAGGCCTTCGTGCGCTACGCCCGCGAAGAGGGCCGTGGCCTGCGCGATTTCGCTGCCTGGTGCGCGCAGCAAGACGCCGCAGCGCAATCGGGCCAGCGCCATGCCGAGGGCTTGGATACGGACAAGCTCACGCGCTTTTATTCCTGGCTGCAGTTCCTGTGCGATGAGCAGCTGGCCGCCGCCCAACAGCGTGCGCTCGATGCCGGCATGCGCCTAGGCCTGGTCACTGACCTGGCGGTGGGCGTGCACCCGGGTGGCGCCGACGCGGTAAATCTCACCGAATACTTGGCACCGCAGTGCTCGGTAGGCGCTCCGCCGGATGACTATAACCAGCAAGGCCAGGATTGGTCGCAGCCGCCGTGGCACCCGCAGCGCTTGGCCGCCGCCGGCTATGCCCCGTGGCGCGAGATGCTTTCCACCGTGCTGCGCCATGCCGGCGGCGTGCGCGTGGACCACATCTTAGGGCTTTTCCGCCTGTACTGGATCCCGCGCATGGCCAGCCCGCTGACGGGCACCTATGTCTCCTATGATTTTGAGGCCATGGTGGGCATCTTGGCTCTGGAAGCGCAACGCGCCGGTGCGGTGGTCATTGGGGAAGACCTCGGCACGGTAGAGCCGTGGGTACAAGACGTGCTCGCCCAGAAGGCGGTGCTGGGTACATCCATCGTGTGGTTTGAACACGACGATGATGATTACTCCCCGCTGCCGCAGGAGAAGTACCGCCCGCTGGCGCTGTCCTCAGTCAATACGCACGATCTGCCGCCGACCTTGGCCTACCTGCGCGGCGATCATATCTCGCTACGCGCGCACCTAGGCGTGCTTACCCGCTCGGTGGAAGAAGAGCAGCGCGATGACATCGAGTGGCAGGCCCGCGTACTCAAAGCCGTGGCGGACCGTGGTCTCTTGCCACAGCGCGATTACCTCGTAGATCCGGCAGAGCGCGCTTCTCGCGGCGCGGAGGAGGATATAAGCGAAGCGCTGCATCGCTATATCGTAGGTACACCTTCGGCTCTTGCGTGCACCAGCTTGGTGGACATGGTGGGTGATGTGCGCGCACAAAATCAGCCGGGTACCACGCACGATCTTTATCCCAATTGGTGCGTGCCGCTATGTGATACCAACGGCGCTCCCCTGCTCATTGAGGATCTTCCTAGTCTGGAATTCTTCCAGCGCTTAGAGGCCACCAGCCGGAAAGCATAAAGCGGAAGGCCTAACGCCGGGCCTAGGCGCTGGTGTGGGGTGGAGCAGGTTTAGGTCCACAGGCCGATCAGTGCGACGACTATCACCAGCGCGATCATCGTCCACAACGTGAGCGTGACACGGGATTTGGGCAGAGCGCGCTTGCGTTTAACGGGCTGTGCACCAGGCGTGGCCGCCGAGGCGAAAGACTGGCCGGCGCGCTTTGCTTCGGGGTCCCAAAGTCCCTCGCGGGGGTTAGCGCGCAGCTCGGCGCGCTCTTGCCGTGCGCGCTCGTTATTTTCCTCAGCCATGGTGGTCTACCTTAGTGCTGTGGCTGCGTTGCTGGGAAATCATGCGTTTGCCTCGGTTGGCTATGTAGTCGACCACCCACATCAGGCACCACGCTACGACCACCATGAGCGGCACGGCGATGGCCACCACGATGACCATTTGAATCCACACGGGCGCCTGCACCAACAATTGCGATAGCGTGCTGCCCAAGCTCGTCAACCACTCCATGGCTACTTATCCTACTTGCTCGCGGTAGTCTGGCTGACATGTCGAGCGCCCAGATTCCTGTTACCGTCGCCACCGCTTCCGGCCGGATCACCGGCGTACGCCGAGATGGCCTGCACTATTTCCATTCGGTGCGCTATTGCAACATCCCCAGCCCCTACTCTCCTGCCGAGCCATATGATCGCAGCGTCGATCAGGATGCCCGCGAGCCGCACCCAGAAGATATTGCTTTGTCCATTACCACTCCTGCCGATGCCAACGACTGCCCTGTGGTGGTCTATGTTCACGGCGGGCGCTACGAGCACGGATCGCACGAGGATCCGCGGCTTTCGGGGACTAAGAATGCCCGTCACGGTGTAATCCAGGTCAACGTGGGTTATCGGGTCGGTTTGGCTGGTTTCGCACGCTTTGACGGCGATGAGGCGGACCGCTACCGCGGCATCGATGACTGCCTCCTAGCTTTGGAATGGCTGCAGCACAATATCGAGGCCTTTGGTGGCGATAAAACCAATATCACTTTGGTAGGCCAATCCGCTGGGGCGGCGATAAGCTTGTGGCTCGCACGCCGCGATCACTTCCGGGGCGGTTTCCGCCGCGTGCTGGCGCTCTCGCCGGCATTCCCACGCGACCGCTTCGAGCACCGCGTCACCGACCTACGCAAGGCTCTCGGCGTGCCGGTCACGCGCCAGGCTCTAGAAAAAATGGACCCAGAATCGCTGGCCAAAGGGTATGCCAAATTCCGCAAGAAATATCGCTTCGATGTCGCCTTGGGCCCCGCGCCACTGCGGGCCGAAGAACTGGCGGATATCCCTATCGTCGTGACATCTACCCGCGATGAGTTCTATGACATGCCCACAGCCCAGCGCATTGACAAGATGGCCTTGGCGGGCTTTATTACCAGCTATCTTTCGCCCAAGTTTGGGATTTCGCAGGGGCGCTTCAAGCAGTGGCGGCAACTGGCGCATTATGTGGATCCGCAGCGGCCGATGGGCCGGCTCATCGGTGATGCCGCAGTGCGACGTTGGACCGCCCAGGTAGCCGAGTATGCTCCAGGACCTACGTGGATGATGGAATTTACCCGCACTAATGCCCCCGCAGTGCACTGCGCCGAGCTCGGCCCACTTTTTGGCGGCAATGGTAGCGAAGGGGAAAACAACGCCCCCGCCGAAGAGCTCAACGAGTGGCTACGCCATTTTGCCACCACGGGTGAGCCCGGATTCCCCAGATATGGCGATGACCACCAGGTGCTGGAATTTGACCTCGATACGGGCGAGCGTCGCCTAGCCTATGCCACCTTGGACTATGTGGCCGCGGCCTTTTATAACGACGAGGAGCTGTAATTACAGCGCAGCACGCAGCTTTTCGTCCGCTAGCTCATCAATCATCCACGGGCTAAAGACGCCAGGCATGGCATCGGCGGCAGCAAAAAGCCGGGCCGGCTCGACCCACTGGTAGGAATCTACTTCCTCGGGATTGGGCTCCCACTGCGCATCAGGGGCAAGCTCGACGGTATATACCGGGCAGATTTCGTTTTCTACCGTGCCTGAAGAATCCACCGCGCGATAAGAAAAATCCGGCAGGATAAGCCGCGAGGTGGATAGATCTGAAGGCGCGATGCCTAGCTCAAAGGAGGCGCGGCGCAGTACTGCAGCCGTATTCTCCTCGCCGGGAGCGGGGTGGCCGCAAAAAGCATTGGTCCACACGCCAGGCCAGGTGAGTTTGCTCAGCGCGCGGCGCGTGACTAGCACTTTGCCGCCGCAGGTTAGCCAGGCGGAGAAGGCAAAGTGCAGCGGGGTATCGGAGGTATGAACTTCGGCCTTGGGAGCGGTGCCGATGGGTTCGCCCGCGGCAGAGGCCAAGACTACAAGTTCCGTCATAGATTAAGGTCTCCTACCCAGGTCACGTTGCCTACGTGGAGGCGCGCATTCCACAGGTTGCCAGGAGTGACGTCGTAGCGGTATTGCAGATTCACCGAGGCACCCGCTCCCAACGGGTGGTCGAGTCCTGGTGGCTCCACATCCGGGGCAGACTGCTCGTCATAGGGCAAGGAATTAATCTTGGCCCAGCCACCATTGCCGTCGGCGCGTTCGAGGGTGGGATCTTCAAAGGCGTCGACCGGCAAGGGAACGTCGTTTTCATTCTTCAGCAGGATGGTCACTACGGAGCCGCCGGAATTGTTATCGGAATACACTCCCTGCAGTTCCCAGCTCACGCCCAAGCCCTTATCCTTTACCGGCTCGGCAAGGTTAGAAGTGACCTCTTTGTCATCGGTGTCCTTGGCCTCGTACGGGGCTTCTTCGGAGCTGGAGACGGTGATATTGTCCCCGAGCCCTGTTTCTTCCGGCTGGAGAACACTACATCCGGTCAGGGTCACGGCGAGAGCGCTGACCACGCCTGCGCCGAGTATGTGAGATTTTTTCACCGTGGATGGATCCTTTGCACGCGAAGATTGTTGTATTTCTGCACAAGTACCTTAGCCTACTCTTTTCGCAACTTAGGCATTTACTCTCGTGAACCCCGCATGTGGCATACTAGGCAGTCGCTTAAATCTCTCCTCCCCTAAAATCGCGCACTACCCGCCTTTTTGAATTGAGTGTGGCTTTATGAATTCCATCTTGCGCATTACTCGCAGTGCTTCTGCCCTGTGGCCCTATTACTTGGGCGTGCTACTAGCTGCCACGGTCACCGCAGTCCTAGCACTGATATCGCCCTTTTTGACGCGCCACGCTACCGATACGATCGTAGAGGCGCTGCAGACGGACGCCCCGGCCGGCGATGCACTGCGCACAGTGCTGTTATTGGCTGTGGCGCTTTTTCTTGCCGACGCCGCCAATGCCCTCTTCCGCAATATTGGTGGCTACATCGGCGATGTCATGGTCTCGCGCCTGCGCGAGATTTTGTCTACCCGCTACTTTGCCAAGCTGCTCGCCCTCCCGCAGGGCTATTACGATAACCAGGTCACCGGCACGATTATCGCCCGGTTGGATCGCTCGATTGCCAATATCACGCAGTTCGTGCAGTCCTTTGCCAATAACTTCTTCACGATGATCATTCAAACCCTCGCGGTATTAGCCATTACCGCGTGGTTCTACTGGCCGCTGGCCATCCTGCTGGCCCTCCTCTTCCCGGTATATATGTGGCTCACGGCGCTGACCTCGAAGCGCTGGCAGAAATTTGAGGCCATTAAAAATGAGAATATTGACCAGGCTAATGGACGCTTTGCCGAGGTCATAGGCCAGGTCAAGGTGGCCAAGTCCTTTGTGAGCGAGACCCGCGAGCTCTTCCACTTTGCTACGCGCTACCGCACCGTGGTGGATACCACTAAGCCGCAATCGCGCTGGTGGCACATGATGGATACCTTCCGCGGTCTGGCCATGGCGTTTATCTTCCTAGGTATCTACGGCGTTATCTTCTGGCGCACGCTGGAGGGGCATTTTTCCTTGGGCGATATGGTCATGTTGCTGCAGATGGTCTCCAGTGCGAAGCAGCCGGTCTTTATGATGAGCTGGATTGTCGATACCGCCCAGCGCGCAATAGCCGGTTCGAAGGACTACTTCAAGGTAATGGAAGAAGAGCTCGAGCCCACCGCCCCGCGCGAACTGGTGGCCGCCACCACTGGTTCGCATACCCCGCAGCTGGATCTCACGCCGGTTCGCCCGCTGGAGCCTACACCCGGCGCGCCGGTGTTTTCCTTTGAGCACGTTTCCTTCGCCTATGAGGAGGGAAAACCCGTGGTGGAGGATATTTCCTTCGCGGCCGCTGAGGGCCATAAGGTAGCGCTCGTGGGCGAGTCCGGCGGCGGCAAGTCGACCTTGGTGAACCTGCTTTTGGGCCTATACCACCCCTCAGAGGGGCACCTCGATGTGCTAGGCCACCGGGTAGACGATCTCACTGCTTCGCGCCTGCGCGCCTCGGTGGGCGTGGTCTTCCAGGAGTCTTATCTTTTCTCCGGCACCATTCGCGAAAATATCGCCTACGGCAAGCCGGGTGCCACGGAGGAAGAAATCGTGGACGTCGCCAAGCGCGCCAATGCCCATGAGTTTATCCAGGCTTTCCCGGATGGCTATGACACCGTTATTGGTGAGCGCGGTCTGAAGCTTTCCGGTGGGCAGAAGCAGCGCGTCTCCGTTGCCCGCGCCATGCTGAAAGACGCCCCCATTTTGGTATTGGACGAGGCCACCTCGGCGCTTGATACCAAGTCCGAGCGCGCCGTGCAGGCCGGCTTGGATGAGCTGATGAAGGACCGCACCACGCTCATTATTGCCCACCGGCTGTCCACCATTGCGGACGTCGATACCATCATCACCTTGGACCGCGGCCGCATCGATGAGATGGGCTCGCCGGCCGAGCTGGCGCAGTCCGGCGGTATCTATGCTGAACTGCTCAAACTCACTCAATCCACCTCGGCCGCAGACCGCCGCAGGTTGAAAAAATATGGCTTTGTCTCCGGCCACGCCTCCGAATCCGAGGAGGAAGAGGAGGCAGATGTCTAGGAGCCTGCACCGTTCAGGGAAGATAAGCCAGTTGAATAAAAGCGCATAAATGCGCTGGGGTGGCCGCGGGCTTCACGTTATGGTTGTGGCCATGGAGTTTCCTAGCCTAGAAGAATTGCAAGCCCGCGGAACCCGCAAGTGGACCGTCTTCGAAGAAGATGTGTTGCCACTGTGGATTGCGGAGTCCGACTTCCCCACCGCGCCCGCCATCAAGAAGGCGTTGGAAGAAATGGTGGATAGGGAAACCTTCGGCTATACCCCAGCACCCAAGGCCTCAGGACTGCGCGAGGCTGTGGCTAATTTCTATGACACACGCTATGGCTGGCGCCCCAACCCGGAGCACATTTTCTGGATTGGGGATGTAGTGCGGGGTCTTTTGCTAGGAGTGCAGTACTTTACCCGCGAAGGTTCCCCGGTCATCGTGCCAGTGCCTTCCTACCCTCCGCTGCTGGAGCTGCCGCGCACCGCTGGCCGCGAAAAGATCGAGACCAGCCTAGAGCTCGATGATATTGAGCGCGCCTTCCAGCAGGGCGCTGGCTCTATTTTGCTAGCCAACCCTTATAACCCACTCGGCCGTGTCTTGGACGAGGACTACCTCACCGGCTTGGTAGAACTGGCGGAAAGATATGATGCCCGCATCCTGGCCGATGAAATCCATGCCCCGCTGGTCTATGAGGGGCGGCATATCCCGGTGGCGTCGCTGAGCGCGGCGGCTGCCGAGCGCACCATCACGGTAACCGCTACTTCCAAGGCTTTTAATACTGCCGGGCTAAAGTGCGCGCAGATTATTTTCTCCAATACGTCCGATGTACACACGTGGAATGGCCTTACTGGGGTGGCCAAGGATGGCACGGGCACCTTGGGTGTGCTTGCTGCGGAGACTGCCTACCGCGAGTGCGGCGACTTCCTCGATGAAGAAATAGCGTACCTGCGGCAGACCCGCGATTGGTTGGTGGAGGAGCTGCCACAGCGCATCCCTGGTTTAAAGACCAGCAAGCCGGAGGCCACCTACCTGCTGTGGTTGGACTTTGCTGATACCGCCATCGGCGGCAATCCACAGCCGGCCAAATGGCTGCGGGAGAATGCGAAGGTCGCGCTCAATGAGGGCGATACCTTTGGCACCGGCGGTCCGGGACATGCGCGGTTGAATTTCTCTACCTCGCGCGAGATTTTGGAGGAGGCACTCGACCGCATGGAGCGTGCCTTCGCCGCACTCGATTAAGCCGGCCCGGCTGGGTCAACCATGTATTCTGCGTCACCCCCACACTTTGATTTCTCACCATGTGGGCGGTAATGTCTCATTACACGAACAGGCGTGACCCGCCACCTCGGACCGCGTAGACGCACCCTACCCCGCCATCACCCCTCGGCGGAATAAGGAAAGCTTCCTCGCATTCTAGCTGTACATGGAAAATTAAGGAGCCACCATGGCTACCCCAGTCGCGTCAAGCACTACAAAGCCCGTCGCCACCATCGTAATTGCGTCGCTAATGCTGTTTTCGATGTTCTTCGGCGCCGGCAACCTCATCTTCCCACCCATGGTGGGAGTTTCGGCCGGCACCAATTTTTGGCCTGCCGTCCTCGGCTTCCTCGCCGCCGGCGTGCTCCTTCCGGTCCTAGCCATTGTCGCCGTCTCCATTTCGGGCCGCTCCGTGCGCGACCTGAGCTCCAACGGCGGCGCGCTTTTCGGCCTCGTCTTTTCTGTAATGGCCTACCTTGCCATCGGCGCGTTCTACGCCCTGCCGCGCACCGGCGCCGTTTCCATGGAAACCGCCATCACCCCACTGCTGGGCTGGGAGGGAACCATGGCCAATGGCATCTTCAATGTGGTCTTTTTCCTCATCGCCCTAGCACTGTCCTGGAAGCCGAACTCCATTATCGATACCTTGGGTAAGTTCCTCACCCCGGCTTTGGTGGCGTTGTTGGTTATCCTCATCGCCTTGGCAGCTTTCAACAATCCCCGCGATCCCCAGACCCCTACTGCGGACTATACTTCTTCCCCCATGGTCACCGGCCTTTTTGAGGGCTATAACACCATGGATGCCATTGCGGGTCTGGCCTTTTCCATCATCATTGTCGGTGCTTTACGTTCCAAGGGCTTTAAGACCAAGAAGTCCTTGATCAATGGCACCATCACCGCCGCTCTGGTTGCTGGCGCTTTGCTGGCCGCTATCTATCTGGGCTTGGCGTGGGTAGGCCAAACCATTCCCAATGGCCAGTCCTATGAGTCAGGAGCACCCCTGCTTGCCGACGCCGCAAATCTCACCATGGGCACCATCGGCCAGGTCGTCTTCTCCGCCATCGTCATCCTGGCCTGCATGACCACCGCGGTGGGCCTTATCACCTCCACCTCTGCCTTCTTCGAAATGCTGCTGCCCAAGGTCAAGTACCACGTCTGGGCCTGTCTCTTTACCGCACTGTCCATTCTCTTTGCCTTCCAGGGGCTGGAGACGGTGCTGTCCATTGCAGTGCCCTTCATTACTTTCCTGTATCCACCAGCTATTTCCCTTATCTTCCTCACCCTGATCCAGCCAGTGGTGAAAAAGTCCGTGGTCTTTTATTGGACCTACCGTTTGGCACTGTGGGTATCGGTGCTGTGGTCGGCCTTGTCCGTTATCGCAGCTCAGGGCTGGGGTACCGACGCGCTCGATCCCCTCTTGAGCTGGGCACCCGGCCAATCCGTGGACCTGGGCTGGATCGTCCCTACCGCCATCGCGGCAGTCATCGGCCTCGTTGTCGATATCGCCACCAAGGCAGGCGAGAAGCACGAGGCTGCCAACCCACCGGCGGAGGCCGACGCCCTCGCTGAGGCTTAGTCTTTTATTCCTGCCCTACCCCCACTGTGCCGCATGCACCCAGACCCCGCGGTCGAGGAGATTCCTAAGCAGCTTCGCGCGGCCTCGGGGTGTGGGGACAGTGTGCTCCGCTGATGTCCTCAGTGGGTTTGGATTATGAGCGCCCCGTTCACAGTAGGTTTAACAATCACGGCGTCCGCTTGGTAGTTGCCGGCTACATCGCGCGTTCGGCGCCGATGTCGAGACGCTGACCGGTTCTGAGCTCGGGGCCAAACTCGTGCCACCGGTGGCTGCTACCGCCACCCAAGACAGTGGCAACAAGCTAGCGCAGTTCGTCTAAGGATGAAAATGGCTCCTCGGTCGAGCTGCCATGCAAGGGCACGCGTACCCAAGGCGATTTGCTTTTGGCGAGTAGCTCGGTGAAACGTTCTGTTTGTTTCTTCATCGCCGCGGCGACGTCGAGCTCGCCATCACATGCCCAGATCATTCTTCCCCACCAGAAGCTCGCGGCGACGTCGGCCCACGAGACGAAGTGGTGCTGTAGCGCCGCCACGGCCCTATCTGAAATCTGCAGAAACTCTTCTGGCGAGATCCATCCCAACTCCGTTGCTGGTCCACCGACGTTGTGAACTCGGATAATGTCCCATGCACGAGTAGTCGTGGGGAGTGCCGGAGCTGTTGCCGAGACAAAGCTTTCCGAACGCAATAACCGAACGAGATGACGGAACTTATGTTCTGCGCCGCGCGTATCTACACCCGTTCCAGCGAAGAAATCTTTGAGAAACTCGACCTTTTCCTCGATTTCCGCCGCAAGTTCGCGTTCTGGAACATCCTTCACGGCGTAAGCAAGCGGTAATAGAAAATCATTTTCCACATGCTGGCCACCCGCGAGGAAATGATCAGTAGCCTGATGAGCCTCTTGCACACCGGTTACCCCATAGCTTTGCTCAAGGAATTCTTTGTACTGCTCAGCCGTCACCTTGCCGATCTCCTTACCCCCTAACGGAGTCGCAAACGATTTATTTTCCTTATACACCATCCCCCATGAGTGACGGCGCACCTCATCTGCACTTGGCTCCGGTTCCGGCCATGGGAATTTGGCAAGCATGTAGTGCGTAGAATCATCAAACTTTGCTGGCATGAACGTTGGGCTCATAACCCAACAAAGTACCGAGAATTTAACCTAGAGTCAGTGGATCCTCCGAGAGTACCCCCATATTTGGGTTATTTTATGTGCTAATTTGACAGTCCCAAGTCACAAATTTAGTTGGATTGTTAACCTCGATTGCATGACAGACCCCCAAACCGCATTGACCGACCGACCAGACCTCGGTGCTGCACTTGAACGTGCCGGCGATTCCGAGATCTTGCGCGCTGCCGCCGTGGCCGTTGTGGAAGGCCTTGGTGTCGACGAGATCGTGCTGGAAGCCGCCACTACGAAAGCCAGTGGGGTGGACGGTGCCGCTTTTGTCACCAACCGAAGGATTCTAGTATCCAGCAACAAAAAAGACCCATCTCATTTTGAATTTCTTGAGCTTGACAACCTCGGAAACGTCATTGCCCTGCCTTACGAAGGCGGTTGGGCCGTCGTGGCACAGCTCTACGCCACGTACAAAGTGTGGAGTGGTTTCACTGAAAAAGCGGCAGAGCGTATGCAGTTTGCTGCCCAGTGGGCCCTGACAGCAGGCAGGGAAGCACGGACGGAAGCCTCGCGCTCGGTGTCTTCCACGGACCTCTTCAAACGATGGAAGGAAAACAAGAATCGACTCAATCGCAATAGCTTAGAAGAGCATGTTGAGTCGATGCGTTCCCTATATTCCGACATTGATTCACGGTGGTGGACTGAATAATGAACCGACTTGCATACCCCGGTTCGCCCGACCGGCTTAATGGGGCAGAAGATACGTCACACATCAAGCGCTCCTCATCGAAAGCGGAGTATACCTATCGCTTATACATCGAGCACGGGTCGTTGCCAAGTAAAGGTGCGTCTCCAGCGACTGCGACAGGCGCTCGCGGCAATGGCGGGTCGTCAGGTCTCAGCACCAAGAAGCAGCTATTGCTTCTTCCGGTAGTGATAGCCGTCATCGTGATGTTAGCGATTGCCTATTTTGCAGCCAAAGACGCGCTCTCTGGTTCCAAATCCGAGGAGTCCGCTCCTCCGGAACAGCCCGCTGCTGACGCACCCGCTGATTCCGGTTTCGCCGGCGATGGCGCTACTAAAGAGACCGGAGAAAATACCACGGGCGACACGCTGAGCGACCTTACTCCTGCTGACCAAGTTCCCGAACCGATTGCTGACTTCGCGAAGTACTGCACGGACTATGACGTGCAATTTAACTATTACGGTGCGGACGGTTCACCTGCTCCAATGGCGAAGGGTTTTAACTGTGGCGTGGATACTGCGAAGGCACCTGAGGTCGGCTTCGTACTCTTTACCGATGATCCTTCCGCCACCGCCGCCGTTCGTGACGGCAAGCCTATCCTCGATACCGTTGAGATTCCGGCAGAATCAACGCGCGGATCAACGTTCAAGGCCCAAAAATTAGAGTCTTTCACGACCGTCGCGGAAATCCTCCCAGATAATCAGGGAATTGTTGAGTACACGATCCAAAGCAACGACCCTGAGGTGGCAAAGAAAGTGCTAGTTAACCTCGGCGTGGCCAAGTAGAAATATGCTTACCCACGCTCGTAGGAACAGCCCATTACATTGTTAGCAGTTCCCCCTTGGGGCACCGAAGATTCATAGCCTGTCCACCCGATTGGGCAGGCTATGTTTTCCGTTCACCTGTCCGAAAAAGGACAGTGGAACTAGTCACTGGCTTCGGTATGGCTTAATGCTGTCCCCGTTTGAAAATGATCCGGGGGCGACATATTCAAACTGCTAATAGGAACCTGACCCAGCCTAGGCGGCAAAAGGTCTCACAGTCCATGTGGATGCCAGTACCAAGCTTGTCTAGCCAACCCCAGCGATGAAGACAAAGAAGGCAAAAGACACAACGCTGAAGTCATCGCACTCGCACGCCGACGCCTAAAATTTTTCACCATGCTGCGAAACGGCGAGCCCTACCACGTCTTCTCCATAATCCAGGAAGCCGCAGCAGCGTAGAACCAACAGAACCTCACCTCAAGCCGATTGCGCAGCAAGCCCAATCAGCCCTTCAAGGTGCCCGAAAAGAACATCCACAAGGCAAAGCAGAAACCCCTTCACGCCCCCACCCACGGAGTCGACAACCTATATAGGAACACACCCCTCCGCACCTCACCACGGTGCCGAGGCGGAGGGGATTTTTATGCCAACAGGTCCCGGCGGCGATGCGGTATAGCCCCGCCCGGAATAGTCCTGCGGCGCGTACCGTTGGAAGAAGAGAACTTAGACAGGATTTACCGAAAGCAAAAAGGAAGGCTCCCCGTGACCGAACGCGCGCATCTTTCCGTCTTGGACTTCTGCACCATTTATGAGGGCGAGACCCCAGCACAATCCATCGCCCGCTCCGTGCAGTTGGCACAGGAAGCAGAAAAGCTGGGCTATTCTCGCATGTGGTACACCGAGCACCACAATATGAAGTCCATCATGTCTTCTTCCCCGGCCGTGCTCATCGCCCATATCGGCGCAAAGACTGAGCGCATTCGCTTAGGCTCCGGCGGAGTGATGCTGCCCAATCACTCCCCTTATGTCATCGCCGAGCAATTCGGCACTTTGGAGGAGATGTATCCCAAGCGCATCGACTTAGGCGTAGGCCGCGCACCCGGCACGGATATGAATACCCTGGGCCGCGCCCTGCGCCGCGACTCCCACTCTGCCGAACGCTTCCCCGAAGACGTCAAAGAGCTCAACTCCTATCTCGAGGGCAAGTCTTATATCCCGGGGGTCAGCGCTGTTCCAGGTGCTAATACCAACGTGCCGATCTATATTTTGGGCTCGTCCATGTTTGGCGCTTCGCTAGCCGCCAAGCTCGGCCTGCCTTATGCCTTTGATTCTCACTTTGCCCCGCAGCACCTCGAGCAGGCTACCACCTACTACCGCGAGAACTTCCAGCCTTCCGAGCGCTTCAGCAAGCCCTACCTCATCGCCGGAGTCAACGTCACCGCCGCCGAGACCACCCAACGGGCGCAGGAGGAATACGAGCGCGTGTGTTTCAACCGCGTCAAAGCCTTCGCCGGCCGCGGCAAGCACCTCACCGATGAGCAGGTGGAGCAGATTATCGGTTCTTACCAGGGCCAGCAGATCCTAGACATGCTGAAGTATTCCGCCGTCGGCACTGCCGATGAGGTGGCAAACTACCTCGAGACCTTCCAAGAGCACGCTAAGGCCGATGAGCTGATGGTTTCCTTGCAGTCCAGCTCACACGAGGAAGTAATCAAGAATATGCAGCTGCTCGCGCAGGGCTGGCAGCTCGATCCGGCACGCGTAGCCGGCACCCCGAGCTAGCCTTCGGCCCTTAGGTGGCCTAGGTGGTCAATGGGGACCTCGGGGAACCGTTCCCGGAGTTTTCCCTCGAGCTCCCGCGGCCCCAGGTTCGCCTGTTCCGGCAGTCGCACCGAATACTGCTGCGCTTCGTCCAAGGTAGAAACGCCTACCCCACGCGGAATCAGGGCCAGGAAATTTTGGCCCGGCTCGAGCGAATAGAACTGCATGCGCTCAAGCTCAGCGGCCGGATACCTAGTCCGCTGGAGTGGCAAGGAAATATCCTCGCCAATGCGCAGCAGCACACGAGCTCGGCGCTGCGCGGAGGCTACCACCGCCAGCATCGCGCACAGCGCCCCTCCTAAGGGCATGAGCGCGGCAATGAGGTAAACGGTATGCAAGCGTGTGTCGGCCGGCTCCTGCAGCGCCGAGTAAATAAGCACTCCACCGATTAGCAGCAGCGCGACGGCGATAATGACAGCCACCGTCACTGCCTTGCCCAGGCGCGCGGTACCGCTGGCTTCGCGTACTTCAATGATTTCGGTGCTCTCGTCCACGAAAACTTAGCCTAGCGTGCTTCCCACCTACCTAGCGCTGATAGAGCGGCGCGTGATTTTATTTAGTGCCTTTTCGCCCGAATAGCGCGTAGTTTCTAAGTGGCGCTGCTTCATTAGCGCGCCTTAGAAAAATGGAATAGCATTATTGTGTTTCGCTCCGCTGCGAAAAGCCCCGGAGAGACTAAGGACAAAGGTTGAATGAGCCCACGCGATAAACAGCAGCATAGAAAGATCGCTGATTACCTGCGAGAGCAGATCAGCTCTGGCGTGCTGCAACCAGGCGATTTTCTGCCTAGTGAAGCAGATTTATGCGAGAAGTTTTCTTCTTCCCGCGGACCCGTGCGCCAAGCGGTTGCGGCTTTGCGCGCCGAAGGGCTGGTTTCCTCCGGCCGCGGGCGACGCTCCACCGTTTTAGCCTCTACCCAGGCAGAGCTTTTTGAATCCATCTATTCCATCTCCAGCTGGCTCAGCGAATATGACGCGGATCCCCAACAGCACACCCTGTGGCTGGCTCGCCGCCGTGCGCCGCGGGAAATCACTCGTTTTCTGCGTGTAGACCCAGAACAAAATGTGGTCTTTGTCCACCGCGTGCGCTATACCGAGGACCACCCCATTGCCATTGAGCGAATGTATTTCCCCATGGTGGTGGGAAAGCACATCTTGGACTTCGACGCGGATGCCGGCTCTATTCATGCGCACCTGCGCGAATGCGGCGTGGACTTTGATAATGTGCGCCGCGAACTCACGTTGGAAGAAGCCACGGCCGAGGATGCCGAGGCACTTGAAGTGGCCACTGGCACCCCACTGTGGCGGCTCCAGATGGAAATATCCAACCACTCCGGCGAACCGGTGGAATTGGCGGTATACCTCTATCGCGCGGACCGCATGAAGCTGGCTATGAATAACGTACGTGGGGGTGTTTCACCCCTAGAAGTTATCCCCACACCCGGAAATTTTGCATAAGTTTCACGGCAGCTATCCCCACCGGCTACCCTGCTTCCTATGAGAAGATTTCGCGCCGGCAGGGCGCTGGGTAGCCTCGCCATGGCGGCCGCTGTCGGAACCGTATCAGCGTGCTCTGCAGGCCATACCGCGGTGGTTGATACCTCCCAAGCAGATAGTGACTCCGCTTCTGCTTCCCTTACCGTAGCCTCCACCTCGGCAGCCACCTCCCTTGATTTCACCACTACCGGTGGTGCCGCCATCCCCGCCGTACTCATGGACAATGTCTACGAAACTCTCGTGCGCATCGATGAGGACGGTTCTATCACCCCGGGGCTCGCCAGCTCGTGGGAGATCAGCGACGATGCCCGCAGCTATACCTTCCACCTGCGCAAAGGTGTCACCTTTTCCAATGGCGATGCTTTTACCGCCGAGACCGCGGCCTTTTCCATTAATTACGTTCGCGAGAAATGGACCAATGGCATCTCTGCAGCCATGGATCCGGTAGCCAAGGCCACAGCCATCGATGATCACACACTAAAGGTGCGCCTGAAACAGCCATCGAATGGTTGGCTCTGGTCCATGGGGACGGCCACCGGCGCGATGATGACGCCTAATGGCATGGATAACCTCGCCGCCCAACCGGTGGGTACCGGCCCCTTTGAGGTTTCCCGCTTTGCGCCTTCGGAATTTGTGGAGCTCAAGGTCCGCAAAAATTATTGGGGAAAGCCCGCCGCGCACGATGTCACCGTGCGCTATTTCCCAGACACCATCTCCTCGGTCAATGCGCTGCAGGCCGGCGGCGTGGACGTGGTCTGGGGTGTGCAAAACCCGGAGCTTCTCGACGACGTCAAGGACGGCATCGCTACCGAGGTCGGCACCACCAATGGTGAGGTGTTGCTATCCATGAATAATGCCCGGGCTCCCTTTGATGATCCGCGCGTGCGCCAGGCAGTCGCCTATGCCGTCGACCGCAAGGCGGCCAATGACATTTTGTGGAATGGGCTAGCCAAAGACACCGGGGGTGCGCCAATCCCACCCACGGATCCGTGGTTCCAAGGAAAGCACTATTACGACTACAACCCGGATAAGGCCCGCCAGTTACTCGAAGAGGCCGGCGCAGAAGGGGCCGAAATCACGCTGACCACACCGACGCTGCCCTATGCCCAGACCGTCGCCGAGCTGCTGTGCTCGCAACTCACCGAAGTTGGTTTTAAGGTGAAGCTGGAATCCGCCGAGTTCCCAGCCGTATGGTTGGGCCAGGTCATGGGTGCCAAAGACTATCAAATGTCGCTCATCTCCCACGTAGAACCGCGCGATGTGCCAACCCTATTCGGCGATCCGGACTACTACCTCAACTACGATTCGCCGCGCACCCGCGAGCTTTTGGCCCAGGCAGACTCCGCACCCGAGCAGGACTACCCCAAGCTCATGGCACAAGCCGTGGACCAGATCATGGCTGATGCCGGCGCGCTGACTTTGATGAATATGCCCAATATCGTGCTCACCCGCACAGGCGTGCGCGGACTGCATCCTGATCAGGTCACGGACGCGCTGATCTTGCGCGATCTCAGCTCCGCAGACGCTACTGCTAGCGCGGCTTCTGCGGATAACGCCGCAGACGACGCCGAGAAGGAGGCACGATGACTTCCCTTCGCCTTACTGGGCGCGCCATCGTGCGCCCGCTGCTGCGCTTTGCATTAACGCTCTTTGCCGCCTCCATCATCATCTTCGCGCTAATGCGCGCGGTGCCAGGCAACCCGGCGCGGGTGGCGCTGGGAGTGAATGCGACCGAAGAGGCCGTCGGCGAGCTCAGCTCTGAGCTGGGCCTGGATCGCCCGCTGCTCACGCAATATTGGGAGTGGATAAAAGGCCTGTTTACCGGCAGTTTTGGGCAGTCATTGTCCTCGCAACAAGATATTACGCCGCTGGTGCTGGACCGCGCCCAAGTCACGCTCATCCTGATTGGTTTGGCGATGCTGCTCGCATTGGCCGGGGCCATTCCGGTGGGAATGTGGTTGGCACTGCGCAACCGTACCCGCAGCGCGGATGTGGTTTCTGCCGGTACGCAGCTAGGCATTGCGGTGCCCAGCTTCCTTCTCGGCATCATCCTGGTGGCCATCTTTGCCGTTCACCTAGGCTGGCTGCCGGCCAATGGTTGGGTGCCGCCAAACCAGGGCGCAGGCGAGTTTATTCGCCACCTCATCTTGCCGGTCATTGCGCTGGCCGTGGTGCAAGGTGCAATGCTGACGCGCTATGTGCGCTCGGCTGTGCTCGATGTGCTGCATCAGGACTATATTCGTACCGCCCGTGCGCTGGGTCAGTCCCCGTGGCAGGCGCTGAAGCGCCACGGCCTGCGCAATGCGGCGCTGCCCGTGCTTACCGTGGCCGGCGTACAGCTAACCACGATGGTCGTGGGCGCCGTAGTAATTGAGTCCGTCTTTGTCATCCCCGGCATAGGTTCGATGCTGCTGGATGCGGTGGCGGTGCGCGATCTGACCACGGTGCAGACCTTGGTCATGCTCCTCGTCGCCTTCGCCTTGGTGGTCAATGCCCTCACGGATGTGGCCTACCGATTCATCGATCCGCGCATCACGGCAGGTGATAAATAATGAAGCTGCGTTTTTCTGGCTGGCTGGGGGCCATCCTCGTCGCCGCCACGGTGCTGGTGGCAGTGATTTCGCTGGTGTGGACGCCGTATGACCCTACTCTCGCGCACCCGGATGTGAGCCTTGCCGGCCCCAGCGCCGAGCATCTCCTTGGTACGGACCGCTTCGGTCGCGATACCGCTTCCCGCCTCATGGCGGGGGCCCAGATTACGGTCTTCGTCGGCCTAGTGGCGGTGGGAATCGCCGCCGTGGTCGGCGTGCCGCTCGGCATCCTCGCTGGCATGCGCCGCGGCACGTGGGCCGATGCGTTAGTGATGCGCAGTGCGGATTTGTTGCTTGCCTTCCCCGCGCTGCTTTTGGCGATTATTGCTGGCGCGGTATGGGGCCCCTCAACGCTTACGGCCATGATTGCTATCGGCATCGCCGGCATTCCTTCTTTTGCCAGGGTTGCGCGCTCGGGCACGCTGCAGGTCATCACGCAGGACTATATTTCCTCCGCGCGCATTTCCGCGGTGCCGGGCTGGAAGGTAGCGTGGCGCCATATTCTGCCCAATCTTGCCGGTCTGCTCATCGTGCAGGCCTCGGTATATTTCGCGCTTGCCATCCTGGCCGAGGCCGGCCTGTCCTATCTTGGCTTAGGCACCGCCCCACCGGCCGCCTCGTGGGGCCGGATGCTGCAAGATTCCCAGTCGCTTCTGGGCACCGCTCCTCTGCAGGCCTTCTGGCCCGGCCTGGCCATTGCGGCAACAGTGCTGGGCTTTAACCTGCTTGGCGACGCCCTCCGTGACCTCCTCGATCCCCGCCTGAAAGGATCCGCGCGATGAGCCTGCTCAAAGTAGATAACCTGGCGGTCACCGCTGCTGGGTCCACCACTGCCCTTTTGGGGCCCTTGAACTTCGAGCTCGCGGCCGGCGAAAGGCTCGGCATTATTGGTGAATCCGGCTCCGGCAAATCGCTCACTGCGCTGTCCATCATGGGGCTTTTGCCCGATGGGGTACGCGCGAGCGGCTCCGTCACCGTGGATGGCCACGAGGTGATAGGCGCACGCGATGCCCGTATCCGCCCATTGCGCGGGAAGACCATGGCCATGGTCTTCCAAGAACCAATGAGCGCGCTGGATCCGCTTATGCGCGTGGGCAAACAGCTGGCCCACGCCGGGGTGCGCGATGCCGCAACCGCTCTCGAAGAGGTGGACCTGGCCGCCGATATCGCCACCCGATTCCCACACCAGCTCTCCGGAGGCCAGCGCCAGCGCGTGCTCATTGCCATGGCCATGGCCGGCCACCCCGATCTGCTCATCTGCGATGAACCGACCACCGCGCTGGATGCCACCACGCAAGATGGCGTATTGCGCGTCATCGAGCGCGTGACCAAGGCTCGCGGCATCGCGCTGATCTTCATCACCCATGACTTGGGAGTCATCCGCCGCATGTGTCCCCGCGTTGTGGTAATGCACCACGGCGCAGTGGTGGAGTCTGGCCCTACCGAGCGGATTCTTGCCCAGCCCGAGCATCCCTACACCCGCGAGCTTATCGCCTCCTCACAGCCACCAGAGATGAGCCTTGCCCCGGCCGCAGCGGAAGATTCCCTGGTCACGCTCGAAGGGGTTAGCAAGGTGCACGGCACTCACGCCGCACTCGACGGCATCGACTTGCGCGTGCACCACGGCGAGCGCCTCGGCATTGTGGGTGGCTCCGGATCGGGAAAGACCAGCCTGCTCAAGCTCATTGCCGGACTCGACCAGCCCACAAGCGGCGAGGTCACCGTCCGTGGCCGGGTGCAGATGGTCTTCCAAGATCCGCAGGGCTCTCTCAACCCGCGGCTAAAGATCTGGAAATCCATCGCAGAGGCCATGCCGGGCAACCCAAACAAAGCCGAAAAGCGCTCCCGCGCCGCGGCCGCGCTCGAGGAGGTCGGGCTTCCGACCGATAGCCTCGACCGCTTCCCGCACGAGTTTTCTGGTGGCCAGCGCCAGCGCATTTCCATTGCCCGCGTGCTGTGCGGCGAGCCAGATATCCTGCTGGCCGATGAAGCAGTCTCGGCCCTTGATATGTCCGTGCGCGCGCAGGTTTTGGAGCTACTGGCAGAGATCATCGACAAGCGAGAGCTCACCTTACTCTTTGTCACCCACGACCTTGCGGTGGTACGCCACCTATGCGATAGTGTCGCCGTCCTCGACCGCGGCCGACTCATCGAGCACGGCCCTACCGAGGCCGTATGGTCCTCCCCCAGCACGGACTACACGCGTCGGCTTATCGCGGCCGCCGAAATGTGAAGCGGGTGCTGGTGGGCGTAAGGTAGTCGGGTCAGATAGCTCCACTTAGAAAGGATCCTGCTGCTCCGTGGCCGCCCAGCTTGACTAACCCATCCCGCAGCGCCCTAGCACCACCCAGCTACTCACCGCATTTAATAGCGCCTCGGTGCGCTGGCCTGGTGCACTGCGCGCGGGATTGGCGATTCTCCTGCCCGGCGCCATTGCGCTGCTTACCGGCCACGACTACGCTATCCTGCTCATTTCCACCGGCGCGTTTACCGTCATCTTTGGCGAGGGACAGCCCTATCGCACCCGCCCGCGCGTCATGCTCACCGCCGGCACCGCGCTCATTACCGTCGCCGCCGTCGGCGTGTTGGTAGGCCATCTTATCTTTGCGCCCGGCCACGGCCATTGGTGGCTCCTACTCGCAGGCCTCTACTCCACGGCATTGGCCGCCGGTTGTGGCTTTGCCCAAAATGCGCTGCGCCTGCCGCCACCGGGCACCTTCTTCCTCGTCATGGTCGGCGGCGGCTCGGTCATGCTCGCCCGCACCGATGTCACCGTGGGCCAGCTGCTCTTTTGGGCGCTGACGGGCATGGTGGCCAGCTTGATCCTCGGCATGGCCCCGGCCCTTTTTGACCCGCACGGCCCTGAGCGCCGCGCCGTATCCAGCCTGGAAAAGGCCGCGTCGGCCTTCCAGGCCGGACAGGATGATTCACTCGCCCGCCACCACCAAGCACAAACCGCACTTTTTTCTGCATGGCAGGCGCTTTCCGACGCCCACATTATCCGCGGTGGCCGCATCATCGACTCCCAAGGAGCCCACCTAGTAGAGCGCACCCTTGCTGCCCAGCACACCATCGTGGCACATAACCGCGCCCTTGACCTCGGCTCCGATTCGGACCAGCTTACCGATCATGTCACCGACGTCGACCCGAATCGCACCGCTATCCCCCATACCCGGCCCACCGGCCGGTACCGGCTTTACCGCGCCGCGGTGCAGGATTCGCATGCCATGGTCACTACCCAAAAGGTGGTTCTTTCGGCGATCATTACCGTGCTCGTGGGCCTTAGCCTCGGCTTCGACCGGCCGGACTGGGGCGTGGTCTCTGCCTTCCTCATGCTGCAATGGGGACCCGACCATGTGCCGGGCACCGTCCGCGGCATCCACCGCATGCTCGGCTCCGTTGTGGGCGTGCTGCTATTTTCCATCCTTCACTACTTCGGTATTAATGGCTGGACGCTGCTGCTGGCTCTGGCTGCCTGCCAATTCTGCGCCGAAATCTTCGTGGCGAAAAACTACGCCATCTGCGTTATCTTCTCCACCCCGCTCGCGCTTCTCATGGGCAACTCAGCTACCCGCCCCCTGTTGCCCACCATTCAAGCTCGCTGCGGCGAGATCCTCTTGTCCATCCTCATCGCCACCGCGGTGCTATGGCTATGGCAGCGCAGTGCCCCAGTACGCAATCAGGCTCGCCTGCAGGTCCGCGCGATGGAATCCATGGCTACCCTGCTCGGACTGCTCTTTGTCAATACCCCGGATTCCGTGTTGTCCGCACGCCGTGACCTACAGTACGAGCTGCTTTCCGAGCGCCGCGCCATCCAATCCCTCGCCGCCGATAACCCAGATGCCGTGCGCCAATTCTGGGCCCGCCACATCGCGCTGCAGCACGCCGGCTACTTCCTTTTGGACTTTTGCACCACCCACCCAGACCGCACCGCCACCCGCGAAGAGCTCGATGCCCTCGTGCGAGAAATCCGTGCCGCCCGCGCCGCCTAGAACAGGGGATATTCCTCTAGTACCTCGTAGCGCGGCCCGCCGCCGCGGCCCTCGCCCAGGTACGATTGCATAAGGCAGACCCGGTCCACGCAAAATTCCGGTCCCCGATACACCGATAGGGCGCGCGTAAAATCCGCCAGCGCCCACGGCTCGCGGGTGCGTCGGCCCGCACGCGCGACGGTCAGGTGGGGGCGGTGGTGGTTAAAGGGGACGTCGGCAAGCTGGCAATCCGCCATCAACTCCCGCACGCCACGCACCTGACCACCGAGGCCTAACCACAGGGTGCGCTGCTCAAAACTCCCCGCACCGCTTAAACGCACATCCAACGCTGAGCGCCCAGCCACCGCGTGGGCGAGGTGCTCGCGCACTGCTGCAGCATCATTGGGCTGATCGCCATAAAAGGCCATGGTCACATGCCAATTATCCGGATCCGTCCAGCGCAACTCATTGGTGGTTGCCGCATGGATGGGCCTAAGTGTATGTACCAAATGCTCGCGCGCGGCGGCAGAGGGCAGCAGCGCGGAAAAGACGCGAATCATGGCCTAGCTGGCATACACGTTAAGGCGCAGCTCTGCGTCCAGCACGTGTTCTTCCTCGCGTTCAAAGACGGCGAAGGCATGCAAAATATCCGCAACGGCGGTGGAATTATCATCAAACTCGGGCATGAGATAACTTCTTTCAAACCACAAAGGAGGCAGAAGAATCACGCGCGATTCTTCTGCCTCCACATAGTAGCTGACAATGATGTAATTAGCCGCCCTTGACTACCGTGACCTGCCAGCCGGCATCGCCCGCACGGTGGAAATCACGAATCTCATGGCCTTCATCGGCCGCCCACTGCGGAATGGATTCGGTGGCCTGGGTGCAGTCAAAATCAATGACCAACGCCTCACCAGGCTCTAGCTCCGCCATGACCTGTTTGGCCTCAATCAAGGGGAACGGGCAGACTGTGCCAAGGGTATCGAGCGCATAGCGCCCGCCGCCCAACGCGCGAGCCTTCTCCTTGGCCTGCGGCTTAGTCTTGAGCGCTACCGCCCCTGCTGCCGTGGCAAAGCTGGGCAGGACCTTGTCCTCGGCGGAGACCGCCGAGTTATCCACGGACTCCTCGGTGGAGTAGGTCTGCGGCTGCCGTGGCTGGTGGCCCTGCGCCTTCTTCGGCTTGAGCCATAGGCGTGCGCCCGCACCCACGCCGAGTGCCATAAAGAACAACGATACCCAGCCCTGGAAGCTAAACAAGGAGGTCTCCACCATGCCGTTGCCCACGGTGCAACCGCCAGCCAGCGAAGCACCCACACCCATCATGATGCCACCCCAAATGGCGCGGGTTGCAGTCTGTGCATCCGGAACGCGCACGCGGAACTCGCCGGCGGACTTCGCGGCGATGAAAGCACCCACCAGAAGGCCGATGACCAACAGGGTGCCCCAGTTCATACGCGCGGAGTCACCAGTGGCGGACCAGCGTACGATATCTGCGGTCGGTGTGGTGATGCCGAGGCCGCCGTTACGGCCAGCATCGGCAGAGAGCACGAAACCCACCGTGCCGATGATGCCAACAGCGACCGCCGCGATATTCATATTCAGCGGCTTGGCATACCAGGGTTGGCCCAAGTCAATCTTCGGGCGCCCGGCATCCTTGGCGCGGTAGTGGCGCCACAATAGGAAGGTCACCACCCACAAAACCGCGACCAGAATCCACGGGGAGATATGCAGTGCGCCGTGGATGGTGGTGACCGGAAGGCTCCATTGCTTGAACCACTCATTCGCCCCGGACAACGGACCGGACTTCATCGCCGCGGCTGACAGCCCATAAAACAGCAAAGCAATCCAAGAACCGACCAAGCCCTCGGCAGAACGGTACCACGTTCCTGAAGCACAGCCGCCGGACAAGATGATGCCAAGGCCAAAGATGAAGCCACCCACGATGACGGCTACCGGTTTGAAATCAGCAATCTCCGGAGAGAGCACGTCAGCGCCGGTCAACAGGGTAAGGCCAAAAGCATGGACCGAGATCAAAATGAGCAGAGCGGTAAAACCGCGCCAGGTCTTATTGAGGAAAATATCGCGCAGCATGCCGGTCACGCAGAAGCGCCCACGCTGCAACACGGCACCGAAGACGATGCCAGTGAGAAGTCCGGTAATAATCACACTGTCTCCTTGTATCGAGTCAAAGGCCTCAGACTACGCCCTCAAAGACAGATTTGTCTATAATAGATGTACAATCCGGTTCTAAGGTGGCAACTGTCCGCGTTTCTGTCGGCCTTCCCTATGCCACCTCAGGCGCCCCAGCCGCTCCGAGCACAACTAAGGAGAATTAACCTATGGGAATCCCAGACGACGTTGTCCTCGATGGTTATACCCTCATCGAGCAACACGCAATCGACCACGAGTTCCTGCTGCGCGGCTCTCCGCTGGGCACCGAAACTCCCCTCCTCTTCGCCCTGACCATCGCGGGCGTACTGCTGGTTGCGGCCAGCTTCTTCTTGCGCGGGGGCAGCCGCGTTGCCGCCGGCCTCGTGGGCGCGCTGCTCACTCTGACCAAGCTGTGGTGGATGCCTGTAGCACTGTGGCAGCACTTCGATGACGGCCAAGTCTTTGGCTACACGCTCAAGTACTTCCCGCAATACTGGCCGGCGGCCTCCATCATTGTCGGCGCCATTGCGCTTATCGGGCTAGTCTCCGCCATTTTCCGTCGGCCCTAGCCGGTCCCGCACCGAGCAGGAGCTAGCCGCCGAGCACTGCAATGGCGATGTGCACCCGATTGGTGCCATCGATCTTGGCCAGGATGTGCTTCATGTGCGTCTTAACCGTGGTCAGCGAGATGAAAAGCTGCTCGGCAATCTCGGCATTGCTCAGTCCTTGGGCCACCAGCTGGGCGATTTCATTTTCGCGCTCGCTAAGCTCATCTAGCCCACTGGGCTGAATCATCTCCTGTTCCGGCTGCGGCGGCGTGTCCGCCAACCCCACCAGGTTTTCTAGCACCTTCGGGCTGAGCTGTTGCTGGCCTTGGGCCGCCGCTCTTACCGACGCCACCAGCGCCTCCGGTGCCGTCGTCTTCAACAAGAATCCCACTGCCCCAGCGCGCAGGGCGTGCAGGATGAACTCGTCGGTATCAAAGGCGGTGAGCATCACCACCGGGATATCGCGCGCGCCGGCGAGCGAGTGCAGCTGCGCTGTCGCCTCGATGCCGTCCATGACCGGCATGCGGATATCCATCAGCACCACATCCGGTTCCTCGGCCAGGATAAGTTCGATGCCTTCCTTGCCGTTTCCGGCCTCGCCAATGACGCTAATGCCCGGCGCGCCTTCCAAGATCACGCGCAGCCCGTGGCGCAGCAGCGGCTCATCGTCGACGAGCACCACCCGAATTTCACTCACTTTTCTTCCTTCCTTGGCAGGCGCAGCGTCCACGAGAACCTATCTTCCTCATCGTTTACCTGTAGCGATCCGCCCACCACGCTAGCGCGCTCGCGCATGCCGACGATCCCGTACCCACCACTGGGCACGCCTGCCTTTTCCCCAGTCTGGGCGGTGGGGTTAGACATGGTGATAGACAGGGCGTCGGCAAGCGTAGCGATGGTGATGGTGACCGGCTGCCCCGGTGCGTGCTTACGGGCGTTGGTCAGGCCCTCCTGGACCGCGCGGTTGAGCGCGTGACCGGCCATGGTGCTCAGCTCTTCCAGCGATTGCGGCCCCGCGCCCGCCTGGTAGCGCACTTCCACGTCCATGCCCGCCTGGCGGGAACGCTCCACCAGCGATTCCACGCCCTCGCGCGGATCGATGCGCCCCTCGCTGCGCAGCGAGTGCAGCGCCTCACGCAAATCCCCCACAGCGGCCTCGGCCTCATCGCGAATCGTGCGCGCGGACTTCCGCGTCTCTTCCGGATCTAGGTCCTTGCGGTAGGCCAACCCGCCGGCGTAGACCGCAATCATGCTCAGCCGATGCGAGAGCGTATCATGCATATCCCGCGCGATCCGGTCGCGCTCTTCCTGCCGCGCAAAATTCTCCCGTGTGGTCATTTCCTCGTGCGTGAGCTCCGCCTGCGCCTGCAGCGCAATCGTGCGCTCTTTTTGGTTCGAGCGAACCAGCCCGACGACTAAAACCACTACTGCTGGGAGGATGATGCCAGAGAAAACTCCCAACTTCCCGGGCGCACTAAGCCCTTCGCTTCGAGATATATCAAAATCGACCAACTCCGAGAGCACCATGGCCGTGCATACCAGCGCCATCCACAACCGGCTGCGGCGCGAGGCCGCAGAAAACGCCGCTATAAATACCGAAGGCCGGAACTCAGCAATCGTCACCGTCGCCGAAATAATGGTTGCGGCTACCAATGCACTGCGCGGGCCAGACTGCGTGCTGCGCGGGTCACGCTCCCGGGCGGCATGGCGCAAGGCAAAAGGCAGAAGCATCCAGGTACCGACCAACACCGCGGCTCCTACAAGGATCCGATTCTCTGAGGGATCACTTTCCCCAACTCTGATCAACGAGACCAACAGGTCGCCGACGACAGCGATTACTGCGATGAGAATTTTCTGCCACAGCGGGCGCCGGAGCATCTCGTCGGATTTTCGGAACAACTTCATAACGCGCACCAGTCTAAGTCGACCCGCCACACCTGCGGTATCCCCCGCAGGGAGGATTCTCCAGCCTTAGCCACGCGCCTCTAAGACCATAATGGCGATGTGCACGCGGCTGGTACCGCCGATCTTTTTCAAAATATGCTGCATATGCGACTTCACCGTCGCCATGGACACCACCAGTTGGTCGGCGATGTCTTGATTATTCAAGCCCTGGGCTACCAGCCCGGCGATTTCCCGCTCGCGGGAGCTCAAAGTGCAAAGCCGGGTTCGAGCGGTGCGGGTGTGGTGGGATTGGGCGTCGGAAAGCGCGGGGCTTTGCATGCCTACCAGCTTGTCGACGACCTGCGGGCTCAACAGCGGTTGCCCCGCCGCGGCCGCACGCACGGCCGCCATGAGCGATTCCGGCGGCGTTGACTTGAGCAAGAACCCGGCCGCCCCAGCGCGCAGGGCCCGCAGGATAAAGGAATCGGTATCAAAGGCCGTGAGCATGATGATCGGCACTGTGTGGACGGACAGAATCTTCTCCACGGCCGCGATGCCATCCATGACCGGCATACGAATATCCATCAGCACCACATCAGGCTGCGTATCGAGGACGGTAGCCACCGCGTCCCGGCCATTGCTCGCCTCAGCCACGACTTCAATATCGGGCGCATTCGATAGCAGCAGGCGCAGCCCGCTGCGGACAAGGTCCTCGTCATCAACCAGCACCACGCGCAGAGTATCTGCCATCATGCTTCCTTTCCCACCGGCTGATTCCACCGCGCGCGCCAAAACTTCGACGCGACGGGCGTATACGCCACTGTAATCGCCACCAATGCCGCGAGCGCTACCGGCACTATAGTGGCGTGGCCCGCCACTACGCCGTTGAGGAACGAGGGCACGAGAATCTCGTTTATCTTTTCGAAGAATTTCGGGAAAAATTCGATGACTAGCGTGGCCGCAATGAATGTCAGCGCCGCCTGCAGGAGCAACGTCCATAAGTTCACCCGATGCAGCCGCTTATCGACGCCCGGTTCCCCCACCGCCGCAAACATCACCCTCGCCCCTTGCCCGCGAAACTGTGGCACGACGAAGCCACTGCGCTCCACCAGCTCGATGCGGTCTGCGTCTTCGGGCGCATTATCGTCGCTATTTCCGCGCAGAAATTCCACGCTATAGGCCGAGTCATCGGTATCGGTATAGCTGAGCTTGCGCGAAGTTCCGTCGACCATAGAGGTAAAAAGACTGCGCTTAGAGTCTAAGTACTTTCCTGTCCATCCCTCGCGGGTCGTGGTTTCTTCTAGGTCAATGCGCATGAGCCCGTAATCGGGATGGCGCAACTGCCAACTCATTTCGCTCATTGCGTGGCCTCCTGGCGCGCTAGCGGTAGACGGATACTCCATCCAAATTCCTCCCCTTCTTCGTCGACGTGGACGTTCATGCGCCCGCCGGCTAGCTCCACGCGCTCGCGCAGGCCCACCAGCCCGTAGCCGCCGGCGCTACTGCCCGCGTGATCGTCGGCCTTAGCCGCCGGAAGCGGGTTGCGCATCTCGACGCCCACCTCACCGGCCGCCTCGCGCACCGTAATGCTCACCGGCTGGCCAGCGGCGTGCTTGCGCGCATTCGTCAGGCCCTCCTGTACTGCGCGGTGCACGGCGTGCTGCGCCATCGTGGACAGCCCATCAAAAACGTCCGGGCTGGTGCCGTGCGCATAGGTTACAGTCACCTCGGCACCGGCCTCGCGCGCGGCAGCAACCAGCTCTTCTAACCCGCCGCGCGGATCCTGGGAAAGATCTTCACGCAAAGCACTTAAAACGGTGCGCAAATCCTCGACCGCGTTCTGGGCCTCCGTGCGGATGGTGCGCGCTGCGTCTGTAAACTCGGCCGGCACGCCCTCACGCGGATAGCTCAGTGCACCCGCATGAATGGCCACAAGGCTCAGCCGATGCGAGAGCGAATCGTGCATGTCCCGCGCGATATTCTCGCGCTCCTCTTGCCGCGCGCGTTCTACCTTGGCGCGCATCTCTTCGCGATTCATCCGGGCTTGCTGCTCCACGCGCCACCGCTTTTCGCGCAGATTGGCGCGCTTTTGGCCCACTAACAACCCAGCGACCACCAAGACCACCAAGACGATGGCTTCCCCCCATCCGATTGCCTCCCACCCCGCATACGGATTGAAGGTGGTCTCTATCGCAAACGACACCACGAAGCACGCCACCGCGGCCACCGAGCGCGAAGTCGAGCGCCGCGAGACCATGGAAATGAAAGCCACGACTCCACTAGCCGCACCAAAATAGGAGCCGGACCCCAGCAGCACGATACAGCCAGCGATGAAGCTACGGGTGGAGCCGGCATAGTCGACGTCGGAAAGCTCGCGCGGCTGGTGCTCTAACGCAAAGGGCAGGGCGATAATCGTCACCACGCCCACCGCAAAACCGGTACAGATATAGGGCCCGTACTCCTCAAACGACGGCGAATATTCCTCAATATCGAAGCTCATCAACGCCACGCCGATGAGCCAATTCGCCACCGCGCAAGCGGCAACAATACCGGCCGTGCTCCACTTGGTTCTGATCATGGCCTAAAGCTTAAGCCCATGGCCATAATCCCTAGGGAAGAATTATTTTTGCACCCCGGCCGCATCGCGCATGGCCTTCGTCTGCGCGGACGGATGCTCGTTTTCGGTGGCCAAGCGCTCAAAAGCCACGGCCGCCAGCGCCGCGGCCTGCATGCCCAGCACCGAGTCATCAAAGCGCATCATCGGCGAGTGGTTCCACTCGCGCTCATTTTCGGGCTTGTCTGGATTGGCCGTGCCCATCCACATAAACGTGCCCGGCACTTGCGCGAGGACGTAGCCGAAGTCTTCGGAGGCCATCATCGGGGCATCGAATGGCTGGACGTTTTCGGTGCCAAACATCTGGCTCCACAAGGTAGCAGCGAACTGATTTTCCCGCGGATTCGTCTTGGTGGTGGGGTACAAGACCTCGAAATCCACCTGTGCGGTGCACCGGTGCGAAGCAGCGACGGAGCTGGAGACCTCCGTAATCATCTGCCGCACGGCGTCGATCTTCTCATCCCGCAGCACGCGCACCGTAGCGCCCAAAGCTGCGCGCTCCGGAATGGCGTTATACGCGCCGTCCCCCGCCCACAGGTTAGTCACGGTAATAACGATGGGCTCGAGCGCATCGAAGCGGCGGGTCAGTGCGGTCTGCAGCGACATTTGGATCTCCGCCAGCGCCGCTACCGGGTCGATGGCGTCATGCGGGCGGGAGCCGTGTCCGCCCTTGCCGAGCACCGTAATGGTCAGGTTGGACGAGCTAGCCATCATCGGGCCGGGCACATAGTGGAACGTGCCGCGGTCCTGCGGGCCAACGTGGAGGCCGTAGGCAGCAATGGGGCGTCGGCCAGCGGCGTCGAGCACGCCCTCTTCAATCATCGGCAGCGCGCCACCCGGTCCCTCCTCGCCGGGCTGGAACATAAAGGTAACGTCGCCGTGCAGCTCCGCGCGATGCTCACACAGAATCCGCGCCGCGCCCACCAGTCCGGCGGTATGCAGATCGTGGCCGCAGGCGTGCATATACCCATTCGTCGAGGCAAACGGGCTGCCGGTCTGCTCGCGTACCTCGAGGGCGTCCATGTCCGCGCGCAAAAGCACCGACACCGGCCGCTCGCCGCGCTGGCCGCCGCGCAGCACGGCCACCACCGAGCTCAAATCCTGGCCCACGTGGATCTCCAGCGGTAGGCCCTCGAGCGCTTCCAAGACCTTCTTTTGCGTACGCGGCAGGTCCAGGCCGATTTCCGGGTTGCGGTGCAGATCGCGGCGGAAGTTCTGCAACTCCTCGAGCATCTCCTCGCCCATTTCCTGGAAGACCTCGGTGGCCATCTGCTCGCCAATGCGCGCCCGAGTAACCGGCAGGGGCGGCAGCTGCTGGGCCTGGCGTGGGGCTGCCAGGCGTCCGGGGCTGCCGGGCGGGTTCGAGGGCGGTGTGACGGGAGAGGCGAGTTATCCACAGGCTCACGCGGGTGCGCTACTGCGGCCTTGCGGGGTGTCTTATGCTCACGGGCATGACCCGCTTGCAGGACTACGCCCGCCAACTTGCCTCGCCGATGGAGCTTCTCGGCGAGGTCTCCGGCGTGCGCGAGACGGATCTGCGTCGGCTGGGCCTGCCCCGGCAGGAAGCTCGTAGCCTGCTCGCGCTTGCCGACGTCTACTTTGGCCCCACCTCCTTCACCCGCCGGCAGCGCTCGTGCCGGGCCACCACGCATTGCCTGGCCACATTGAAACTCATTGAAAAATACGTCTCCCGCACCAAATCCAAGCGGGACGCGTGGGCGCTGCGCGCTGAATTGTGCGCGACAGACCAGGATGTGGAGCGGCTCGCGCGCACGCGGTTGAAGGAGATGTATCCGCCGCGGCAGCCGGAAAAGGGCGTGCGAATGACGCGGCGCAAGGGCGGGCCATCGACGCTTTCGATTACCGGTGATTCCGATTTCATCGCTGACCTGCACGCCAGCATCGGCGAAAAGAACCCCTTGGATTCCGTGGAGAATATTTTCTTCCGCGGCGGGGCCACGGCGCGCCCTGCCGCGATGACGAATATCATCATCCAGCTCGATGAATTGGACGAGATTCTCTCTGGCGGTGGAGAAGAAATCACCCTACGGCTGACCAATGGGGCCGAAATCAGCGGCGCCAAACTGGTGGAAAAGCACCTTGCCGACTGCGGACTTGTCACGCTCGTCCATCCCTATGAGGGACCGGTGAACCTGTATCGCACCTCGCGGCACGCCTCGGATAAGCAGCGGCTGATGGCGAGCGCGGAAAACCCCACCTGCCCGTGGGCCGAGTGCAACTATCCGGCAGACAAGTGCCAAATCCACCACTTGCAGGCGTGGAAACACGGCGGCGAGACCAATATGGCGAATCTCAGTGTGGCCTGCCCGTACCACAACGGGGTCAATGACGATGACCCGAACGCGCCGCCGGTGCGCGGCCGGTTAGCGCGGCGGCGGGGCCGAATAGTCTGGGTCCCGCCGTGGGCCAACTCAAGCTGAAGACCCTGCCCTCATTTTTTGGGCGGACGCTTCCCAGATCACACGGCTTTCCCGCACAGTGCGAGTCGGTGAAGCATTTCTAGGCTTGGAGGAGGGCGCGGCCGAAAAAGTCGGAGTCATCAGCGACGCCGGGCAAAGCATAAAAATAGCCACCACCATAGGGTCGGATATAGTCCGCTAGGGGTTCACCTTCGAGGCGCTTTTGCACCGTAATGAACTGACGCTCCAAGTCCTGCTGGAAGCAGATAAAGACGAGTCCGACATCGAGGGTGCCGTTATCGCGCACGCCATTGTCGTAGTTATAGGCGCGGCGCAGCATGAGCTGGTCCGCGGTTTCTGGCGTGCGCGGATTCGCCAGGCGAATATGCGCGTCGGTGGGGATGACATCACCGGTGGCATCGTCGAGGTAGTTGGGCTCGGCATATTCGTCGCCACCGGAAAGCGGGCCACCGGTTGCACGGTCGCGGCCGAAGATTTGCTCCTGCTCAGCAATGGAGATGCGATCCCAGAATTCCGTATACATAGCGATGAGTCGAACCACCATATAGCTGCCGCCGGCGGCCCAGTCCGGCTCGTCCGTACCGGCCCAAACCAGCTTGTCCTGATCCTTTTCGGCTGGATTGACTATGCCGTCTTTAAACCCAAGGTGGTTGCGCTGGGTGCCAGACGGCCGCGGTTCATTCATATAACCGTTTTGGCGCCAGCGCACGGCCACATCTCCACGGGTGTGCCGCAAGATATCGCGCAGCGCGTGAATGACGGTGTCGTGCTGGTCGGCGCAAATCTGCAGGGCGAGGTCGCCGTGGCATAGCTCCTCCTCCAACGTGTCATCGGCGAAAGCCTGCATGGAACTTAAGTGGACGGGTTTGTGGGGTTTAAGACCGAAGCGGTCGTCGAAAAGCGAATTGCCCACGGCGAGGGTAATGGACAAACTATCGGTGGGAAGCTGCGGTCCTAGCTCCCCGGAATCGCCGGCGGGATAGCCAATGCCATCGGCCGCAGTAGCGCCGCCGGAGGTAAGAATGCGGGCGCGCTCAGTCACGGTGCGAAGCAACTTCTCTAAGCGCGATTTCTCGGTGAACTGTACATCGAGGGCGACGACCTCGGAATACTTTTGGGCTGGGGTCACGATCCCCTGCTGGTGCTCGCCGTGGAAAGGAAGTTCGAGCGGAGCGTCCGCCTCGGTGCGCGGCGATGGAGAAGCATGGTCAGCAGCGCCTTCGCTTCGCTTAGAGGAACCAAAGGAAGAGCCCGCGAGGCTGGACTGCGCATTGGCAGCTGCTGCCGGGCCAGAAAGCGCGGCGGTGGCCGCGAGCCCAGAGAGAAACGAGCGGCGGGAAAAATTAAACGGGCAGGGCACTAATCCATCCTTCTGACTACGGTCATCGTGGCGACAGGGGCAAGCAGTTCATTGGCACGCGCGACGGCGGACTGCACACGCATCCGGTCCTTCTGGGACCACTTATCAAAAGCGGTGTCATATTTTTCATCGAACTTCGTGGCGAGCTTGTCAAGCTCATCCAGCTGCTCATAGATGGGCGAGGTATCGAGCCCACGGCCCTCGACAAGGGAGCGGACGGCATCCAGCGTCAGCCGGGTTGAAATAACGTCGCCCCGCAGCGCGGTGGGCAGGGCATGGGCGCCGAAATCGCGTTCGCCGCGCATATCGAAGCGCTCGAATTCCTCCATTACTTCATGGGTGCGCAGCCCGTAGTCGGGGGCGGGAATGGCGAAATGGGAGGTATCGAGGGCGCGGGCGGTTTTATCGACGGCGTCGGCAAGCGCGCGGGCAGGCTTCGCCGCATCCTTGACGGGGCGCCTGGACCACAGCAGCTTTTCGACGTCCCTGTACCCCTCCAAGCCGGGCCCCGGCCACATCTCGCTGGAATCGTCGAAGGATCGGTAGGTCTCGAGGTAGTCAAGGTAGGCCGCTTGGGCAGCGCGGCGATCTTTTGAGGTGGCTTCAGCAAGAGCGTGGGCTTTCTTCTGTAGCTCGGGCACACGCTTTTTCTGCCTGGCCGCTTGCTGAATGGCCACGGCCGCGACCTCACGGTCAGTAATGGGGACCATCTTGGGAGCATCGGTGATGGTGGAACCGGTGACCGCAAAATCATCAGATTTCACGGCCGAATCATTGTGGAAAACGCAGGTGAGGTGGTATGTGCCGTCCTGCAGTTTCGGGGCCCAGGCGCGCTTGGCTGGGGTGCCCACGCGCTCGAGGACCTGGTAGGCGTTGCCCGCATCATCTGCCACGTAGACGGTGAGCGCAAGCCCCGAGGTGTTATAGATCTTCCACGATGCCTGCCCCTGTACCTTCTCCGGCGTAGGACATGAATACACGTCGCGCACATTCAGCTGTGGTTCTTTCGGCTTCGCGCTTGTGCTTGTCGACGCCGCCGGCCGCGAGTCTCGCGAGCTAGACGAGCTAGAACCGAGAGAGCTCAAGGAGCTTTGGGCGACGGCAGTAGGAGCTATGGCCGCGATGGCAAGCACCGCGGCGGTGGCAAAATGGAAGGTTTTCATTGATTAAAACGGGAGGTTGGGCAATGGCGGGAGCTTAAAATCTTGCAGCTTCTTCAGGTCTAGGCCGGGGTGGCCATTCATGTACCAAGCGACAACCCCTGCGCCGACGCCCAGAGCCGTAAGGATAGCCGCAATGATACCGCCCTTAGAAGAACCAGCGGAAGAACTGGAGCTCGAATCATCGGGCTTATTCGCACCTGGCTGTGGCTTCGCATCTTGGTGCAGCTTGGTGATGTTGGGAACGCCCTGTTCGGTGACCTTGGGGTCGTCCATGCCCTCGACGACGTCCTTGAGGTTGGTGCCGGCGCGGGAGGAATTATCCACCTTTTCAATGGAGGCGTAGTCCTTGGCCACGGTACCGTCGGTCTCGTTCAAGAAAAGCTTCGGAGCCTTGTGGGCGGCGTTGAAGTCAAACATGTTGTTGAGCTCGCCGGCGCGCTCGTCAAAGGCAATGCCCCCTAGACGGCCGAGTCCCCAATTGTCCTGAATGAACTTGGTGACGGAAGTCTGCTCGGTGTAAGTGGAGTCGATGTGGTTAGTCTTCGCGTATGGGGAGATAACCAGCAAAGGCTGGCGGGTACCCGGCCCGCACTGGCCGTCCTTTCCGCCGGCAACGCCTACTTTTGCTGCGGCGGCGGTGCAGATTTCTTTGTCCTGGTGCGGGTCATTGGAACCATTGCGGATTTCTGGGGCCTTGTGGTCGTACCAGCCATCGGAGTCATCGTAGGCGATAACGACCGCGGTGGAATCCCACTCTGGGGAATTTTGCAGCTCATTGATGTAATGGGTGATGAAGGCCTGCTCGTCTAGCGGGTTGGAGTAACCGGCGTGTCCGTCTTGGTAGTTGGCAGCCTTCAGGAAGGACACGGCCGGCAGGTTGCCCTGCTCCAGAGCGGTATCGAAGTCCTGCAGATCGTACTGGTGGTTGGCGCGGTCAGTCTTGCCGATCATGTCATCGCTCGACGGCGCCAAGTGGTGCGGATTCGCGGTGGAAGCGTAGTACTGGAACGGCTGGTGGTGCGGGTTATAGTCCGTCTGGTTCTGGCCGGTCAGCGTGGTGTGGGAGGCGCCGCAGCGTGCGCGAGCGTCGTCTGTAGCTTCCTCGGTTGGCCGGAAGCCGCCTTGGAACCAGCCCCAAGTGACGTCCTTGTCATTGAGCTGGTCACCGATGTTCTTGGAGTGCATCGCGGTGACCTGGTTGGTGCCGGCGGAAGAGTTATTCGAGCAGTCGTCGTAAAGCGGATCTGGGTCGCCGACAACAGTGGCGGTCTTGCCATCTTCGGATACCCCAGCGAGGGCGTGGTTCTTGCCAGGTTCGATCTTCTTCTGCTCGCCCGTGGCTGGGTCATGCATGGTCCCGCCGGCCACGGTTCCGGAAATTAGATTCAGCGCGCCTGGGGTGGATGGGCCGAAGATAGTGGAGTAACTATTGTCGTTCATCGCAAAGTTTTGCGCGTAGTTCCACATTCCGGTGACGGTATTGCCGTCGTAATAGCCCATAGTCATGCCTGGAACGGCATAATAGCCGTTGGAAGACTTATCGATGTCTGTGGATACAGTCTCCGGGAACTTGTCCATCTTGCCGCCGTTGTATGCCGCCTGTTCATCGCCGTAGTGGTGGTTCTGGTCCGTAGTCACTGCATGGTCTGGCCCGATGCGGAAAGGCTTGACGGAGTTGGGGTTCTTGTCCCCCATTACGCCATCATTTTCGAGGTTTTTCGCCTTAGGGGTGTCTTTCTTGGCGGTGAATTTCGGGGCGTCCTTCTCGCTGCCTTGCAGCTTTTCGCCGTCCTTATTCAGGGCGTTTGGGTAGGTGCCAAAGTAGTGGTCGAAGGAAATATTCTCCGAGTAAATGACAACGACGTGTTCAATTGGGGTCGTGGTGGCTGCCTGGGCAACGCCGGGGACAAGGGACGTAGTGGCGGCTGCGGCGGCGCAAAGGGCCACAGCGCGAGAGCGAAGCTTCATTAAAAATCCAACCTTGGTCAAGAATTTGCGGGGCAGGTCGAAAGTGGCTGTGGCTCACCAGGCGAGTCATCGGTCGCTTTCGAATCGAAATTTAACGCCGCCAAAACACCGACTGCAACTAGATTAAAAGGGCGTCCCCGGCCGTGGGGGCGCCCTATAGAAGCAGCTCACTTTGAACTTTTGCCGGCCGCACCCCAGGAGCCGTTAACGAAATGTTAAGAATCTATTCGGCTCCACTTTGCCAATAGGGGGTACGGGGTTAATCGTCGGCGTCGGTAGACAGCGCAGCCACGAAAGCCTCTTGCGGCACCGAGACGGAGCCCAGCGTCTTCATGCGCTTCTTACCGGCCTTCTGCTTCTCCAACAGCTTGCGCTTACGGGAGATATCGCCGCCGTAGCACTTGGCCAGCACGTCCTTGCGCATGGCCCGGATGTTCTCGCGGGCAATGATCTTCGAACCAATGGCCGCCTGCACCGGCACCTCGAACTGCTGGCGCGGGATGAGTTCTTTAAGCTTCTTGGTCATCTTATTGCCGTACCACTGTGCGGAATCGCGGTGGACGATGGCGGAAAAGGCGTCGACTGGGTCGCCGTTGAGCAGGATATCGACCTTGACTAAGTCCGCGAGCTGCTCGCCGGCCTCCTCGTAGTTCAGCGAGGCGTAGCCCTTTGTACGGGACTTGAGCATATCGAAGAAATCGAAGATGATTTCACCCAGCGGCATGGTGTAGCGCAGCTCTACGCGGTCCTCGGAGAGGTAATCCATGCCTCCCATCTGGCCGCGCTTGGACTGGCAGAGCTCCATGGTGGGGCCGACGAATTGCTCGGGCACGATGACGGTCATCTTCACCACTGGCTCGTAGACCTCGTTAAGCTTTCCTTCCGGCCAGTCGGACGGGTTGTGAACCCACTTTTCTTCGCCGTCTTCGGCCACCACGCGGTAGGTCACCGACGGCGCGGTAGAAATCAGATCGAGGCCGAACTCGCGCTCCAAGCGGTCGCGGGTAATTTCCATATGCAATAGGCCCAAGAACCCGCAGCGGAAACCAAAGCCCAGGGCGACGGAGGTTTCGGGCTCGAAGGTCAAGGAGGCGTCGTTAAGCTGCAGCTTTTCCAAAGCATCGCGCAGGTCCGGGAAATCAGCCTGGGAGATGGGGAAAAGGCCGGAGTAGACCATCGGGTCCGGGTCCTTATAGCCTTTAAGCGGAGTCTCAGCGCCGCCGTTGGACCAGGTGACGGTATCTCCCACCTTGGTCTCGCGCACGTCCTTTACGCCGGTAATCAGGTAGCCCACCTCGCCGGGGCCCAAGCCCTCGCATTTTTGCATCGTAGGGGACACGATGCCGATTTCGAGCAGCTCGTGGTTGGCGTTGGTCGACATCATGGTGACCTTCTGGCGCGGGGTGAGCCTGCCATCGACCATGCGGATATAGGTGACAACGCCACGGTAGGTGTCATAGACGGAGTCAAAAATCATGGCGCGGGCCGGCGCATCCGCGTCGAACTCGGAGGACGGCGGCGGCACCAACTCGCAGACCTTGTCCAGCAGCTCGACCACACCCTCGCCGGTCTTGCCGGATACGCGCAGGACCTCTTCTGGCTCGCAGCCGATGATATTGGCGATTTCCAGCGCGTACTTTTCCGGGTCGGCGGCCGGCAGGTCGATTTTATTGAGGACCGGGATGATTTCCAGGTCGTTTTCCATCGCCAGGTACAGGTTGGCGAGGGTTTGGGCTTCGATGCCCTGGGCGGCGTCGACAAGCAGGATGGCGCCTTCACACGCCTCGAGGGCGCGGGAGACTTCGTAGGTAAAGTCCACGTGGCCAGGAGTGTCGATCATCTGTAGGACGATCTGCTCCCCTTCGTCCGGACCGGACTGGGGTACCCAGGGCAGGCGCACGTTCTGCGCCTTAATGGTGATACCGCGTTCGCGTTCGATGTCCATATTATCGAGGAATTGGTCACGCATATCGCGCTCCGCAACCACCTTGGATAGCTGCAGGATGCGGTCCGCCAGCGTCGACTTGCCGTGGTCGATGTGAGCAATAATGCAGAAGTTTCGGATTCGGGCGGGATCCGTAAACGTCGTGGCCGCAAAGTTTTCAGACATACGTCTACAATAGTCGACATGAAAAGCGCCATGCTCACCCGACTGCGCCAAGCGCTGGGAATCAGCGAGCGCGAGCCCATAGACACCGGCCTGACCCGCATTAATTCCCGGTTGGGGCTGGATAGGTCGGACGAGTTCCACGAGCCGCGCAAGGCCGCTGATATCCGGGTCGAGGCCACCGCCTCTCACCCCCGCTCCATATTTTTCTCCCCCGATATGGATGGCCAGGCTGATTCCGGCGAGGTGGTCTGGGTATGGGCCCCGGCCGAAGGCAAGCAGGCCCCGCCGCGTGAGCGCGCCATCCTGGTTGTCGGCCGCACGCGCACCACGGTGATGGGTTTGCTTATCTCCCCCAACCCGAAGCATGCGCTTGACGACGCCTGGCTGGAAATCGGCGCCGGCGAGTGGGACGAATCCGGGTGCGATTGCTGGGTGCGCCTCGACCGCTTGCTGGAGGTTTCCGAAGAACAGGTGCGCCGACAAGGCACACTTTTTCCCGAACGCCGGTTCGAAAGAATCGCGAATAGGTTACGCGCGCGCTACCACTGGGCCTAACCAGTCGCACAGACGGCGGCCATGCTGAGAGTTTTGGCAGGTCGGGTTCGGTACTGCTATTGTATGTTGGTTACTTACTTGCCGGGCGCGTTGGTCGGGGCGGGCAGGACCTTGGGTTCGCTCTTCGAATACCAGCGCCGAGCGTGCCAGCGATTGCTGGCCGCGGGAGTAGTCCGAGTAGGTCGGTTTCTACGTCAATCACTTTCGATTACTAAGAGGTATTTTTCATGGCAAATATCAAGTCCAAGCAGAAGCGCGTTATCACCAACGAGAAGGCACGCCAGCGCAACAAGAGCGTTCGCTCCGCCGTCCGTACCGAGATCCGCAAGTTCCGCGAGGCCGTTACCGCTGGCGACAAGGCTGCTGCTGAAAAGCAGCTGCGCGTGGCATCCCGCGCCCTGGACAAGTCCGTGTCCAAGGGTGTCTTCCACCGCAACACTGCAGCCAACAAGAAGTCCGGCATGGCTTCCGCGTTCAACAAGATGGACTAAGAGCCATTGCACTGACAATCCCCCGGTCGCACTCTACGGAGCGCACCGGGGGATTTTCTTAGCCTAGACCCGAGCGGGGAGGCTTAGGCCAGTTCGTCGTTGAAGTAATCTTCGAAGATGGCACCGGCGTTGCGGAAGGCTTCACTAAGCGAAGTTCCACCACGGGTTTCCACAAAAATCTCGAAGGCGGTCAGGAACTGGGTGTGGATGATGTTGACGGTCGGCGTGAGGCGCGAATCGGAGGACTTCCAGCCCTCACGGGCTTGCACGGCTTGGCGGAGGCGCTCAATAGTGCGGCTATTGCGCTGGTAATACAGGGCACGCAGCTTCGTATCCTTAGCTAGCGCCTGGGCCGTCAGCTGGGAAATTTCGGGGAAGAACTCATCACCCACGGCGCGGTCAAATACGGCTTTGGCCACGATTTCAGAATCTTCGCGCAGGCTTCCGGTGGGCAGTCCGGCGGCGAAATTCTGAAATTGGTGCTCTAGTTCCTCCGAAAATTCGGGACCTAAAACTGCCGATTCTTTGTCTTTTATGTAATTAAAAAGGGTACGGCGGGAAACGCCTACCTTTTGGGCGAGTTCCTCCATAGTAAACCCGCCGTATCCGGCTTCGATGACGAGGTTGAGCGCAGCGACTCGGATTTGTGATATACGCGGCATAAATGCCCCTTTCTGTCCCGACGCTCTAAGGGCCTTACTTTCGTTTTCTAAACCCTTAAATCTTTAGGTGAAAATGGTATTTCCCTACAAACTAAGGCGTTTGGGGTGATTCTATTACCTCATATTCGACTATGGAAACAGCCGTGCGCACGGGAAGAATTTACTACCGGCATGGCCGTACGTTTAGGCCCGTCATAGAACTATTTAACAAAGCTGTGATGTTAGACAACCAAAGTACCTGTGCGGCCAGCCCTCCGCTCCAGTTATCCGCCCGCACGTTCGAAAGCCCAATGGTGCTCGTGTCGGGTAGGGCCGCTAAGATGAGTCAACGATGAAAAACGTTAAGCCACTGGTGAAATGGGCGGGCGGAAAGCGCCAGCTCTTGCCACATATCCACGCCGCCCTACCGGCGGATGTCCCGCGGCGGTTTTATGAGCCCTTCATCGGTGGCGGCGCGGTGCTTTTCTCGCTCCAACCAGCCAGCGCACGGGTCAATGATCTCAATGCTGAGCTCATCAACCTATATGAGGTGGTACGCGGCGGCGTCGACGAGCTCATTGCAGAACTCGTGAGCTATCCCAATGAGGCGGAGTTCTTCTATGCGCTGCGCGCAGTGGACAGGGATGCGAAGCGGTTTGCCGCCCTCTCCCCCATCGAGCGTGCTGCACGAACGCTGTATCTCAACCGCACCTGCTATAACGGTCTGTATCGCGTGAATACGGCAGGTCAATTTAATGCGCCGTTCGGGCGCTATAAGAATCCCACCATTTGCGATGAAGACACGCTGCGTGCGGTGCACCGCTATTTTGCGGAAAATGAGGTGATCTTTTCCCAAGGCGATTTCGCCGCAGCGGTGGCAGAAGCAGGCGAAGGCGATTTTGTCTATTTCGACCCGCCCTATGACCCAGTCAATGTGACGAGCTCGTTTACCGGCTATCAAAAGGGCGGCTTTGACCGCGCGGAGCAAGAACGGCTCAAAGAGGTCTGCGATGAGTTGGACGAACGCGGGGCAAAGTTTCTGCTGTCGAATTCGGCCACCGAGTTCATCCGAGAGCTCTATGCGGATTATGAGGTAGGCATCGTGGGGGCAACGCGGGCGATCAATTCCGTCGCTTCGAAGCGCGGCAAGGTCGATGAGGTACTAGTGCGCAATTATGAGGTCAGCGGTGACTAGCGGGCCGAAGGCGCACACGGGGCGGGAGCTGCAGGAGGAGCTGCGGGCACGTTTTGGCGTTCCGGAGTCGGTGAAGCTAGGCGTTAATGACTGGGGTTGGCTGCGCATCTTGGCGGCTGGCTACGGCGAAGAATTGGAACGGCGCGGGTATTTTTTCATCAGCGCGCGGGAAGTGGAGAAAATCTCTGCTCGGCAGCCACGGTTGATGGCCAAGCATGATTTTTCCACCTCGCGGCCTTGGATCTTTCAGCGCCTGCAGCTCGGCATCGTGCCGGTAAGCCGCAGCGAATACTTGGTGGGCCGGTTCAACCTCTACGAGAAGTTTCCGCAGGCACAGCGCGGGGAGGTACGTACGCTGCAGCTGCCAGCGGGTCTAGATACCCTCTCGTTGGAGGGGGTGAGCTCGGAGGCGGTGGCGTTAAATGGGGCGTCGGCAAGCGGGATGCTAGAAGACTTTCTGGCCTGCGGGCCTTTGCAAGCTACGGTGGCAGGCCGCATGTCCACGCGCGAGATGCAGGTGCGGCTGCCGGACCTGGGCGTGGAGGTGGCGGTGGACCGCGCACAGATGGAAATCGACGGCGGTTTTGAATCGCTCGAGCATCTAGTGCTGGTGGAGGCGAAAAATCACCTCTCGGATGATTTCAATATCCGGCAGCTATATTTTCCCTACCGGCGCTTCCAACAGCGCCTGGCAAAGGAAGTGGTACCGGTTTACCTGGTGTATTCCAATGGCATTTTCCACCTATACCGCTATGAATTTAGGGATCCGGCCGATTTTCGCAGCATTGCGCTGGTCGATAGCGCCCGCTACGCACTGTCGGCCTCGCACCTGGATGCGCAGGCATCGCTGGATATCGTTCGGGCGGTGGAGCCCGACGTCGAGCCGGAGGTGCCCTTTCCGCAGGCCAATAACTTTGAGCGGGTGGTCAACCTCTTGGAGCTCATGGCGCTGCAGCCGCTGAGTAAGGCAGAGATTACTCAGCGCTATGATTTCGATCCGCGGCAGGCGGACTATTATGCCAACGCCGCGCGTTACCTGGGGTTGGCGGTGCAGGTGGATGAGGCCTGGGAGCCCACCGAGCGCGGGAGGAGAATTATCGAGCAGCCGCAGCGCGATGCCCGAAATGCGGCGCTTATACGGACGTTGGCGGCGCGGCGGGTATTTCGCGAGGTGCTCGAACTCAGCTTGGCGCGGGGCGCGGTCGCCAGCACCGCGGAGATTATTGCGGCGATGGAGGAATTGGGGCTGAGCTTGGCGACGTCCCGGCGGCGCGCCTCCACCGTCGCCCGCTGGACCCAGTGGGTGCTCGACACGGTGGCGGAGGGAATGCCGCGGCTGTTTTAGTGCAGGAGGTTCTGCGCGCCGGAGACAATAAGGACGATGCCGGCGATAATGAAAAACAGGCCCGAGCCGATATCGATCCACGGACCTGCGGCGATGAGTTTGCGGCGCACGGCGTTGGTGGAAATTACCGTGGCAACGACGAGGAAAAAGAGGAAGGCCGAAAGCGATAAGGACAGCGTCAACCCGATGGCCAACCAGATGGGAGGGCTGGCGGGAAGCAGCGGAACGATCATCGCGGCGAGGAAAAGCACGATTTTCGGGTTGGACATATTCGTGGCTAATCCGACCTTGAAGGCAGAGCGTAGGCGCCCGAGTTGCGCGGCGGCGTCTTCCAGATCCACCGGCGGGTTGGCGCGCTGGGCGATGCCGCTGCGCAAGGCGCGCGAACCCATAAACACCAGGAAGCAGCCGCCAACGGCCTGAACCGCTCCCAAAATTTCCGGAAAAGCCGTCAGCAGCGCTGCGGCGCCGAAAACGGTGGCGGTGCACCAAAAGAGCACGCCGATTTGGATGCCGGCGGCTGCGGCTATGGCGTGGCGCCGCGAGCGGGTGGCGTAGCGGGTCACCAAAATAATGTCGGGTCCGGGCGAAGCAACGCCCACCAGATTCATCAACAAGAGGGTGAAAAAGGACGTCCAGGTCACTCCCCTGCCTCGCTTTCTAGGCGCGGGATGAGGTCCTCGCGGCCAAATATGCGGGCAGACTCCAGCGCGGAGGGATGGCCGGCGGCAGGGTCGGCGTGGGCGGCCAAGAGGGCGTCGATGACCGCATCTTCCTTTTTGAAAATGGCACCGGCCAGGGGTGATTGACCGCGGTCATTGAGCAGATTAACGTCCGCGCCGACGCGAGCAAGTGCGGTAACCAGCTCGGCGTGGCCGTGATAGGCCGCGAGCATGAGGAAGGACTGGCCGTCCTGGTTCACGAGGTCAATATTTACGCCGTGGTCGATATAGGCCAGGAGGTCCAAGCTGCCCTCGCGTGCCATGTCAAAGAGCCGACCGGCGAATTCCTGCACTTGCGTCTCAGACATAGCTTCTAGCTTATCGCGCCAGTTCCGCGACTCGTTTGACGGTCGCCTCTATGGCGAATTCGGGCTCACCGCCTTGGCCTTTGACGGCGGCATCGAGTTCCGAGACGAGGATGACGGCCTTGGTGACATTATCGGCGGACCAGCGGCGAGCCACCGGCTGGGTCATCTTGACCACGTAGGGCGCTAGGCCGGTTTGGCTAGCTAAAGAATACTGGTCCCCGCGGGCGGAATACAGGCGGGCTACGGCTCCGACCTTATTGGCTAGCGCTGCGGCAATCGCCACGGGGCTGGCGCCAAGCTGCAGGGCGCGGCGGCAGGTGGACACGGCGGCTTCGACGCGGCCGGCAACGGCGGCATCGGCAATATCCCAATTGGCAACCTCGGCCACGCCGACGTAGTAGTTCTGCACGGCCTCGCGGGTGACGTTGCCGCCGGTATCGGACACCAACTGGGAGATGGCAGAGGCCAGCTCGCGTAGGTCAGAGCCCACGCCTTCGAGCACGGCATGGATGACGTCCGGGGTCGGGCGCACACCGTGGGAGGAGAATTCGCGGGTGGCCCACTGCCCCAGCTCATTGGGATAGAGCGAGAAGACTTCGTGAACCTCGGCAATCTTGCGCAGCTTGGCCACCAGTTCAGGTTGCTTCTTCTTTTTCTTTAGGGTCTTGGCCGTCACGGAGTAAATGATGACCATGGTCATGCCCGGCGCGGGGTTCGCGCAGGCACGCAGGATGATATCGACTACTTCCTTGCCGGCTCGCTCGCAGTTACTGATGACGATGACGCGGCTATCTCCAAAAAGAGAGGGGCTAGTGGCCTCGAGGATTTCGCCCTCGGAGACTTCGGAAGCTTTAAGCTTGGTCAGCTCGGGGCGAGCACCGGTTGGGCCGCTCTCCTCGGCCGCGGCACGCTGAATCTGCAGGCGGGCGCGTTCGGTGAGGAATTCATCGTCGCCAAGGATGAGATGTACTGGAGGCATGCCCGCCATTCTAACCTGCCGCCACACCGAGCCAGGCGATGCCCGCTAGCGTCAGCGCCAGAGTCAGCCAGGGGCGGTGATAGAGGAGGCCGGCAATGATCCAGGCGTAGGCAAGCAGCGTAAAAAGCGGGCTAGCGGGGATGGTGACCACCGGAAGGTGGGCCACGCCGTGGGCGATGGTATTAATCCACCACGAAAAGGGTTCTATAAGGCGCAGCAAGCCCGCACCTAGCACATCGAGTGGACCGAGCTGGGCGAAGACGGCGGCGATAAGCCCCACGATGGTAATCGGCACGGTGGCGGGCTCAACCAGGATATTGGCCAACACGGAGACCACGGAGACCTCGCCGGACATGAGTGCGACTAGCGGGAGGGTAACGATATCGGCGGCAATGGCCACAGCGACCGCGCGCAGAAAAATGGCGGGCCAGCCGGTTGTGGCCAAGTGTTTATAAATGAGCGGGCTAAGCGCCACGATGCCGAGCGTCGCCGCGCAAGAAAGTGCGAAACCAAAGTGCACGGCGAGGTCGGAATCCACGAAGAGCAGGGCAATGATGCCGAGGCTAAGAGCATGAATCGGCTCCATGCGCGTGGAATTAAGCACGGCGAGCAGCCCCACCAGCCCAGCCACGGCCGCGCGCTGGACGGAGGGCTCAAAACCCACGAGCACAACATAGGTGGCCAAAGCACACAGAGAGGCAGCCACGCGGGCGCGTGGCCCCAGCGCGAAGGCGGCGCAGACCATGGCTGCGGCGGAGCACACGATGGCGACATTTGCACCGGAAACTGCGCTTAAGTGCGAAAGGCCGGTGATGATATACAGGTCGCGCTCTGAAGAGCTTTGCAGGCTAGTATCGCCGAGCACCATGCCAGGAATCAGGCCCTGGCTGGAAGGACCGACGGTATCTACAACCAGCGCGCGAAATGTGTCGGACACGTGGGCCGCCCAGCCGGCTAGGCCTTCGGGCTCACCGGTTACCTGCACGTCTGTGGCAGTGGCGCTGAGCTTTCCGACGCCCGCCCTATCCGACTCCCTCACCTCCACCCTGGCCGTGAGTTCGGCGCCCGCAGCGGCCGGGACCGGTTCCGAGCTAAAGACCGGCAGTTGAGTCGGGTAGCCCGGCACCTTAAGCCGCAGCAGCCAGCCGCCCGTGCTGGTCTGCGTCGGCGCGGTGGTCAGGCGGCCGGTAACCTCGGTGCCGAGGTCGAACGCAGCGGCACGGGCCTGGCGCACCGCGGCAACCAGCGCCGCGGCTGTCGCGACCATTCCGGAAAATAGCGCTTGGCCCCATTGGCGGGCGATCAGGCAGCACCCGACGACCGCCGCAATGATAAAGATTGCCCAGCCACGGCCGCCTAGCAGCACAGCAATGACAGCCAGCCAAGCGGTGGCCGCGCCGGGGACGAGCCGCAGTTCTCGCATCGCGTGCTCGTACTCAGCTTAGAGCTGGACCTGGTCTTTAAGCTGCGCTAGCTTCGCCGGTCCGATGCCGGTGACCTCGAGTAATTCCTCAATATCTTGGAAGCCGCCATGTTCCTCGCGGTACGCCACGATAGCTTGCGCGGTGACCTCACCAACGCCCTTGAGTTCTGTAAGTTCCTCCGCGGTGGCGTTATTCAGGCTCACGCCGCTGGCACCGCTCCCGCTGTTGCCGCTCTCGCTGATGCCGTTGCCGTCGGCTGGGGCTGGTTCGCCGGGTGCGGGAGGTGGGGCGGCGCCGGAGGGAAGGATGTGGAGCTGCTGGCCGTCGGAAAGCCGCTGGGCATGGTTGAGCGCGATTGTGTCTGCACCGGGAAGGGGTTGAGCGGCGTCGAGGGCATCGGCGACGCGCGCGCCGGGCTCGAGGGTCTGCAAGCCGGGCTCGGCCACCTCGCCAATGACAGAGACGATGATTTCACTGGGCTCTGCACTGGGTGCAGTGCCAGAATCACCGCTTATTGCCGCAGGCTCGGGCATGCCCGAGGATTCATCGGAGCGGGCGTTGATGCCAAGCCACGCCACCACGCCGACGACGAGAATGACCGCCACGGCGCAGGCTTGCCACGGGCTAATGTGCAGACGCGGGCGAGGATAATCGACGGCGAGGAGCTCTTCCTCACCGGTGGGTTGGGTAAATTCGCGGAGTCGTTCGCTAATCTTGGGTGCCGCCATGGCGCTGAGAATAAAGGCGTGGGCGCTAAGGCAGTAGGTACAGCGAAGGCGGGCTGTGGATAACTTGTTGGGGACGTCAACGAACCCGGCGCACTGGGCCTAGTTATCCACAGAACGGCGCGGTGGGAAGGCGCGTGGTCGACCACGCGTGTGAGGATGCGCTGGATCGGCGGGAGGCTCCGAGCTAAACACCGCAGATACGCCGATGGCGGAGGGGCCGACGTGGACGGAGAGGACGTCGTTAAGCGGGGTGCAGATAAAGGACGAGCCCTGCGGCAGGGCCGCTTCAAGCAGCGCCTCCAGCTTGGCGGCCGCGCCTTCGGCGTGGTTGTGCTGGATGGCGACGAAGGCCGGCTTCCCGTTGGCGCGGGAGGCAATGAGGTCTACTAGCTTGGTAAAAGCCTTGGTCTGGGTGCGGGTTTTTCCCACCAGCTCCAGCTTGCCGCGGTTAATCGACATGATCGGCTTGGTGGCCAAAAGCGCCGTAGATAACACGGCTGTGGCCGGCGAAAGGCGGCCGGAGCGGCGCAGATCCTCCGTGGAATGCAGGTACACCCAGGTAGCCGCGCGCTTGAGGGTGTCCATGGCCGCAGCGTAGCACTCCTCCAAGCCGGCTCCGCGGGAGGCGAGCTTGGCTGCGGACATGGCGGCCGCACCCATCGCCATGCCGGCCGACCCGGAATCAATCACCCGCACCGTGTGCGGGAAAACGCCCGAAGCAGTAACTGCGGCGGAGTAGGTGGAAGAAAGCTCTTTGGATAGGTGTATGGCCACCACGCCATCATCCTGAGAGCGCTCCATTTCGCGGCCATAGGCGGCTGCCAGCTCCAGCGCGCTTAATCCCGAAGTAGATTGCTCCAAGCCATCCTTGCCGTGGCGTTCCATGAGGTGGAGGTCAATGACGGTGATGGATAGCTGCTCCGCCAGCTCCCGGGGCAGGCCCGCAGCGGAATCCGTAATGACGCGAACCGCCACTAGATATCCGCCCCGCCGTCCCCGGTGACCTCGCCGCCCATATTCCAGCCGTCGAAGTACCACTGGGCATTGCCCACATTGTCGGGGGTGAATTCTAGCGAGGACAGCGGCGTTCCCGGGTTAAAGTCCGGGCGAGCAGTCAGCTGTGACCAGTGGGTATTCTTCAACCCCGAAAGGATCCCGTACTGCGCGTGGTCAAGGCCAAGCAGGTGGCAGGTAAGCGCCGAGATGGCCCCGCCATGGGCCACGATGAGGACGGGGCCGGCGTCCCAGCCGGCAAAGTCTTCCATGAGCTCATCGATGACGGGGCGGGCACGCTCAGCCACGTCCACGCGAGACTCCCCCTCCGGCGGGGCCCAGGTGGGATCGTGGCGCCAAATGGCGCGCGCGCCTGGAAACTCCGCATCTACCTCAGCAGAGGTTCTGCCCTGCCACTGGCCCAAGTGAGTTTCGCGCAGGCGGGCATCCGTGCTGAAGTCCACGCCGAGGGCTTCGGCGACGACGCGGGCGGTTTCCTTCGCACGAATGAGATCGGAGGCAACGATTTTGGACACGCCCTGATCCTGGAGCAGGCGCGCGGCAGCGCGGGCCTGCTCATAGCCCAGCTCAGACAGCTCGGTATCCAAGTGGCCTTGCATGCGGCCGGTGGCGTTATAGGTAGTTTGTCCGTGGCGGATCAGGATCAGGCGGCGACTCATATGGGTTTAAAGCTCCTCGTCCTCACCTGGGACCTTATCGGCCAGTGGGAGCTCGTCGATGGAATCTACCTCACGCGGGTTGACGCCATTGGTCCATTCGCCCGGACGCTCCGGGGCTTCGATGCCCTCAATCTCCAGTGCCGGGCAATCATGGTAAAGGCGGTCCAAGCCGTAGAACTCGCGCTGGTCATTGCGCTGGACATGGACGACGATATTGCCGTAATCCAGCAGCACCCAGCGATTTTCGCGGTTACCTTCACGGCGCTGCGGTTCAAAGCCCTGCTTGGTCATCTCATCTTCGACTTCATCCACAATGGAGCCCACCTGGCGCTCGTTATCTGCAGAAGCCAGCACGAAGACCTCAGTAATTGCGAGGACATCGGAGACATCAATAGCCGCGATATTGGTGGCTAACTTTTCTTGCGCCGCGTGTGCCGCGGTTTCTGCCATGCTGCGGGCGAGATCAGAAGTAGACAATGTGTATAAATTCCCTTTTCGCGTCTGAGTGCATTCGAAATGAACTATCTCTAGTGAGAATCTATTCTTGCACGTTTAGCAGGCCCGTGCCCAAAATCTGGGAAAGGCCGTGAAAGTTTCTACAGGGGCTTGTCCGGGTTGGGACCGTAGAGATTGTTTTTGGTGATGTACTGCACCACTCCATCCGGTACGAGGTACCACACGGGCTGGCCTTGAGCAGAGCGCTCGCGGCACGCGGTGGAGGAAATGGCCATGGCGGGGATATCGATGAGGTCAATATCCTCTTGGGCATCGGCGGGCAGCATATCGGCGCTTAATTCGTATCCGGGGCGGGTAACCCCCACGAAGTGCGCCATCTCCAGCATCTCTTCCCAGTTATGCCAGCTCATAATGGAGGCCAGAGAATCGGCGCCGGTAATGAAATAGAACTCCGCTTCTGGGAAAAGCTTACGCAGATCCCGCAACGTATCGATGGTATAGGTAGGCCCCTCGCGGTCAATATCTACCCGCGAGACGGTAAAACGCGGATTGGATGCGGTTGCCACCATCGTCATCAAGTAGCGGTGCTCGGCCGCAGTGACCTCGCGGTGAGACTTCTGCCAAGGCTGACCTGTGGGCACAAAGATGACGCTATCGAGGGCAAAGCGATGCGCGGCCTCACTGGCGGCTACCAAGTGACCATTGTGGATGGGGTCAAAGGTGCCACCCATGATGCCAATGCGCTGTGGGCTAGTCATGGGTGGTGATTATAGTCCCCGGCCGAGGAGGGAGTAAGCAAGGTGGCGAGGGAGTCGGCAAAAGCGGCGTCGCCAAGCGAGGGCTCTACAAAATAAGAAGCATGGCGAGCCGCCTTGGTAGCCAACGCGTCGTGGGCGGAGGCGAGGTTCAGGTCGCAAACGAAGTCTCCGTCCAGGCAATAGTTAAGCCGGCGCGAGTCCGGCAATGCCGCAGGTTGTAAGAGCAAACGCTGCGGTAGCCAGCCCGCCATACCGTGGGGACGGCTGAGGGGATTGCCCAGGTAAACTGCCCCCGCGAGCTTGCCTCGTTGTGCAAGGTAGCGCTCCGCGCTGGTAGCGACAATGGCGCCTTGGGAGTAGCCAGCCGTAATATAGCGCGGCTGGCAGCCTGTTTCGCGCTCATACTTTTCCACCACGCGCGGAGCGTTGGCCATGCCGGTGCGCAAACTATGTACAAAACCAACGGTGACCGAATACGCCAGCTCGTGCAACGGATGCTCCATCACTACCCCACCGAGGCGGCGAATAAGCTGTAGCGGATTCAACTGCTCACCTTCCTGCGCCAGCGGCGGCAGGTTCATTGACGCCGGGTATGCTTGGGGGTCAAGGGCGAGGACATGGACTTTATCCATCGTGCCGGGATGGCGTTTTTCCACTAGATGAAAAAGCGCGGAGAGGTTTGCCCCTTCATAGCCATTCGACGGCGCGGCATGCGGCGAATACTGCTGCGGTCCGAAATACTCGCCGTATTCCTCATTCTGGTCGGAGCCACGAGCAGCCAAAACAACGAACTCGGGACACCCAGCAGGCTGCGGCGATGGGGCGGATTGTGCTGCTGCCTGGGGCACGACCGGGGCAGCATTCGCGGTGGCGGCGGCGGGGGCTATAGAAACGGCAAGCGCCGCCGAGGCGCTTAGGGCGACGGCGGCACGGAAGAAAGCAGATCGAATCATGGCGGGGAGAATTATGGACGGGTCTGACCTGTACCCTGCAGGATCCACTTAGAAGAGGTGAGCTCCGGCAGCGCCATTGGGCCACGGGCGTGCAGCTTCTGGGTGGAAATGCCGATTTCGGCGCCCATGCCGTAGACCTCGCCATCGGTGAAGGCGGTAGAGGCATTGAGCATCACCGCGGCGGCATCCACCTCGTTGCCGAATTTCACTAGGACATCGGCGTCTTGCGCGGCGATGGCCTCGGTGTGGCCAGTGGTGAACTCGGTGATATGCGCGATGGCGCCATCTACGCCGTCGACCACCTTGGCGCAGATATCCATAGATAGTGACTCCTCGCGCCAGTCTTCATCGGTGGCCTGCACGGCATCCTTGACGCCGAAGGCCTCGAGCTCGGCGACGTCGCCGTGGATGGTCACGCCAGCATCCTGCAGCGCGGCGATGATGCGGAGCTTGACGGAGTCATCCAAAGCGGCGTCGATAAGCACGCACTCCGTGGAGTTGCACACGGAGGTGCGGCGGGTCTTGCCGTTGATGACCATGTCGATGGCCTTATCAATGTCTGCAGAGGCATCCACGTAGAAGTGGCAATTGCCGGTGCCGGTCTCAATGGCGGGGACGGTGGCGCCGGTAACGACGGCCTCAATAAGCTTTGCGCCACCACGCGGAATAACCAGGTCCACCAGACCACGGGCGGTAATGAGGTCCTGGACGGAATCGTGCGTCTCGCACGGCAAAAGCTGCACGGCCTCGCGCGGCAGGTCAAACTCAACGAGGGTATCCTGCAAGATTTCTACCAGCTTGGTGTTGGAGTTGCGGGCGGATTTGGAGCCACGCAATAGCGGCACATTGCCGGACTTGATGGCCAAACCGAAGGCGTCCACGGTGACGTTCGGGCGGGCCTCATAGACCATGCCCATGACACCGAGCGGCACGCGCACCTGCTTCATCTGGATTCCGTTATCCATGGTGCGCCCCTGCAGGATCTCCCCTACCGGGTCCTGCAGGCCAGCTACCTGGCGCAGGCCGCCGGCAATGCCTTCCACGCGCGCGGCGTCGAGAGACAGGCGGTCAATAAGGGACTCGGACATGCCGCGTTCGCGGCCGGCATCGATATCCTGCTTATTGGCGGCGAGAATGGCTTCGGTGTGGGCAATGAGGTTGTCGGCTGCGCGCTGCAAGATCTCATTCTTGCGCGGCGTGGACAGCTGCGCCACGACGGGCGCGACTTCCTTGGCAGCACGGGCTTTGGACAGAACTTCTTCGCGTTCAGTGTTGCTCATGTCATACCAGCCTAACGAAAGGCCGCGCGCTTTTCAGCCAGTTGGGCGGCAAGCACCCGCACGGTGGTGTCCTTATTGGCCGAGCTCGCGGCTCCGCTTGTCGGATGCCCGGCGGCGGCGCTTCTCGTCCTTCCGCTCGAACATGAGGTATTCCTCTTCGTAATAGCTCAAGTTATAAACGTGGCGGGCTCCGGCCGAGCATATAAAACAGATAATCGGGATAACCCAAAAATAGGACCAGTGGAAGAAGAAATAGCCGAGCACAACGGAAAGGATGGTGGCCGCCCAGGCAGCATAATCGACCGCCTGTACCTTCTTCCGGCGCTCCTTCATATCCGCGACCTCGGCTTCGGTGGGATTAAAAGAGCTCCCTTGATAAGAACCGTCTTGTGAGGCGGCGTTGTCCATTAATAACCCGCCTGAATATCGACTTCCGTGGGGATTGCTTCACCTGCGGAGTAGCGCTCCATGACCTGTACTGTATGCGAGCCGATGCGCCGGCGCACCGAATAGGGAGGGTTGGCCAGGTGCGGGGTGATGACCACGTTAGGCATGTCCCACAGTGGGTGCCCATCGGGCAGCGGCTCAGGGTCGGTGACATCCAAGCCAGCGCCGGCGATGTCTCCTGCCCGCAAGGCTTCGACTAGAGCATCGGTGTCCACCAGTGGTCCGCGGCCAACGTTAATAATCACGGCGTGATCGGGCATGGCACGGAAGGCAGCGGCATTAAAAAGCCGGTGGGTCTCGTCCGTTAGCGGCGCAAGCGCCACGAAATAATCGGCGGCTGGCCAGACGCGCTCAATATCGGCGGTGGCGAAGGTTTCATCGGCACCCTCGACTGGGTTGCCGGAGCGATTGACCGCGATTATGCGTGGTCCGAAGCCTTCCAGCATACGAATAAGCCGCTTGCCGATGCCCCCGGCGCCCACCACCGCTACCGTCTTATCTTCAAAAAGGAAGCTGGTATGAGCCTCAACCTCATCGCGGTTAGACCAGCTAGTCCCCACGCGCTTATGCGCATGCAAGTGGGCGAGCAGGAGCGCAATGGTAGATTCCGCCACGGTGGCGTCATACAGGCCGGCGGCATTAGACCAGCGGGCGGTGGTATCACGCATGACGTCGAGCAGGTGATCCACCCCAGCGAAGGGGACCTGCACCAGGCCCACGCTCGGTGGCAGGGGCCGTGGGAAATCATCTGGGCCGCCGTTGAAGATGAGAACCTCGGCATCTTCCAGTGGGGCGCGCTCGTGACCCGCTGCATCGAGTGCCTGCAGGGTTTCCTCCCACGGGGTGGGTAGCATCGCGTACTTCATTAGTAGCCCGCCTCCACATCGACGCGGGTAGGCATCGCCTCTCCCCTCTCCCACGCCGCGGCATTGGCGTTGAAGATAGCGCCCAGGTGGTACTGCGCCACGTGCGCGGAAGCAGCCATGTGCGGCGTCATGGTGCAATTGGGCAGGTCGTATAGCGGATGGCCATCAGGCAGTGGCTCGGGATCCATAACTTCCAGCCCGGCGCCGGCGATCTCACCATCGCGCAGGGCCGCCACTAGATCGTCGGTTACTACGGTGCTGCCACGGCCGACGTTGATAAAGATGGCGGAGGATTTCATCGCGCGGAAAGTGGCGGCATCAATGAGCCCCTCGGTGTCCTTGGTCGCAGGCAGGATACAGAAAATGAAATCGGCCTCGCCCCACACGTGATCGGCCTTATCCATGGGCACGACCTCATCGGCGCCTTCCACCGAGCGGCCGGAGCGATTGACCGCGGTAATGTGCACGCCAAACGGTTTCAGCAGCTTAATAAGCTGCTTGCCGATGCCCCCAGCGCCGAAGATGGCTACCCTCTTCGGCCCTCGCTGGTTATAAAGCCACGCCTGGGACTCGTCCAGCTCCTGTGCTACCGACCACGAAGCGGCCTGGGCGAAGGCTTTGTGGTGGTGCGCCTGTGACAGGGCCAGGCCAAGTGCAGATTCGGCTACCGGCTGGGCAAAAGCGCCGGCGGAGTTGCACCATGGCACGCCGTCTGGGGTGATGACCCCGGCATCAATGAGCTGATTTACGCCGGTAAAACAATGCTGCACCCAACCGATGTTCTCCGGCATCTCGGGGATGCGGCGCGGGTTGGGCGCATTGTTGATGTAGACCTCGGCATCTTCAAGGCTATTTACGCGTTCGTGCCCGGCAGCCTCGATATCTTCTACCATCGGCTGCCAAGCGTCCGGACCCATGAAATATTTCATGCCCCAACCATACGGGGAATCAGGGACTTGGGTTTAAATACGGGAGGCGAAGTTGGAGAGGTAATCGGCGTGAACAACTGAGCGGCGCTGCTCCTCAGGAAGTTCTTCCATCTTCTTTCCCTTAATACCGTGCAGTTCCTCGGAGTCGAAACGGACCTCGCCACGTCCGATGACCTCGCCATTCGGACCGAGGATATCGATGATTTCGCCCTTGGTGAACTCGCCTTGCACATCGGTAATGCCCACGGCTAGCAGTGAATTACCGCCCTCGGTCACGGCTTGTTTAGCGCCTTCATCGAGGCGGACGGCTCCGCCGGTATCTGCGCAGTAAAGTGCCCAGAACTTCCAGGCGGAAAGCTGGCGTTCCTCGCGGGTGTGGAAGACGGTGCCCACAGAGGCGTCGGCAAGCGCGGGGCCAATATTATCCGTGGAGGTCAACAGCACCGGAATGCCGCCGCGGGTTGCCAGGCGGGCTGCAGAGACCTTGGTGGCCATACCACCGGTGCCCACCTTGCCGCCATCGCCAGCTACAACGCCCTTCAAGTCCTTGCCGGTGCGCACTTCATCGATGAACTTAGCGTCCGGCTCGGCCGGGTTCTTGTCATACAGGCCATCCACATCGGAGAAGAGGAAGAGCGCATCAGCACCCACCAGGTTGGCCACCAGCGCGGAGAGGCGATCGTTATCGCCAAAGTGCATCTCCGAGGTAGCCACGGCGTCATTCTCGTTGACGATAGGAATGGTACGCAGCTGGCGCAGGCGATCAATGGTGCGCTGCGCGTTGCGGGCGCGATCGCGGTGACCAGTATCTGACGCAGTCAACAAAACCTGGCCGATGGTGCGCTGATAGCGAGCAAAGGACTGGCCCCACACATAGGCCAAGTGCACCTGGCCTACAGAAGCGGAGGCCTGCTTGGTAGCCAGATCGGTGGGACGCTGGTGCAGCCCGAGCGGCCCCATGCCGGCGGCGACCGCACCAGAAGAAACGATAATGACATCGGAGCGGCCCATGCGCGCATGAACGGCATCGACGATGTGATCAATCTTTTCCTGTGAAACACGGAAATTCTCATCCGTGAGAGAAGAGGAACCAATCTTGACCACGACGCGCTTGGCGTGCGCGATCTCGTGGCGAAGTTCAGATTCAAAACCGGACGCTACCGGGTTCTCATCGAGCGGTTCTGGAAAGGGAGTATCGGCGGTAGGCCCGTCAAAAGGCTCTACCGGAAGTGGAAGGATGGGCTCTTTCTGTTGATCAGAAGACATGCCAACCGAGTCTACAAAGCGCCCCCTTTTATACACCCCAAGAAGAGGGGGCCTACCGAGCTAGCCTTGCCACCTATCCCGATTAGCACCCTCGCGAGTGACCTCTTCGTCGGTGCCGTAATCGTATTCATCGATAAGACCACGGCGTGCCTGAGAGGCACGCTTGCGCTCGGCGGCGGAAACGCGGCTAGTGCCCTTCAAACGGGCGTCCTCGCCGCGGCTGGCCATCGTCGGATCACCGCCAGTCATCGGCTCCCACTCGAAGGTAATGCCGCCGATCGTCACCGGACAGCCTTCCACAGCGCCCTGCTCGCGCAGCTCTTCCTCCACGCCGGCCTTGGCCAAGCGGTCCGCCAAGAAGCCCACTGCCTCATCATTTTCAAAATCAGTTTGGGTAATCCAGCGATCAATCTTCTTGCCCTCAACAATGAAGCCACCCTCGACCTCAGGATCGGCCTTCACGGTGAAATCAGCAAATACACCGGTATGCTTCTTATGGCCCTGGGCCTTGGGATGGATAACGGTGTGGTTCTTATCCTTCTTTGGCAATGGCTGGGCCTTGCGATGCTCGGTCACCATATCCATGAGCCGGAACTTCAGCGGATCCAGGCCCTTGCGAGCGACGGCCGAAATAATAAAGACAGGCCAGCCAAACTTCTCTTCCAGATCATCCTTGACAAATTCCGCCAGCTCTTCGGCCTCAGGCACATCTGCTTTATTCAAGATGATGACGCGGGGGCGCTCACGCAGATCCCCTAAACCAGTATCTTCCTGCAAAGCCCCTTGGTATTTTGCCAGCTCACTTTCCATCGCCTCAATATCGGAAACGGGATCACGGCCGGGCTCAATGGTGGCAGTATCGACCACATGGGCAAGCACCGCCGTGCGTTCAATGTGGCGCAAGAAATCCAGGCCTAGGCCTTTGCCATCGGCCGCGCCTGGGATAAGCCCCGGCACGTCCGCGATAGTAAAGGAGCTATCTCCCATATCCACCACGCCCAGGTTCGGCTGCAGCGTAGTAAAGGGGTAATCACCGATCTTGGGCTTCGCGGCCGACAAAACCGAGATAAGCGAGGACTTACCAGCCGATGGAAAGCCCACCAGCCCTACATCCGCCATGGACTTCAGCTCGAGGATAAGATCATGGGCTTGGCCCGGCTCACCCTGGAGAGCAAAACCCGGTGCCTTGCGGTTCTTTGAGGCCAATGCCGCATTGCCTAGTCCGCCGAAGCCGCCTTCTGCGGCCACAAACCGCGTTCCCGGAACGGTAAGGTCCGCCAAGGTTTCGCCCTTTTCAGTGCGGACCACCGTGCCCGCCGGGACCTCCAAAATCAGGTCCTCGCCGCGAGCACCATTGCGCATATCGCCGGCTCCATTGCCGCCGCGTTGCGCCTTAATATGCGGGCGGTAATGGAAATCCATAAGCGTATGGATTTGTTCAGAGACCTCGAGGATGATGTCACCGCCGTGGCCACCATTGCCGCCATCCGGGCCACCCAATGGCTTAAACTTCTCGCGGTGGACAGACACACAGCCGTGTCCACCGTCACCTGCTTGCAGGTGCAGGACAACGCGGTCAATAAAACGTGCCATGGTCAAATCCTCCGTGCATTGAATAGTTGTCCTACTCAGTGTAATGCGTATCTTGGGCTGGACTCCAACCGTTTAACATAATGTGAATATTGAATATTCTTATTAGGAGGACTTGGATTTTGCTAGGTAGACACCTAGTACCCCGCTTGGTGGAGAAGAAATGAACTGTACCACCATGCCTAAATACTCCGAACAACTCAAACGTGGTGCTATGGTCCGCTCAGAGTGCATTGAAGTCGCCTGCTTCCTTCAGCTTCAGCGAGGTTTGTTGAAAACGTTCCCGCCTTTATTTTCAGGCCCACTAACACGGCACCAGCAAACGTTCCGGCACTAGAGCTTTGCGCGATATTGCCTATGGGTGAGGGCCAATTTCGAGCGAATCCGCCAGGTAGAAAATCATAGAGTTGCACGAACAACAAGATATTTTGCAAAAGGCCGCAAATTCTTTTGAGCAAAGAGACATGTGGACAATAGAGAGTGTCTGATGGTTTGTAGGCAGATTCCCAACCTGCATGAAGAGTTAGACCAGAATGACTACTGCGACACGACCAGATCTAAGCTTATAAGACCACGACTCATGCAATTGATAAGAAGCCTCTTGCCCACCCTAAAATTGCGAAACACATTGACAGCCTAGAAACGACCACCACGGCTGCCAATAACCTAGTTCGACGCACGTTACAAACCACAAGGAGCAGAGGACTAAACGCTGAAAATAGAAGCCCACCTAAACCACAAGCCTAGCTACAAGAGCACTAAAACTGCCACCGAAACCGACAATTACCGCAACGAGCCGTACAAAGACAGCGGACAGTAACTACAGCCCAGCCACCATTGATATCCCTATGAGATTACCACTCGTTTAGTGGACCCTATTCGTACGGATTTTGTGCCCGTAGGAGAAAATGATCATTGTGAGCTAACAGCGCAAGAAGTACACGCCGGAATATCGGCGCAAAGCCACGAACCTAGTATTCGAGTAAGAGCGCCCGGTATCTTATGTGGCTAAGGAAGTCGGTGTTTCCGCCGAGCTTTAGACCAGCGGGGCATACTCGAGCGTGAACAAACCTCCCAGCTGATGCGCTTGGCCGACAATTCTGGCAAGGCAAAGGACGCTCACCTATAACAACGCGCAAGCCCAACGCACCAAATATGCGCCCAAACTTGGCCAACCATGAGTTTAAACCCCAATGCCCCTACAAGCTGTGGATGACCGACATAACAACCGCGCGCACAAAGAAAGGCTTTGTGTACACCGCGATTGTCACTGATACGTTTACTCAACACATTGTCTGATGGTCGTAATCAAAATCCATGCGCACCGAAGCATTGCCGCTACATGCTTTCAACCCAGTGATATTATCCGCCAAAGAAAAACAGCTTCGTGTACCATTCCTACCATGGCTTGCTGCAAGACTACGTTGTCTACAACAAACAGCTTCCCTGGCAAGGCATCCCCCCCTTCCACCGGAACTGTCGGGAACTCTTACGACAATGCTCTAGCCGAAAAATTTTATTGGTTCCTACAACCATGAACTCATCCATACTCACAGTGTGTGATGATGCTGCCGATGCGGAACCTCCAAAACCCAAATGGTGTCGTGATGGAACAAAACCAAGCTCCACGAAAAATTTAAGACACCCAGACCCAGCCGAGACGGAAACCGAATTATCCAAACCAGAACCCACCACAGGAAATAATAAAATCCCATGGCAAGATCTAGGAACAAAACTCGGGCCACTTCAGTACCGAAAAATTTACCCCACTTGCCCGTAGCAACATTGCTAGTCAGGCAAATGGGGTAAATACGCAGTAGACCCAGTACCCTTTTGACACCTGCGGTCTACTTGGGCAGATTCTTAAACGAACATGCCAATGAGCTGGGAAGCGCCGTCAGCAATATTTACAAACGGCTCAACAATAGCTTTAACAGCCTCTACGACTGTATTGGAAACGCTGGATAGCTCGGACACAGTGCTGGATAGCTCGGACATTTTGACTCCTTAAGGAATTAGGATGCTTGAATTATTTTATTCGGACAGCGGGTTGATGGCCTCAGCAGCATTCTCAAGATTCTTGCCAGAGAAGATCTCGGTCACGCCGGACAGAATCTTGTACCAACCTTCTTGGGTGTTGACGAAGTTGTCCAAGTGAAGCTGGATGGTGGATAGGTAATCCTGGATGGTCGACAGGTCAAAGTTCATACTCATACTCCTCGGTATCCTCTGGCGAACTTTCAGCCCAGATAGGGTTCGATTGCAGGACCGCTCTCACGTCCCACTAAAGGTATTCTGCCATAAGGTGACAATTCCGCAACAGAAATTCTGCTCTACAAACTAATTGCACCCCCTTTCAACTAGGAAATCATAATTCTAACCCAGCCTCAGTTAAGCCTATACTCATCTTTTGGGAATTCAACAGCGATTATGTAGCCCGCCTTTCAATTAAATTGAAGGATAGGTTAAATGAGATAAACGCGTAGGTTAACTATCCGCGTTCTAATTTAAAAGTCTTTATTTTTACCTAGCGCCCAGGCACCCCTAATAACCCCCTTTATAGGGGTTAATCTGTACGCTTTATTCCACTGAACAGTTGGCTCTTCTTAATAGCTTCTCTTCCGATTATGTTCCTGCGGGCCTTTTACACGTTGGCAAATCAGCTTTTTATCCTTTCTGACGTGCCGCAAATCCCCAACTGAGCGACCGCTCTCTACAGAAATCAGTGGAGATCCCTTAAGACAACAAGGGTTTCCCTTGCGACACACTATACGTAGGGATATTTTTATTTGATCCCATCTGCTGGCCTACAACCCGTCAGGTGTAGACCACATCCTTCACCAAGTCTGCATTGGCGCCACCTACACGGCAGCTGCTCCATACCTACCATGCACTGCACGTCATGAGCATCGCTCCCCGGTAAGATCCTACTTATATGCCATCAGCCTACACAGAAATATAAGAGTATGTTACGAGATCTAGCGGCCACATATACCGCAAGTCTCTCTTGCTAACCTCCTTCAGACCGCTACCATCTGACTCAGACGTCAAAGGGAACGAGCTACCCCAGCTACAACAACGCTGTCCTACAACAAGGTGGTGCAATAATCTTCTGAACTCAAGATAGCAATTGTTTTAGTAAACCCTTTGTTTACTTCGGAGGCACTACATAGCGTATGGTTCGCTCTACTTGAGCGCCCATTTGCAGACTGGTTATCAACACCTAAGATGAGATCAGCTACACAAAGACCTGGTACCGCCCAGTCGGAAATCATGACCGTAGGATCGACATACCGCTTGCGGGCGCGCTTCGCGTGCCACGAGGTCGACGTTGCGCGTGATCTCGACGTAGTGCAGCAGCGACTTCTTTTTCGACTCGTATTTAGCCTGGGAAAACAAAGGTTGATAGATCCTTTCAGGACACACGTACGTAGCCTCATCACCGGGATAGCAACTACGCAACCACCCGCACATCTGCTGCGGCGAGTACCTATCTTTCACCATCGCCCAGACCGTCTCACGCAAACGTGGATTGGCATCAATCCTGCGCTTCCGGCGTAAACGTACTCGACGCCGATTTACGGTGCGCATATGTGGGAAGATACACCCCAAACTCGTCCCGGTTACGCTAAAGCTTCTTGCTGATAGTGCTAGCAGAGTACTGAAAACGCCGAGCTGTCTCACACACGCTTTTACCCTGCCGGTCAAGATCAAAGATGAGCTCACGCTTTCTACCGATAGATAACGCGAAGCAATATGCCTATCAATTCGCTCTTGTGGAATAGCCAGGCCTGGGGCTGCTTGGCGGCCAACGACATACGGGATTACCTACATAAGCTTGTTATACAGCGCCAAATCCGGGCCAGCCGGGACAAAGGCACATGCCCAGTGGAAATTTTAATAACTCCTGGTCCATATCAGCAACATCACGCGGATGAATACCACAAGCTAAAGCTGCATCTTTGGACCTAAACATTCACGCAGCTGCATATAACCACACCGGCGCGTAGTTACACATCTTCGCAAGCATGCGGATTGCGCTTCCACAAACCAAGCTCATTACCAGTCCGATAAACCGGACTAGAGCTTATGGAAAGCGGGCGCACAAAATGCATCGGTTCCACACCTTCAAGCCGCAGTCGGGCTATCGCCTGACTGCCACACAGCTAGTATGCCTGCGAGGATTGCGCGGCAAGTCCAACTCACCAGCAGGCCTATAAGCCACAGACTTTGCCAAACCATCCACACCAGCAGCCACTCAGAATGAACCACCAACCTGATCAACGCCGCAAACGGCGACATAATAGGAGAAACTGGACCCAATTCGACTCCACACAATAACCCCACCGACAACAGGTGTTCCCCGAGAAGCAGAATCCGAGAGCCCTTTTACAACAGAAAATCCCCAAGCCCTTCACACTGCTGTGGGACGGACTCGAGGATTAGCCTAATCGGACTGAAGTTAAGCAGTCGCTTCTGCAGCAACCTCTTCAGCCGGAACGATGTTGACCATACGACGGCCACGCTTGATACCGAACTCAACGGAGCCAGCTGCAAGCGCAAACAGGGTATCGTCGCCGCCGCGGCCTACGTTCTCACCTGGGTGGAACTTGGTACCGCGCTGACGCACGATGATCTCGCCGGCATTAACCTGCTGACCACCGAAGCGCTTGACGCCGAGACGCTTAGACTCGGAATCGCGACCGTTGCTGGAGCTGGAAGCACCCTTCTTGTGTGCCATGTGGTTTTCCCTCCTTCAGGGATAATTACAGCCGGTTAAGGCTTACTTGATACCGGTGATCTTCAAGGTGGTCACAGGCTGACGGTGGCCCTGACGCTTCTTGTAACCAGTCTTGTTCTTGTACTTCAGGATATCGACCTTCGGGCCCTTACCCTGCTCAACGATTTCTGCGGAAACAGAAACCTTCTCCAAGTCGGAAGCCTTGGACTTAACATCGGCGCCATCGACGAGCAGAACCGGGGTGAGAGCTACGGCAGAGCCTGGCTCACCCTCGATCTTCTCGACCTTGACGAGGTCACCTTCAGCAACCTTGTACTGCTTGCCGCCGGTCTTGACGATCGCGTACATAGAGGGTTACCCCTTATCTAAACTCGCTCGGAAGCAACCGGGGAGGCCGCGTTCCGAATGGACACTTACATATTGCGTTTAGTTCCCGCGCGAACATGCCCGCACAACTCACTGAGTGAGTGTCGGACTGATCCAGCGCTGTGAGTACTAAACAGCGACTGTCAAAGACTACCCCGTAGCGGGCACAAAATACAAACCACGCTTTTCGTGCCCGCGTGGCGTAGCCCTAAGACTTGCTTCGCCGTGCTACACGGCGCCGCCCGCGCCCAGATTTAGCTGAGGCTTTTTCTGGGTGGACTCCGCTCGCCGCAGACTGCTTCTGGGCACCGTTATCCTGTGCCTTTGGGGCCCTCGCTCTTGCCGACGTCCCCTTTTTGCGCACCGCCCTCTTCTTGCCACGGCGCAAGACCTTGGAATCGCTCGAGCCCGCCCGGTTCCCAGAACCGGTGCGCTCCGGCGAGCTTTCCTGTCGCGTAGAACGGCCCGACTCGGACTTCATTGCCTTCGGGTTCTCTGCTACGGCTTTCTTAGGGGCAGCCTGACGCACGGCACGGCGACGCCCGCGACCCTTGCCACCGGTGCGCCCCGCACGCGTGGTGCCAACGGCCTTTTCATGTCGCTGCTCGGCCGAGCCACCCGCCTGCTCGTGCTCCTGCGTCTTCTCCTTTAACTCGTGTGGCAGGCGCGAAGAAACACGGCTTTGGGCTTGCTGGGTGCGCACCGTGCGACGGCGACCACGCCGGCGGCCCTTTCGCTCCCCGCGCGAGTCCTTCTGCCCCTTTTGTGCTGCGGCCTCGCTTGCGTTACCGCCATCGGATGCGGGTACCGCCTGATCGGCCTTGTGTACGGCAGATTCCTGTTCACCGGCGACGGCAAATTCCTGCGGCTGTGGACGCCTATCAGAACGCGAATTGCCGCGTGTGCGGCGCTTGCGGCGCGGGGAAGCCTCGAACTCGGCCACAGCCTCTTCATAGGTCTTGCCTGCTGCAGACTCCGTGGCTTTCTGCTTGCTGCCTGTGCCAGCGCGTGTGGCCTTAGAGCGGCGGGTCGCCCGGCGCGGCTTCTTGCCGCGTTTGGAGCCCTCCCCAGCATCTGGGTGGGCCTTAGCGACGGCACCCGAGTCCGCGTCCGTATCCGCATCGGGGACGTAGGAATTAAATTCCTGCACCTCGTCGCTCTCCGCAGCATTGTCCGCCGCAGCGTATGCGATGGCCTCGATATCGGATACTTCAGTCTGGGTGTGCTTGCGAGCCCGTCGGCGCCCACGGCCGCGTCCGCGCTCCTTAGCGCTGTCTCGGTCTCCGCTGTGCGTGTTCTGATCAGCGTGCGGCTCGTCCGCACCGCGCTCATCCACAACGACGTTAGCTACGAGCTCCTCCAGCGACGTCTTTGCGGATTCCCGTGCGGCGTCTCCGCTCTCGATGCCGTAGACCGGCGCCTGGGTCTTCTTAAAGCGCTTGGGCTTGGAATCGCTTTCAGGGGCGTCATCAAGCTCGTGCTTATGCATCGCCACCGCAGCCGGGTGCTGCTGCGGATCATGAGTCTGCTTTTTGTGCGACTTGGACTTGCGCCCAGAGTGCTTCGCGCGCGAATTGTCCTCAGCCTCGTCCACCGGGTACTGGTGAATGATGATCCCGCGGCCATGGCAGCACTCGCACTCGGTAGAGAAGGTCTCCACCAGCCCGGTGCCCAGGCGCTTACGGGTCATCTGCACCAAGCCCAGAGAGGTAACCTCAGAAACCTGGTGGCGGGTGCGGCCGCGGCCTAAGGCCTCCTTCAAGCGGCGCAGGACCAAATCCTGGTTTTCTGGCAGGACCATATCGATAAAGTCCACCACAATCATGCCGCCCAAATCGCGCAGGCGCATCTGGCGCACGATTTCTTCGGCTGCCTCGAGGTTATTGCGGGTTACCGTTTCCTCTAGGTTGCCACCAGAACCGGTGAACTTGCCGGTATTGACGTCGATGACGGTCATGGCTTCGGTGCGGTCAATGACCAGCGTGCCGCCGGATGGCAGCCATACCTTGCGCGAGAGGGCCTTATGCAGCTGCTCGTCAATGCGGTGGGCCTCGAAGGCATCCTGCCCGCCGTGGTCCTTGGCGCGAAAGCGCACCACGCGATCCGCAAGGTCCGGCGCCATGGAATCGACGTAGGCGCGGACGGTATTGAACGAACGCTTGCCATCAACGATGAGCTCGGTGAAGTCTTCGTTAAAGAGATCGCGGACCACCTTGATGAGCATATTTGGCTCTTCGTACATGGTCACCGGCTTGGCGCCCTTGGAGGACTTTTCTTTCTTGGCGTGGGCGATGATGTCCTCCCACCGGCTGTGCAGGCGGTTGACGTCGGTAGCGATCGCCTCTTCCGAGACATTTTCGGCAGCGGTGCGGATAATCGCTCCCCCATCGCCCGGCACCACGCGGCCCAGGATATCCTTCAAGCGCTTGCGCTCTGGGGCGGGCAGCTTGCGGGAAATGCCCGCGCTGCGGCCGCCTGGCACATAGACCAGGTAGCGGCCGGCAAGGGAAATCTGGGTGGTCAGGCGCGCGCCCTTGTGACCAATTGGGTCCTTGGCCACCTGAACCAATACCTGATCGCCGGACTTCAGAGCATTTTCTACCTTGCGGGCGCGCCCATGCAGCTTGGTCTTGCGCCAATCGATTTCACCGGCGTAGAGCACGCCATTTCGGCCCTGTCCGATATCTACGAAGGCCGCCTCCATCGACGGCAGGACGTTTTGGACGCGTCCTAGGTAAATATTGCCAATCAGCGAAGCCTGGGACTCGGTGGTAACGAAGTGCTCGACCAGCAGGTCATCTTCTAGCACGCCCACCTGCGTGATGATTCCGGCACCATCCTCGCGCTCCTTATCGCGCACCACCATGGTGCGCTCCACGGCTTCGCGGCGGGCAAGAAACTCTGCCTGGGAAACAATGTGCTGGCGGGTGCGGCCCTTTGCGCGCAGTTCCGCGCGGCGGCGCTTTTGGGCCTCGATGCGCGTGGAGCCACGGATGGCCTTCGGCTCGTCAATGTATTCGGGCTCGGTAGCCTGATCCTCACGGTTCGAGCTAGCGCCGCGTCCGCGGGAGGCGCCGCGGCGACCTCGACGGCGAGCCTCGGATTTACCAGAACCACGGCCGGAGCCCGGCTGCTCACTCACTTCCTCGGCAACATCGTCGCTTTCGGAGTCATCGCCGGAGAAATCTTCCTCCGCAGCGTCTGCAACTAGTGCGAAGGCCGCTGCATCATCTTGCTGTGGGGCCATGAAGATCGGTGCAAAGTCATAGTGCCCGGATTCTTCCTCAGATTCAGCGCGCGGGACAATGTGCGGGGCGTAGTAGTCATCCTCGAAATCCTCGCCGGCCTCCGCAAGCGCTTCGTGCAGCTTCGCCGCATCAACTGTGCCGGTATCGAGTGCACTCGCCGGCGCTTCTTCCACCTCATCCGCGGATTCCGCCGCTGCGGCGTCTTCGGCAGCTGAGCCGGTATCGGCTGCGGCCTTGGCGAGTGACGCTTCTACCTTGTCTTCGATTTGGGAGATCTCATTATCCACGTTCTTGCGCACGCGGTGGCGTAGGCGTTCTTCGTCTTCTGTGGGCTGCTCCCCCGCTGCGTCGGTCTCGGCCGACTCTTCGGACACTGGGGCTGCGGATTTGCGAGTGGCCTTGCGTGCGCGCTTGGCGCGCTTCTTCGCCGGCTTCTTCTCGGGTTGCTTGCCTGAATTATCTTCCTGCGGTACAGCAGCATTGTCTGCGGACTCCGTGTCCGGTGCGGCGGTGGAGGCTTCGCTGGTATCGCCAGAGGGGGCATCGCCAAGCGCCGCGGCTTGAGCCACGGCATCGAGCACCTGGCCTGCTTCCTCACGGGTAAGGGAGCTTTGCGCGCTCTTTTTTAGCCCCATCTCTTTCAGCTGCGCCACCAGATCGCGCGAGGCAAGCCCCAGCTGCTTGGCAAGGGCATAAACGCGGACCTTGTCTTTGAGCTGGCCACGATCCAAGTTCTGGGCCAAAGACGCCGCCGCCTTGAGGTTTTCAGTTGTTTCTTGAGAGTTCTGTGCCACCATGTTCGGGCTTACTCCTGTACATCGTCTGTTTCAGGCGCTACCTCGGGCGCAGGCACAGCCATGGACTGTACCGCCGCCGCGCGAGGCATTCTGCGCGCTATAAAAGTTTGTGGGTATTAAGTTATTACGCGTCTCGTACGCGCTAATTACCATTGTGTCACAGAAACGCAGCCAGGCTGGCAGGCGGTGTTATGTTGACAGGGTGGCAGAACTAGCACGAATCCCCGCCCGCGAGCTGGCACAGTATCGGCAGCGCAATGAAATCCCTGTACGCTCGGCGCTTTACTTCGGCGTACCGGCCGGCTTTGCCATTGGATTCGCCAACACCGGCGTGGATTATATGCTGGTAGGAGCCGGTATTTTTGCCATCTGTGCGGTGCTGGGGTTAGTGCACCTCATCCGCAACTACCCACGCGGCATCAACGCCGCGCGGGAGGAGTATCGCGAGGGCGACTATCCCACCATTGCCTATATCGCCCCGCTTATCCCCATCGCCGCGCCGCTGGCCATGGCTCCACTAAGTGCAGCCGGGCTAGTGCCGGAGGTAGAACTTGCCCCGCCCATTGCCGGTGTCCTGTCAGGGGCGTGGTGGGCGTGCGGCTTGCCTTTGGGGCTGTGGGCAATGTTTTCTCAATCCTTTCGGATTGGCCGGCGGCGCATTAACAAGATCCTGGAAAAGGATCCGCTTGAAGGAGTAACCGAGGCTCGCCTAGTGCTTGCCGACGCCCACGTGGACACCCTCACCGCCCTCATAGCCGCCGGCGCGGTGCAAGGAAATACGGTCTCCGCTAGGTCCCTGTCCAAATTCATGCAGGTCGATCTCGACCTAGTATGTGAGCATCTTGATGAATTGGCACAGGCGGGCCTAGTGAAACTTGACCGCATCGCCTTGCGCTCTGCGCCCAAGGACTGGAAAAACACCGTCACACCGACCGGGGTTCGTTGCCTCTACCAATTGGGCAAGCGTTAACGCGGCAAGCTTTCGTCTCCTGGAAATAGCTTCGGCCCTATCCAGAGCATGACGTACACGAGTCCCACGAGCACGGGAATCTCAATGAGAGGTCCGATGGTGCCGGCCAGAGCCTGTGCAGACGCCGCGCCAAAAGTGCCAATGGAAACCGCGATGGCCAGTTCGAAATTATTGCCTGCTGCGGTAAAGGCCACGGAAGCAGATTGCGCATAGTTCATTCCCACGGCCTTTGCCACGCCCAGAGCTAGGAAGAACATTCCAACGAAGTAAATGACCAACGGAATCGCAACCTTGATCACCGCCGTGGGCTGCGCTACCAACTGTTCTCCCTGCAGGGAGAACAGCAACACAATGGTATAAAGCAAGCCGATCATCGCCAAGGGAGATACTGCCGGAAGGAAGCGGTTTTCAAACCATTCGCGGCCTTTGTCTTTCTCACCCCAGACCCGTGAGAGGACACCAAGCAGCAGTGGCACTCCCAAAAATACGAGAACCGCCGTGACGATGGACCAGAAAGAAAAATCAGCAGAGGTGGTATCCAGGCCTAGCCAACCAGGAAGAACCTGCAGGTAAAACCAGCCCATAACGCCAAACATAGCTACTTGGAAAACGGAATTAATAGCCACGAGAACAGCGGTGGCCTCGCGGTCGGCGCAGGAGAGATCGGACCACACTAGGACCATTGCGATACAGCGGGCTAACCCAACAATAATCAGGCCGGTTCGCAGCTCGGGCTGGTCGGCAAGAAATATCCACGCCAGGGTGAACATCAATGCAGGCCCCGCCAGCCAGTTCAACACAATCGATACCACCATCAATCGGCCGTCGGCAGCAATGTCTCGGGTCTTTTCGTAGCGGACCTTAGCCAGGGGCGGATACATCATGACTAGCAGACCCAGTGCAATCGGAAGAGAAATACCGCCTACCTCTAGGGCAGATAGTGCTTCTCCAATACCTGGCAGGAAGTGGCCGATCAATAGCCCCACAGCCATGGCCATGATGATCCAGACGGGCAGGAATCTATCGAGAAATGACAATTTTGGGCTTTGCGGAATGGCCATAGCTCTCCTTGCGCGACGAGGAATTCACATTTCAAGGCAGTACTTTAATCACCCATATTGATACTCGTCAATATAACGGAGTAGGAAGCAGCCTCCTTATGAAGCAGCCTCCTTATACTGTGTGCATGGACTCCTCCCCTAGCAATGCTGATAACACCCCCGACGGGCAGTGCTGCTCACTGAGCAGTGGCCCGCTCAGCCAGAGCGATTCTTTGTACTTTTCCCAGCAATTTAAAGTCCTTGCTGACCCAGCCCGCCTGCGCCTATTATCCATTTTGTGCGATGAGGGCTGCGGCCCGATGAGTGTGACGGAGTTGACCGCGCTTTCCGGCCTTAGCCAGCCGACGGTATCCCATCACCTCGGCAAGTTGAGGGAATCCGGCCTTTTAATCAAGCAGCAATCGGGCCGGACCGTTACCCATCGAGTACAAAGGGAAGCCTTCAGCACGCTGCGCCAATTACTCTCCTTCGATTAGGAGAGCTCCAGTCCTAGTCTGCGAAGTGAATGACCTCACGGGCGACGTCTTCCGCAACGATGGGAATGCCATACTGCTTCGCTTTCTTGGCTTTGCCCGATTGCGAGTCCGGGTCACCGGCGATGAGCACCTTGGTCTTTTTGGCTAGGCCGCCAATCTCCACGCCGTGCGCGGCAAAATACTCTTCCCATTCCGCAGTCGAGTAGGCCTTAGCTCCGGTAATGGTTACTCGCTCGCCAGCGCTCACCACAATGCCGCCCATGCTGGCGAGTCCGCCAATACTGCCGGCCTTTTCAGAACCTTGCGGCGCCTCTTCACTAGGGGCACCATGCCGACCTTCTGCCTGTGGAGCGGTGTCGGGGTCTACGGCAGCCTCGATATCAGAAGCCGGGATCCCCAAGGCGCGGCCGACAGAAGCCAGGATGTCGCGTTCCTCAGCCGTGACAACACCATCAGCCCAGGCTTCTTCAATCAGCAGCGTGATATAGGCTTCATGCAGCTCGCGCAGACCATGTTCATCGAGCCCATGTGCTTGAGCAAAGGCCAGCAATTGGGTTTGCTCGGTGGCAGAGAGGCGGCGGTCGAGCAAGGCGGCATCGAGAAGCTTGAAATAGTCTTCCGCAGCCGTATTCGATGGCGTCTCACGTTGTGCGACGAGCCCGGCGAACCAGCCGCCGTACTGTGCCGCTTGCTTGGCGGATTCCGCAGCTGCGCGGCTGAGAAGTGCCGGCTCCACCCAACCCGGGTGGGGTGCCAGGCTGCGATACAGCTGTTGCTCAGCCAAGCGCTCACTCATATAGTTCTCTTGGGCTGCCGGGGTATTGGCCAGGAAATGCTGGAATAGTTGCGCCGTGGCCATCGCATCCGCCAATGCGGAGTGTGCCAACTCATTATGAATTCCCAGATGGGCGCAGCAATCCCCCAGCTTCACCTTGGGAAGACCAAGATACCTGCGTGCCAATACGGCCGTATCGATCGCCGGCAACGCCTCTTCAGAACAGGCGCGACAAGCCAGCAGCTCGGACTGAATAAAGGTCCGATCGAATCCCGCATTGTGAGCAACGAATATGCGGTCTTCGAGAGAATTAGCCAGCTTGTCCGCTACTTGCGCAAAGGTGGGCGCGCCTAGAACATCAGAGGCGGAAATGCCATGAATTTCCGTGGCCGCGATATGGCGTTGCGGGTTAATGAGCGTTTCCCAGGAATCCTGCACTGCTCCTTCCGGCGATAGCTCCACGACGCCAATTTCAACGATGCGGTGCCCGTGCTTATAGGAAAATCCGGTGGTCTCAATGTCTACGACCGCGTAGCCGCGCATATGCGCCTCCCTAGGTCTTGTTGAAAATAGTTCTTAGCCGCACCAGTGTAGGCGTGTTGTGCTCCTGCTCGCTGCCCATATAACGAGGGACCAGGTGACGCTATGAATAAAGCCCGAGCCGGTGGCTCGGGCTTAAGTGCGTACGAAACGCTATAAAGGCTTTAAAGGTTCGGGAACCAGATAGCGATTTCGCGCTCTGCGGACTCTGGGGAGTCAGAGCCGTGCACGATGTTCTCGCCAACGGTCAGAGCGAAGTCGCCGCGGATGGTGCCCGGGGTGGCCTTGGAAACTGGGTCGGTGCCACCGGCCAGCTGACGCCATGCCTCGATGGCACGCTCGCCCTCGACAACACCAGCGATAAGCGGTGCGGAGGTGATGAACTCGACGAGGTCACCGAAGAATGGCTTATCCTTGTGCTCCTCGTAGTGCTTCTCCGCGGTCTCGCGGTCAGCAACGCGCAGATCGAGTTCGGCCAGCTTCAGGCCCTTGCGCTCGATTCGGGAGATGATTTCGCCTACGTGGCCGTTCTTTACGCCGTCCGGCTTGATGAGAATCAGTGTACGTTCAGTCATGCCCCACACTGTACCGAAACCACCCGACTGCGTCGCGCGCTGGGGTATTCCTTTGGGGGTAAAAGTGTGGGGTCCAGGGCTATGCGAGTTGTTTAACTATCTCTTCGGCGCGCCCCTGCGAAGTCCCCCTGAACCACAGGCGTACCTGGCCTACTGCGGCGCCAAACTGTCCATTAGCCAACAGGCGTTGCAGCTCCGCTCGCTGTTCCTTATCCAAATCCTCGAAGGTGGCTTCTTTGGCCGGTTCGAAGTTGCTCCGCAGGGCCAAAACCAGAAAAACGCCGCCAATAATGAGGGCGACTAGCGGTAGCCACGGCGTTCCCGTAGCGGCACGGGCTACCACCGCGGCAACACAAGCGAGTGCGGCAAGGACGAGATAGAGAGTGCGCATGGCCGCCAGTCTATCGCGTCTTGGCCACTCGCCGAAGGCCGTCAAGGCTACCGTGCTATTTCTCGTTGAGGTGCTGCGTGGTGAGGTAGCCACGCTTCATGCGGGCGATGAGGTTACTGCGCAGGTAAACGGCCAGGAGCCACTCCAAGCCGAAGATGATGAAGATGGCGGCTACGGCCCAGTGGACCATAAAGCCCAAGATGACGCACAGCAGTTGCACCCACACGATGACGGTTAGCGCCCACTTCTTATTCATGAACGCGATCATCACTAGGTGAAAGACAATGGCGGCAAGGACAAAGCAATAGTTAAAAGGCGTCCACAGGGTGCCGTCATACAGCTTGTACAGCATCGGCAGTGCGAAGGATAGGGCGAGCGCCTCCATGGTCAGGGAGCTGGCAATGACCATCCCGTTGAAGCTTTTAAGTGGGTCCTTGACTGGGGCTTGGCCCATGCCTAGGGGTCCGATCTCGCTTTCAGGGATATGTTCCTCGCGGCCGCGGGCACGGCTGCTGCGGGGCGGGCGGGGTTGGCGCTCTCCGCCTGGGTGGTGATTGTCGCGGCTCATGCAGGTTCCTTTCCAAACATCGCGCGGGCGTCACCGGCAGTGACGACCGAGCCGGTGATGATAATGCCGGAGCCGGATTGCACCTCCGCGTCTTCAGCAAGTTCAACGGCTTGGGCATAAGCGCCGGGAAGATCCTCGGCAACGTGGACGCGTTCCTCGCCGTAAATATCGCGAGCAGTCTCGGCCAATTCATAAGCGTCGAGAGCCCGCGGCGAGGAGTTTTGGGTAATGACTACCTCGGTCAGATACGGCTCCAACGCGGTGAGAATGCCAGTTGCGTCCTTATCCGCAAAGATGGACAACACACCGATGAGGCGGGCGAAGTCGAAATCGCGGTCCAACGCTGCGCCTAAAGCCTTGGCACCGTGGGGGTTATGCGCGGCATCAATAAACGTCGTGGGGGAGGTACGTACGCGCTCGAGGCGGCCGGGCGAAATCGCCTGGGCGAAGCCATTGCGCACGGTAGCAACGTCCAATGGGTGGCCGGCCGAAGCCCCAAAGAAGGCCTCCACCGCTGCAAGGGCCACGGCAGCATTCTTGGCTTGGTGCTCGCCATGGAGGGGAAGGAAAATGTCCTCATACAGGCCGCCGAGGCCTTGGATATTCACCTGCTGGCCGCCAACGGCAATGCGGGATTCGAGGGCCGCAAATTCGGAACCGGAGCGGGCCACGCCCGCCTCGACATCGACGGCCTGCTGCAAGATGACGCGCATGGCTTCTGGGTCCTGCTCCGCGATAACCACAATATTTTCATTCGGGGTCAACGGATCATCGGCATCCTCGCGCGGCTTAATAATGCCAGCTTTTTCACCTGCGATTTCGGTGATCGTATCGCCCAAATAATCCGTATGGTCCATGCCCACTGGGGTGATGACGGAGACGTCTGCAGTGACCACATTGGTGGCGTCCCAACGTCCGCCGAGTCCGACTTCGACGACAGCGACATCTACGGGGGCGTCGGCAAACGCAGCATAGGACAGGCCGACAAGGACCTCGAACTTAGACATAGGCACGTCCGATTGGGCATCGACCATTTCCACAAACGGCTTGATCTCGTGCCAAATACGCACATAATCGCGCGGGTGAATGGGCTGGCCATCGATGCCGATGCGCTCAGTAACGCGCTGCAGGTGTGGGCTAGTTACCAAGCCCACTCGGCGGTGGAAGGCACGCAGGAGCGAATCAACCATGCGTGCGGTAGAGGACTTACCATTGGTGCCAGCGATGTGGATGACATCAAAAGAACGCTCCGGGTGACCGAGCAGATCCATAAGCAGCTCGATGCGATCGAGGGAAGGCTCAATCTTGGTTTCGGGCCACCGCTCATTGAGTTCTTCTTCAACCTCCGCGAGGGCGCGTAGCTCCGCGGCGGAAACCTCCTGTGGGGCGGCCTCGTTGTACTCATCCTCGCCGCCCATGCCCAGATTGAGCGTCAGGCCGGACTCGGTGATTTCCACCGGACCGCCGTCGGTTCCTTCTTTGAGGGCATCGACGATCTCAAAATCCTCTGTGCCCTTGTCCTTTTCCGCCACTACTTCAGGCCTTCCAAACGGCTGGTAATGCGTTCAACCTCTTCGCGAGCGATCTGCTGGCGCTGCTTAATTTTATTAACCACTTCTTCCGGCGCCTTGGACAGGAAGTTCTCATTGCCAAGCTTCTTGCCGGTTTGCTCCAGTTCCTTATTGGCTTTGGCCAAGTCCTTCTCTAGGCGCTTGCGCTCAGCCTCCACGTCTACAGCGCCGTGGGTATCTAGGGTGACCTCCACGGTGGCCTGGGAAAGGCGTACCTCAATGGAGGCGGAAGGATCGAAGTCTTCGGCCGGAGCGGTGGTATTAGCCAGGTTGCGCACCAGCTCTTCCTGGTTCGACAAGTCAGCAGCGGCAAAGTCGAGGCGGCCCGGGACCTTCTGAGAAGGCTTGACACCCTGGTCAGAGCGGAAGCGGCGCAGCTCGGTAATGAGCTTATCCGCGTCTGCAATGCGACGGGCGGCCACCTCATCCTTGGTAGCGCCACCATTGGTATCGGCAACGGTGGGCCACGGTGCCACGACGATAGACTCGCCGCCGGTCAAAGCCTTCCAAAGCACCTCGGTCACGAAAGGCATGGTTGGGTGCAGCAGGCGCAGGACAACGTCTAGGACGCGTCCCAGGACAATCTGGGTATTGCGGCCCTGTTCACTGACACCATCCCGCGGGATCTGGGTCTTTGCAATCTCCAGGTACCAGTCACACAGCTCGTCCCAGGTGAAGTGGTAGAGCAGCTCGTTTGCCTTAGCGAACTGGTAATCATCCAGGTATGCATCCACCTTGGCGCGGACCTCTTCGGCGCGGTCGAGGATCCACCGGTCGGCGTCGCTAAGCTCGTCGCGGTTGGGCAACGTTGCTACGCCGGCGCCATTCATGAGGGCAAACTTGGTGGCGTTGAAAAGCTTGGTGGCGAAGTTACGGGCGGCCGCTGCAGCATCAGAGCCCAAAGGCAGGTCCACACCCGGGTTGGCACCGCGAGCAAGGGTAAAGCGCAGGGCGTCTGCGCCGTAGTCACGCACCCAATCCATCGGGTCAATGCCGTTGCCCAAAGACTTAGACATCTTGCGGCCCTGCTCATCGCGAACCAAGCCGTGCAGGTAAAGATCCTTAAATGGAACCTGCGGTCGACCATCGGTGCCCTCCCCCAAAAGCTCTGGGGTATGAGCGCCAGCGAAAGTACCGAACATCATCATGCGGGCTACCCAGAAGAACAAAATGTCATAGGCGGTGACCAGCACGTTGGTAGGATAGAACTTCTCCAGATCCGGGGTCTTTTCCGGCCAGCCGAGGGTGGAAAATGGCCACAGCGCGGAGGAGAACCACGTATCCAGCACATCAGGATCCTGCTCGTAGCCTGCTGGGGGCTCTTCATCGGGGCCGACGCAGACGATGTCTCGCTGGCCATCTTCGCCTTCCGGCCCGTACCAAATAGGAATGCGGTGACCCCACCACAGCTGCCGAGAGATGCACCAATCGTGCATATCATCGACCCACTCAAAGTAGCGCGGCTCCAGCGACTGCGGATGTAAGGTGGTATCTCCCTCGCGCACAGCAGCACCAGAGTCCTTGGCCATCTTTGATACGTCTACGAACCACTGCAGGGACAGGCGCGGCTCGATGGGTTCCCCAGAGCGCTCGGAGTGTCCCACGGAGTGAACATAAGGACGGATTTCCTTGACAATACGGCCCTGCTCACGCAGCGCCTCGCGGATTTCCACACGGGCTTCTTCGCGGGTCAGGCCGTCGAAGCGGGTGCCGGTATTGGCAATGTGGCCAGTGGTATCCATGACGGTAGGCATGTCCAAGTTGTGGCGGGTGCCCATCGCGTAGTCATTCGGATCGTGTGCCGGGGTGATTTTCACCGCGCCGGTACCAAACTCCATATCGACGTAATCGTCAGCGATGATCTTGAGCTTGAGGTCATCGCGGAATGGGTGCGGCAGCTCCTTGCCCACAAGATCAGCATAGCGCTCATCGTCTGGGTGAACGGCAATGGCAACGTCACCCAGCATGGTCTCTACACGGGTGGTGGCCACGATGAGGTGCGGTTCATCATCATTAAGCGAGCCATAGCGAATGGAAACCAGCTCGCCCTCGACGTCCTTGTAGACAACCTCGATATCAGAGACGGCGGTCTCCAGCACCGGCGACCAGTTGACCAGACGGTTAGCCTGGTAAATCATGCCCTCATCATAAAGGTTCTTAAAAATGGTCTGCACAGCGCGCGAGAGGCCATCGTCCAAGGTGAAACGCTCGCGAGACCAATCTACGGAGTCACCGATGGCACGCATCTGGTTCTGGATGGTGCCACCGTACTGTTCTTTCCACTCCCAGACCTTGTCAATGAACTCTTCGCGCTCGTAGTCCCAGCGCTTTTTGCCCTCGGTTTCCTTGAGTTTGGCTTCGACCTTGGTCTGGGTAGCAATGCCAGCGTGGTCGGCTCCTGGCAACCACAGCGTGGCGTAGCCTTGCATACGCTTGCGGCGGATAATGGAATCAATCAGCGTGTGGTCCAAAGCGTGGCCCATATGCAGCTGACCGGTCACATTCGGCGGCGGCAGCACGATGGAATAAGGCTCGGCCTCCGAATGTGCATCCGGGGTGAAGTAGCCCTTTTCTACCCAGCCCTCATAGAGGTCCTTTTCTACGGCCTGCGGCTCCCAAGACTTAGGCAGCGCATCAGCGCGGTTGGTACCAACTAATTGCTCATTATTTTGCTCAGTCACCTGGCCGATTCTACCTTGCACGTCAACCGGCTCATCTAGGCAGGGTGCGCACCGAGCATGTGGTGCGCACCGAGTGGGTTTTAGAGCAGGTCTGCTACGGCTTCGCGCTCCTCACGCAGCTCGGCCACAGACGCTGCAATGCGCTCCTTTTGGAACTCGCTGAGCTCCAGGCCCTGCACGATTTCCCACTTTCCATCACGGCAGATGGTGGGGAATCCACAGATAAGGCCCTTGTCGACGCCGTAGGAACCGTCCGAGGGCACCGCCGCGGTGCGCCAATCCTCAGTGCCATGAATCCAGTCATGCATGTGGTCCACAGCTGCCGACGCCGCCGATGCGGCCGAGGAGCTGCCACGCACCTCAATAATCTCGGCACCGCGCTTCGCTACCTTGGGGATCATCTCTTCGCGGTACCAATCCTGGTCCACCTCGGCATTGGAAAAGGTGATGTCCGGGAACTGGCTTGCAGAGTGATTGCCCCAGACTGCCACCTTGGTGAAATCATTGGTGGACTTGCTGCTTTTCAGCGCTAGCTGGCTCAAGGTGCGGTTGTGGTCCAAGCGCATCAGAGCATTGAACTGAGAATCGTCCACATCCGGGGCATTTTTCGCAGCGATGAGAGCATTGGTATTTGCTGGGTTGCCCACCACAAGCACGCGGACATCGCGCGCGGCATAGTCATTGATGGCCTTGCCTTGCTTGGTGAAGATGGCACCATTGGCTTCCAGCAGATCCGCACGCTCCATACCCTTGCTGCGCGGGCGCGCGCCTACGAGGAAGGCAGCAGAGGTGTTTTCAAAGGCCTCCTTTAGGTCATCAGTTACCGTAATCGAGTTGACCAACGGCAGGGCGGAGTCATTGAGCTCCATGGCCACGCCCTGGGCCTTGCCCACCGCGGCGGGGATTTCCAGCAGCGCCAGATCTACCGGGGTGTCCTTGCCATAAACATCGCCGGCAGCGATGCGCCACAGCAGCGAATAAGCGATATTGCCAGCGGCACCGGTGACAGTGATTTTGACGGGCTGAGTCATGGTTAAAAGCCTCCTCAATGGCTGCGTCAAGGGCGGCACACGCGAGCCAGGCTGCTCGCACCGCCACGGAATGTACCCATCCCCGAGCTTAGCCCCACCGCCGCCTCTCGCGCTGTGAATCTGGTCCCCTCTTTTGGAGGGGATATTCGCTGAGGTTGCGCTAAATTACCCCCATTTACCTCCAAATTAACGCCCCCAATGGGTAAGAAGCTCCCGCAACGGGTGTCTAATCGGGCATGATGGGAAAAAGGAAAAGCGGGGCTCTCCCCACGCCACGCACACAGATTGCATGGGGCCTATCTACTCCCGCACTATTAGATATCAGTTGACCGCGCCACCGCTGCGCCGCAAGGATTAAGGACTTACGCCATGAGCACTGAGAATACTGATGCACTGCAGGATGCAGGCCAGGCGGATTCTCCTCACGCTGCCCACGCGGAATCCGTCAGCATTGACTCCGTGGTGGACGTAGCGATCAAGCACTTTTCCCGCAGTGGTTTCGCAGAAACCAAGCTGGAGACCATCGCCCAAGAATCGGGCATGTCCAAGCGCATGATTCACTACCACTTTGGCGATAAAAAGGGCTTGTACCTACGTGCACTCAGCACGGCCGCGCAGCGCCTTAATCCGCCGCAGGACGCTCTGGAAATCGATACCGCGGTTCCGGTCGAGGGCGTGCGCAAGTTGGTGGATTGGCTCTTCCGCGAACGCGTGGCCAACCCGGATGCTATTCGCATGCTGGTATGGGAGAGCAATCAGCAGATTGTGGATCCAGCTCAGCAAGCTATTGCCGACGTCGCCGGAGTCGCCCTCCACCTCGACCGCCTGCTGCTCTTGGGCCAAGACGCCGGTGCTTTCCGCCCAGGTATTTCCGCCAATGACATTTTCACCCTGATTTCCTCGTTGACCGTCTACCGCGTAACCAACCAGGTGATGGTGGAAAACATGCTGGGCGTGAACTTCAATACCCAAGAAAATATCGATGGTATGCATAGGCTTACCGTCGATGCTGTGCTGGCGTTTTTGACCGCCAATATTCCGGACTCGGGCCACGAGTCCTACCTCACCTCATCCTCGTTCGATACGAAAGAGGGAGACGAGGCCTCACCACAGGATATTTACAGCGAGGAGTAGTCGCGCCGGCAGGCGCTTAGGCAGATTCCTTCGCCTCGTCCTTATAGCTAAACTGCGGCTCCGCGCCCTCTGTCACGCACTCTGGGGTGATATGTACCGCGGCGATATCCTCGCGGTCCGGCAGATCATACATAACTGGCACCAGCAGCTCTTCCATGATGGCGCGCAGGCCACGTGCACCTGTCTTACGCTCCAAGGCAAGCTCTGCGATGGCATCCAACGCCGCCGGCTCGAATTCCAATTCGCAGTCATCCATCTCAAATAGGCGACTGTACTGCTTGACCAAGGAGTTCTTTGGCTCGGTAAGCACTTTGACCAAGGATTCACGGTCCAAGTTATCCACCGTGGCCACGACGGGCAGGCGCCCGATGAATTCTGGAATCAGGCCAAACTTCACAAGGTCCTCAGGGCGTACCTGGGAAAAGAGGTCGACCTTTTCGCGCTCATCCTTGGTATCCAAGTTGGCGCCAAAGCCCACGCCCTTTTTGCCCACTCGATCCGCAATAACCTGGTCGAGCCCAGCGAATGCGCCGGCAACGATGAACAAGATATTCGAGGTGTCTAGCTGGATGAACTCCTGATTCGGGTGCTTGCGCCCACCCTGCGGTGGAATGGCCGCCACGGTACCTTCCAGGATCTTCAGCAAGGCCTGCTGAACACCCTCACCGGAGACATCGCGGGTGATGGACGGATTCTCGGACTTGCGGGAAATCTTGTCCACTTCGTCGACATAAATGATGCCGCGCTGGGCACGCTCCACATCAAAGTCTGCGGCTTGCAGCAGCTTTAACAGGATATTTTCCACGTCTTCACCCACGTAGCCGGCCTCGGTGAGGCTAGTGGCATCGGCGATGGCAAAGGGGACGTCGAGAAGCCGGGCCAAGGTCTGTGCCAAGTAGGTCTTTCCGGAACCAGTAGGTCCCAACATCAAGATATTGGACTTAGAGATCTCCACCTCATCGCCCTCGGCCTTTTTGCGCCGTGCTTCCAACGCGGCAGACTCTTCCGCCTTGATGCGCTTGTAGTGGTTGTAGACCGCCACAGATAGCACGCGCTTGGCTTTGTCTTGGCCAATGACGTATTTATCCAGGAAGGCAGAAATCTGCGAGGGCCGAGGCAGGCGCACCTCCGCGTCGGAGGATTCCTGCGCCTGTTCTTGGCCCAGTTCCTCTTCGATGATTTCATTGCATAGCTCGATGCACTCGTCACAGATGTAGACACCGCCGCCGGCGATGAGTTTTTTCACCTGTTTCTGACTCTTGCCACAAAAGGAGCACTTGAGCAGGTCAGCGCTTTCTTGCATACGTGCCATTAAGTTCTTTCACACTCGCTTTTCGTACCGCTATCCACAAATGGAAGGATGATTCTACCCTTCCGAGCGGCTTAATCTTCATCTATTTCTACCTTAGTAAATCAACCCGACAGGCCCTTCATTCATTCCCTTCCGCGTGGCGAATTTCCCCGACTTTCCTTGCTCCTGCGACCTAAGCTAAAAGGTGAAACGACCTTCATTCCGCCCCGTTAGGAACAGGAGAATTATGTTCGATCTCACAGACCACGTAGCCATTGTCACCGGCGGTGCTTCCGGCATTGGCCGCGGCATTGCCGCTTCACTTAGCGAGGCCGGCGCCTCTGTCATCATTGCCGATGTCAATCTAGAGCACGCCACCGCTACCGCAAAAGAGCTAGGTGCCAGTGCGATTCATGTGGATGTCACCGACCGTACTTCTGTACAGGAAATGTACCGCCACGTTGTTGCCACGCATGGCGGGTTCGACATCGTCTGTTCCAATGCCGGCGTCTTTCCCAATTGCCCATTAGCAGAAATGACCGATGAGCAGTGGGAGGCCATGTTTGCCATCAATACCCACGGCACCTTTAAGGTGGTCCAGGAAGCACTCCCCTACCTCCAGGAACGCCGCTATGGACGCATCGTAATTACCACGTCCATCACCGGCTCGCACACGGGCTTTCCTGGCTGGGCCCACTACGGCGCCTCCAAATCCGCCCAACAAGGATTTATGCGCTCAGCTGCGCTCGAAGTCGCTCGCGATGGCATCACCATCAACAGTGTTCTTCCCGGCAATATCCTCACTGAGGGCCTCAAGGCCCAAGGCCAAGAGTATCTCGATCAGATGACGCGATCGGTGCCACTGCATCGTCTCGGCACTCCACGCGATATCGGCAATGCGGCGGCTTTCCTTTCCTCAGAAGAGGCAGGCTTTATTACCGGCCAGACCCTAATTATTGATGGCGGCCAACTCCTGCCCGAAACCCCGGAGGCCATCTTGCCGCCGCGCGATTAGCCGCGCTTACCGAAATCCACCGAGTCCGGCAAAGCACGAGGCCCCTTGCTGCACAGTATGCGGCAAGGGGCCTCGTGGGGATTTCATTCAGTAGCTGCTTACTGCAGCCAGTCGAAGTCGAGCAGGAAGAGTTCTGCGTCGAGCATCTCAACTTCATCCGGTGCATGACCGGTGACGGCTTCTAGCGCTTCTGCTACGTCTTTAGCCGTAGCAGGAGTCTTATCAGCGTCAAGCAGGGTTTCTGCCACCAAAGCACGGACCGGAGCTTCCGAAATGGTGTCCAGGCCGGTACCAGTGGTGGAGCCCTTGAACGCATCAGCGATGCCGTCCATCAAAGAACGCATCTTGTTCATTTCTCACACCTCCATGTGGCTTTCTCTCTGTCTGATACAGAAGAATATACGTGACACAGCCCCGTTAGGCAACCCATAGGTCGATTAAAGTTAACCTTTTGTTAACTTTCGGAGAATGTGCCACGCATCACTTGGAAGGTTGACTTCCCCCTCAGGAAGGGAGAGATAACTTAGAGGTCACCGAACGGCGCGAAGCCGAAGTAATGGTCCAGCGTATCGCGAGCAATCCACATGATGGCCACGAGGATAACTACGGCTAGCACTGCGTAAACGGTCCAACCAAGCACCTTCATCTGAGTGCTTGCCGGAGTATCCCCTACGACAACACCGTTGTCATCACGAATGGGGTCACCGGTCATACAACGCATACCCAGGGAGAAAAGGAGCGGAATGCCAGCGCCAAATACCAATGCCAGGCCGGCAACATGGAGAAGAGACTGGAAGATTTCTGTAGCAGTCATGGTTTAGCGCTCCTCTTGAGCAGTAGACGGCGCGGAGGTGTCCTCCGCCTGGGTTGCAGCAACTGGGGCCGCGCCGGCAGCAACCGGCTCCTGACGGTTGGACTCAGCTCCCATGGAGGAATCCACGGACTCGGAGTTTGGATCCCAATCGTTGTTCACGTTGGAGGCATCCACTGGGTTCATGCGGGAGCGGATGACGATAAGTCCGGCCATGGCCAGCAGCAAGACAAAGTCAACGATGGCGCCAGTTGCCACGTTAGTAAAGGAGGAGACACCGTGTGCCAACCACCACGTAGCAAAGCCAACAAACGCAGCGCAGGGCAGGGTGATAAGCCACGCGGAAACCATACGCATCGCAACACCCCAGCGAACCTCGGCACCGCGACGGCCCAGGCCGGTGCCCAAGATGGAACCGGTGGACACGTGAGTGGTGGATAGCGCCATACCACCGGTAGCGGAGGTCAAAATAATTGCCGCGGAGGTAGCTTCAGCGGCCATACCTTGCGGGGACTCAATCTCCACCAGCCCCTTGCCCAGGGTGCGGATAACGCGCCAGCCACCGGACATGGTGCCGGCTGCGATTGCTGCGGCACAACAGACGATGACCCAGGTGGGGATGCGGGAGTCAGCAACCGCATGCCCGGAGGCAACCAGCGCTAAGAAGATAACGCCCATGGTCTTCTGCGCATCGCCAGCACCGTGCGCCAGCGACACCAAGCAAGCGGTGACAATCTGGCCATGGCGGAAGTGCTCGTTCTTAGCCTTATTCGGAATAGTGTTGGTAACCCAGTAGATAAGGAAGGTGGCACACGCGGAAACTAGGGCCGCAATAATCGGAGAGGCAACGGCCGGGATAACGATCTTGCCAGCGATAGAAGACCACTCAACGCCAGACGTACCCATGGCGGCGAAGGCGGCACCAATAAGGCCACCAAACAGCGCGTGGGAAGAACTCGATGGCATGCCCAGCAACCAAGTAAAAAGGTTCCAAATAATGCCGCCGATAAGGCCAGTAAAGACCACCATCAGCAGCGCCTGGCCGTCAGTGTCTGCTGCGGCGCCGGACAAATCATATGAATCGAGGTTAACAATGCCTTTCGCTACGGTCGCAGCAACATTGACCGAAAGGAAGGCACCAACCAGGTTAAGGACTGCGGAGATTGCCACCGCAGTAAATGGCTTCAAAGCACCGGTGGCAATGGACGTAGCCATCGCGTTGGCAGTGTCATGAAATCCGTTCGTAAAGTCAAAGGCAAGGGCGGTAACCACCACAATGCCGAGGATGATCAGAGTCGCTGTCACAGCGTTGGCCCCTTGGAAAGAAAAAGATGAACACGGTACGTATCTACGGCGCCTTCACGCGTCGCGGACGAAATGCAGAATACTCCAGCCCCGAACCATAGACAATTGCTTTTCTTTAACGTTTTCTTTGGTTAACCTTTAGTTAACCTACCGCAGCATAGAACCGTGCCTTTTGGGGTTTCCACCGGCTTAGAAATGCCCTGCTTAGAATACTTATATTCTTTTACCCCCACCGCTTAGCTTGAGTGATAAAAACCACTAAGGGAGGTATGTCGCATTTGAATCGACACACCTCCCATTTCGGGCTCTTTTAACACCCTTTAGCGGAAGCTAGAAAACTTCCTTACTACCCAGCGGCTAAGGACAAGCAATATACCGCCCAACACGATAGATACAACGCCAAGGGAGATAAAGAAGGTATTCTCCGCGCCTGCATCATCTGGGTTGTAGAAGCTAGCCAAAGAGCCAGCCAGGGACGTGCCCATTGCCACGGCCATCATCCATACCGCCATCATGCGGGATGGGAATGCCTCTGGCGCCACCTTGGTAGCTAGAGAATTGCCCACCGGCGAAAGGAGGAGTTCCGCCATGGTGAAAAGGAAGAGAATGAAAATGATGACATACATCGGGGTGGAGTTCGCTTCCGCCCCCGAGAAAGGAAGGAAGAAAAACAAGGAGATGCCGATGACGATATTGGCAGCGCCAAACTTTACTGGGGTGGACCACTGCCTATCCCCTAGCTTTGTCCACATCGTTGCAAAGACCGCGGAGAAAATAACAATGAAGACTGGATTAATGGACTGGACGAGCGATGGAGGAATTTCCCAACCAAATACGTGGCGGTCCAAGCGCACATCCGAGTAAATCGTCATAACGGTGAACTGCTGCTGGAAGATACCAAAGAACAAAACACCGGAAATGAACATCGGAATAAAGCCCAGCAGGCGGTTCTTTTCTTCGCGGGTTACCAACTTCGAGGTATACATCTGAACCCACAGATAAACTGCAGCCAGAAGTGCCACCGCGGTAACAATATTGGAAAGCCAATCAACCTGAATAGCGCCGGTTGCCAGTGCCACAACCATAACCACAATGATGGCCGCTACTGCCAACACACCCATAAGCAATTGCTTGAAGCTCGCTGGGTTTGGAACCTCATGCCCCGCGTCTTTGATAGTGGTCTTGCGCATGAGCGAATATTGAATCAGGCCGAGCGCCATGCCGATTGCTGCGATACCAAAGCCCCAGTGGAAACCCTGCCAGCCCCACAGGGCAGTGGTGAGCAGTGGACCAACGAGAGCGCCGATATTAACGCCCATATAAAAGATGGAGAAGCCACCATCGCGGCGCGGATCATCGCGACTGTACATGGCACCAAGCACGACCTGCGCGGTGGTCTTAACACCGCCGGAGCCGATGGCGATAAGAACGAGGCCAATGGCCAAACCAGTTATTGCGGGAATAAACGCCAAAGCAATGTGGCCAAGCATCACCATGCTGGCCGAGTAAAACAGTGTGCGTTCTGCACCTAAGACACGGTCAGCAACAAGAGAAGCCAACAAGCAGGCCATGTAAACCAAGCCACCGTAGGCTCCCACGATAGACGTTGCGTCCGCCCGGTCTAGGCCGAGGCCACCATCGGTAGTGGCGTAATACATGTACAGCAAGACAAGGGCTTGCATGCCATAGAAGCTAAAGCGCTCCCACATTTCCACGCCAAAAAGGTTGGCCAAACCCCAAGGGTGCCCAAAGAATGTACGCTCGCCGCTCTGCGGCGTGGGCGCAGCGGCCTGAGCCGCCGCGTCGGATGTGTGTCTCTCCATAAAAATATATGACCACTTAGAGGTCTAAATCACAAATAGACCATTATAGGTTTAGTGTCGCACGATAGAAATAAACCTAACGACCTGCAGATATTGCGAGAGAGACTTACCCCATTCGGGTGCAGCAAGAATTACCGGGCATTGCCCCTTCCCTGCCCCACAATGCTGAAAGCCCCTGCCTCACAACCGGAACTCGGTTGAGCGGCAGGGGCTACCTAGAATGAGTTATTCCAAATTAAGCGTTGAGCTTGCGGTAATCAAAGACCGTATCGATGATGCCGTATTCAACGGCTTCCTGAGCGGTCAGAATCTTATCGCGATCCGTATCAATGCGGATCTGCTCAGCGGTACGACCGGTGTGCTCAGACAGGGTGGTTTCCATCAGCTTGCGCATGCGCTCAATCTCGGCGGCCTGGATCTCTAGATCAGAAACCTGACCCTGAGTACCCTGAGTTGCCGGCTGGTGAATGAGCACGCGGGAGTTCGGCAAAGCTGCACGCTTGCCCGGCGCACCGGCGGCAAGCAGCACAGCTGCCGCCGAAGCGGCCTGGCCCAAGCACACGGTCTGCACGTCCGGGCGGACGTAGCGCATGGTGTCATAGATGGCCATCAGCGCGGTAAAGGAGCCGCCCGGGGAGTTGATGTACATCGTGATATCGCGGTCTGGGTCCTGGGACTCCAGGACCAGCAGCTGCGCCATGATGTCGTTAGCGGAGGTGTCATCGACCTGGGTGCCCAGGAAGATGATGCGCTCCTCAAACAGCTTGGAGTACGGGTTGGTTTCCTTAGTGCCTTGTGCGGACTGCTCAATGAAGGACGGCAGAACGTAGCGGGAACTTGGCATCTGGGACTGATTCATAGTGATTTTCTCCTTATTCCCTAGTTGCTCAGCGGGCCGTTAACGGACTCAATGACGTGGTCAACAATGCCGTAGTCCTTGGCCTGTTGGGCGGTCATCCAACGGTCACGGTCGGAGTCCTTGGTGATCTGCTCAAAGGTCTGGCCGGTGTGCTCGGCAATGAGCTCCGCCATCTCCCGCTTGGTCTGAGCAAATTGCTCAGCCTGGATGGCGATGTCCGCAGCGGTACCACCGACACCAGCGGAAGGCTGGTGCATCATAATGCGCGCGTGCGGCAGAGCGTAGCGCTTGCCCTTGGTGCCGCCGGAAAGCAGGAACTGACCCATGGAGGCAGCCAGGCCCATGCCGTACGTGGCAATATCGCACGGCGAGTACTTCATGGTGTCATAAATAGCCATGCCCGCAGTGACAGAGCCACCCGGGGAGTTGATGTAGAGCGAAATGTCGCGAGTGGGGTCCTCGGCGGACAGCAGGAGGATCTGGGCGCACAGCTTGTTCGCAATCTCATCATCGACCTGGGTTCCCAGGAAGATAATGCGCTCGCGCAACAGGCGCTCGTACACGCTATCGCTCAGATTCATACCCGTAGACGACGAGTTCATTGAAATCTTCTCAGACATTAGTGGTTCTCCTTCAAGTGAAGAATGCTTTAACTGGCCCCACCTTACCGGCATTCCTCTCAAACTTGGCCTCTGTTCGCTATGAGCGTTGGGCCACAGCGCCAAAGGCGCACACGGAAGCTGGGTTAACATTTACTCATGTCTGTTTCCGAGCTGTCCACCAGTACCCAGAACTATTTGAAAGCTATCTGGGGGCTAAAGGAATGGTCATCCGAGCCCGTTACCGCCACGCTTATAGCGAAACAGCTGGGACTCAAGCTCTCCTCGGTTTCCGATGCAGTGCGCAAAATGGCGAAGCAAGGGCTCGTGTCACACACGCCCTATGGCTCTGTGGAGTTAACCGAACTTGGCAGGCAGTACGCATTGGTCATGGTGCGCCGTCACCGATTGCTTGAGTCTTTTTTGGTTCAAGCATTGGGCTACACCTGGGACGAAGTCCATAATGAAGCCGAAAATCTCGAACACGCGGTGTCTGACATGCTCATAGAACGTGTGGATAAGTTCCTTGATTACCCCACTAGGGATCCGCACGGCGATCCTATCCCTACGGTTGATGGACAGATCACCATCCCCAGTGCGCATCGCCTCACCGACAGCGGTGCACAATCGCAGGTGACCGTGGAACGCATTTCTGATTCCGACCCACAACTGCTGAAGTTCCTTGAAGAGCGCGGCATTGTCACTGGGGCTGTTCTTAGCACGCGCGAGGGAGCGCCCTTTTCAGATTCTCTCGAAATACAGGTGGCCGGCGGCACTCAGTGGGTAGTACTTGGACGCCCAGCTACCGACGCAGTGTTTGTAGCACACCACAACCTTTAGACATTCCCCTTTGCATTAATCCTGCTCTCACCTGCCCTTTTCAAAACTACGTTAGACCGTAGTTGCAACTACGGCATTGCGTAGTTAGTCTTTTCGAATATCACCTACCCCACTTATGGCTAAGGCCAGGATGAGCAGGATTGCCATGTCAGACTCACCAGATTTGGTGTACTTTTCCAGCGTTTCAGAGAACACGAAAAGATTCGTCGAACGCTTAGATAGACCCGCGGTGCGCATTCCACTGCGCCCCAAGAAAACCGGGATGATCCAGGTTTCACACCCGTACGTACTCATCGTTCCCACCTACGGCGGCGGCTCGCTCAAACGCGCAGTCCCCAAACAGGTCATCGACTTCCTCAATGACCCAATCAACCGCTCCTTTATCCGGGGCGTTATTACCTCAGGGAATACCAACTTCGGAAGTGCTTACTGCGTCGCCGGACGCATCATTTCCGCCAAGTGCCACGTACCGGAGCTGTATCACTTCGAGCTTCTCGGCACCCAGAAGGACATCGCCGCCGTAAAGCAGGGCCTTCAGAAGTTTTGGGAGCAGCAAAAGCAGCTAACGATGACACCCCATTAATCCCCCACAAGATGAAGAACACATCCGCATCACACAGATTGGAAAACACAATGTGGCCTCTTGATGCCACCCCCACACAGACTATTGGCGCTACGCCCCGCACCGCTTCAGCAGACAATGCCGGCGGTGTCGGCAAGCGCAAGAGCTACCACGCACTCAACGCGCAGCTGAACTTGTTCGACGCTTCTGGAAAAATCCAGTTTGACAAGGATATTCAGGCAGCACAAGACTATGTCACGCACCATGTCGCTCCCCGCATGCATCAGTTCGATTCCACCAAGCAACGCTTGGAATGGTTGGTTGATAACGAGTACTACGAGCGGGATTTCCTTGAGCTTTATGATGACGCCTTTCTGTGCGCCATGTACGACAGAGCACATCGAGTTAAGCATCAGTTCCGCACCTTCCTCGGCGCATTTAAGTTCTTCACTTCATATGCACTGAAAACCTTTGATGGCTCCCGATTCCTAGAAGGCTACGAAGAACGCGTCGCCACCACAGCTTTATACCTTGCACAGGGCGACGAAGAGCTCGCAGAAAAGCTGGTGGATGACATCATGACCGGACGCTTCCAGCCCGCCACCCCTACTTTTCTCAACGCAGGCAAAGCCCAGCGCGGCGAAATGGTCTCCTGCTTCCTCCTGCGAATCGAAGACAATTTGGAGAGCATTGGCCGCTGCGTGAACTCTGCACTGCAACTATCAAAGCGCGGTGGTGGAGTGGCCCTGTTGCTGAGCAATCTGCGCGAATCCGGAGCCCCGATCAAAAAGATTGAGAACCAGGCTTCCGGCGTAGTCCCAGTCATGAAGATTCTCGAAGATAGCTTCAGCTATGCCAACCAATTGGGCTCCCGGCAGGGCGCTGGAGCCGTCTACCTGCATGCGCACCATCCAGATATTCTTCGCTTCCTGGATACCAAGCGGGAAAATGCCGATGAGAAAGTCCGTATCAAGACTCTTTCGCTGGGGGTTGTTATTCCAGATATAACCTTCCGTCTGGCCAAAGAGAACAAGGATATGCATCTTTTTAGCCCGTATGACATCGCTCGCGAGTACGGCGTAGCCATGTCTGACATGTCCATCACCGAGTACTACGACGAGCTGGTTGCCAATCCGCGAATCTCTCACACGACCATTAAGGCCCGCGAGTTTTTCACCACGCTGGCTGAGCTTCAGTTTGAATCCGGATACCCCTACATCCTCTTTGAGGATACGGTCAACCGCGCTAATCCCCTCAAAGGACATATCAATATGTCCAACCTGTGTAGCGAAATCCTCCAGGTCAACACGCCATCGACCTACGGAGCTTCGGGTGACTACACCACCGTTGGCCAGGATATTTCCTGCAATCTAGGTTCGCTCAACATTGCGAAGGCTTTTGAATCGCCGGACTTCGGGGAGACCGTCGAAACCGCAGTGCGTGCCCTCACGAAGGTTTCAGACCTGACGAATATCGAAGCTGTTCCCTCCATCGCTCACGGAAATGCTTCCATGCATGCCATTGGTCTGGGCCAAATGAATCTCCACGGCTTCCTTGCTTCACAGCGTATTCCTTATGGCTGCGCCGAGGCACTGGACTTTACAAATATCTATTTCCTCACGGTGACCTACCATGCGCTCCGCGCATCCCATGCACTCGCGGTTGAAAAAGGTCAACGATTCACAGGCTTCGAAGAATCCACCTATGCCACTGGCGCCTACTTTGACAAATACATCGACCAAGACTGGGCGCCAGCCACTGAACACGTAAAACAGCTCTTCCACGAAGCAGGCGTGCAGATCCCTCAACGCGAGGATTGGCTACGGCTCAAGAATCAAGTGATGCAAGACGGCATCTACAACGCCTACTTGCAGGCAGTTCCACCCACTGGATCAATTTCCTACATCAATGACTCCACCGCGTCCATCCACCCAATTGCCTCCAAAATTGAAATACGCAAGGAAGGCCGCTTGGGGCGCGTGTACTACCCCGCGCCGGAAATGACCAACGACAACCTGGAGTATTTCGATGACTCCTACGCCGTGGGATACGAAAAAATCATCGACACCTACGCCATGGCCACCCAACACGTGGACCAAGGGCTTTCCCTGACCTTGTTCTTTACCGCTGATACCACCACGCGGGACATCAACAAGGCACAAATCTATGCCTGGAAAGCCGGAATCAAGACCCTCTACTACATCCGTTTACGCCAATCCGCGCTCCAAGGAACCGAGGTCGAAGGCTGCGTCTCCTGTGCTTTGTAGGAGCACGGTCCTCCCCCCTTGTCCACAACCATTCACTCAGAAAGAAAGAAGCTATGTCGTCAACATCGAATAGTGCTGAACTAACCAGCATTTCAGTTACTCCGCCGAGCTACCGGCATGATCCTTCAGCCCGCATCCGCGCCATCAATTGGAACCGGGTGAGCGATGACAAGGATCTTGAAGTGTGGAACCGTCTAACCGCCAACTTTTGGTTGCCAGAGAAGGTCCCGCTTTCTAATGATCTCCCGGCGTGGCAGAAGATGACACCCGAGGAACGCAACCTCACCATGCGGGTGTTCACGGGACTCACCACCCTGGATACTGTCCAGGCCACCGTGGGTGAAATCTGTCAGATTCAAGATGCCCGCACCGAACACGAGGAGGCCGTGTATACCAACATCGCCTTCATGCAGTCAGTCCATGCCCGTTCATACTCTTCAGTGTTTTCTACCCTGAGCAGTACAAAGGAAATTGATGAAGCATACCGCTGGGCGGTGAATAACGACCTTCTCCAGGCACGCGCCAAGAAAGTTCTCGCGCACTATTTTGGGCCGGATCCACTCAAACGCAAGGTGTCATCGACGTTGCTTTCCTCGCTGCTTCTCTACGCGGGTTTCTATCTTCCCTTGCACTTTTCTGTCCACGCCACCCTGACAAATACGGCAGACATGATCCGCCTCATTCTGCGTGACAAGGCAGTGCACGGCTACTACTCGGGTTACAAATATCAGCGCGGTCTGGAATCCACGACCCCGCTACGGCAGAAGGAGATGCATGATTTCACCATTTCTTTGCTCGAAGAGCTTTATGCACTAGAGCTGGACTATTCCGGCGAGCTATATGAGCCTTTGGGACTCATGGATGATGTAGCCGTGTTCGTTCGCTATAACGCCAATAAGGCACTCATGAATTTGGGCTACCCGGATTATTTCCCGCCCGAAGAAACGGAAGTGAACCCAGAAATCCTCGCGGCCCTAGCCCCCGGAGCAGATGAGAACCATGACTTCTTCTCCGGATCTGGTTCCTCCTATGTCATTGGTACTGCTGAAGAAACGAGTGATGATGACTGGGATTTCTAAACCTTTTCCGCGACCGGACCAAGGAAGCTGGCTTGAGACCATCGCGCTGTTTGAAGCCATCCGCGAAGGAAACCAACCCGCAGCCATGCGGCTGTTGAATACATCCGCCGCACGAGAGGCCGTCCTCGGGGGGCTTCTAGGACTCATCGAACTGTACTTCCGCCATGAAGAAGGAGACAAAGTAGATGGCTTCCTCACCGCCGCCCACGCTGCCGGCCCACCACCGGCCTTTGGCTGCAAGCCTTTTCTCCCTTGACCACGTCTCCCTACACCCAACTAAGAAAGAAGGTTTACCATGACCACCCCACGTATCAGCGTTATCGTCGGCAGCCTGCGCCGAGAGTCATTTGCACGCAAGATTGCACACGAGGTGCTCACGATGATCCCTGAAGGCTACGAGGCAAACATCGTGGAAATCCGTGACTTGCCGCTCTATGACTTCGACTACGATGACCCCGCCGTCACGGACAAGCCCACTCCGGCTGAGTACACCACCTTTCGCAAGACCATCAAGAACTCGAGCGGGATCCTCTTCATTACGCCAGAGAACAACCGCACTATCCCTGCCTGCCTCAAAAACGCAGTGGACATCGGCTCTAAACCCAACTCAGATGTGGCGTGGAAGAACCTTCCCGTAGGTATCATTAGCCACTCTGTAGGCCGCATGGGCGGCTACAGTTCACAGAAGAACCTTCGCCTCGCTCTGTCCTACTTCGACATGCCGCTCCCTGGTCAGCCCGAAGTATTTCTGGGCCAATCCCCCACCCTTTTCGAAGAGTCCGGACATCTCAATCAACGTACCGCAGACTTTGTCAAGGATTACGTTATGCGCTTCCTGCAGTTGACCGACGAGGCCTTTAGAGCCAAGAACGGCTAGCGGTATCCCCAGCCAACACACATCACGCCCTCTTCGAAGTACTCAAAGACTCCTAGAGGGCGTTCACAATGACACAAACCCCGGATTCAGGCTCATCCTTGAGTTACCTGAATCCGGGGTTTCATGCGCGCTCGCCACCACACATGTGGCAGCAGCGCGTTACAAGCGGGAGATTACTTCTCCTCGGAAGCTTCTGCAGCGTCCTCTTCTTCGATTTCACCGAAGTACTGGTCAACGTCAACCTTATTGCCCTCTTCATCCTTGACGGTGGTGCGGCAGATAGCGGCAGCCAGTGCCTTGCCACGACGCACGTCAGAGAAGAGGTTAGCAATCTGACCATTGGACTGCAGCTGCTGGATGAACTGGTTCGGGTCCATACCGTAAGACTGAGCGGTGAACAGGATGTGGTCGGTAAGCTCCTGCTGGGAAACTTCCGGCTCTTCCTTTTCTGCTACGGCATCAAGGAACAGCTGAGTGCGGACAGACTCTTCCGCCTGCTCACGAGTCTGCTTATCAAACTCCTCGCGGGAAGTGCCCTGTGCCTCAAGCAACTGAGCCAGTGCCTTCTCATCGTGAGCCAGCTGGCCCAGAATCTGGTGCAGTTGGGAGTGAGCCTGCTCGTCCACTACGGACTGCGGCAGTTCGAATTCGACCTCGGAGAGCGCGGCCTTCAGGACCTCATCGCGAATCTGGGCAGCCTGCTCAGCCTTCTTGGTCTCCTCCACCTGGGTCTTGGTGGATTCGCGCAGTTCATCCATGGTGTCGAACTCGGAAGCCATCTGAGCGAACTCATCGTCCATAGCCGGCAGCTTGCGCTCCTTGGACTGCTGGACGTGAACCTTGATGGTGGCCTCTTCGTCCTTGTGCTCGCCAGACTGGATGGTGGAAGTGAACTCGTTATCCTCACCGGTCTTCATACCACGCAGGGCGGTGTCCAAGCCCTTGATGAGGTCATCGTCACCAATGCGGTAGGACAGGCCCTCGGTGGAAGCGTCCTCGATCTTCTCGCCGTCAATCTCAGCGGTGATGTCGATGATTGCGTAGTCGCCGGTCTTCATCTTGCGCTTGGTGTCCTTGAGCTCACCGAAGCGCTCTGCCAGCTCCTCCAGCGCCTTGTCGACGTCCTCTTCGTCAGCCTTCAGGGCCGGGACGGTAACGGAGATCTTGGAGAAGTCTGGAACCTCAAACTCAGGGCGGATATCAACCTCGGCGGTGAATTCCACGAAGTCTTTATCCTCAATCTTGGAAATATCAACGTCCGGCTGGCCGATAACCTTCAGATCGTTTTCCTTGACTGCCTGCTCGTAACGGGAAGGCAGCATGTCATTGACAACCTGCTCCAGGATGGGGCCGCGGCCGAAGCGAGCATCAATAAGCTGGCGCGGTGCCTTGCCCTTACGGAAACCTGGAATAGAAACCTGCTGCGCGATTGCCGCGTAAGCTTGATCGATTTCCTGGTCCAGCTCCGCAAACGGAACGTTGACGGTGAGCTTAACGCGGGTATCGCTCAGCTTGTCTACGGTGGTCTTCACGAGTGAATCTCCCTGGCTTCATTGTTTTACGTACATAAACTTAAAGGGGGTCCGGAAATCCTTATTAGGGCATTTCCAGACCCCCATACGTCGGGGCGACAGGATTTGAACCTGCGACCCCCTGCTCCCAAAGCAGGTGCGCTACCAAACTGCGCCACGCCCCGTATGTAGGCCACCAAGTAACCTTGGCTGCGTTGCATACCTGAGACAGTGTACCGTGTCCGTTTTAAATCTCCTAAACGGACCCCCACTTAAAGATATAAACGCAGCCCAGCGGCCAATTTTGACAGTGCTTCAGCTAGAAATCGAAATCAAACATTCCATCAAAGAAGCCTTCACCGTCGCCGTCAGTTAGACCATCGAAGAAACCGCCGCCATCATCGCCGCCACCAACGTCGCCAGCATCACCGGCGTCACCACCCACGTCGCCAGCGTCACCCATGCCATCGGGACCGCCCCAATCGCCGCTTTCTGCAGCAGCCGCAGAGTAGCCAATGCCCGACATGCCGGAGAAGAGGGCATTAAACATCATGGAGTAGCCCACCATCCACACGCCGGTGTGCAGCGCATCGGCCCACCATGGACGGGAGTACCAACCTGCCGGAACCGGACGCCCTGCCACGATTCCACCCGGGTAGTAGTTGGGAGTATTCGCAGAAGCATATGGTGAGGCCGTAATCTCTTGGCCATTCGCTTCGACTGTACGCTCTTCCGTCACCTTGCCAGCCGCACGCTGCCCCTCCAGCGGCGGGAGTTCTGGGCCTGGGTTCATGCCCATAATTTCGCGCGCGGCATTCACATAATGCATGCCTTCCAGGGCCGACTCACGCGCCAAATTCGCCTGCTTGGCGGTAGTAGCACGCGAAATCGCCGCGTTAGCTGCAGTGAACCGTTCAGAAGCATCAGCCATCGCTTGCTGGGAGGCAGAATCCGTGCCAGAAATCTGCATTACTTGGCCACCCAGGCGTTCAATCCACCGACGTGCATCAGCCTGTGCATCGGCCAATTGCTGTGCCTCGCGTTCTTCCCGACGTTTGTGAGAGCTACGGGAGGAAAGAAACCAGGCGCCTCCACCAATTGCCAGCGCAACGAGCAAAATTCCCACTATGATCATCGCTTTCTATAGATAGATCCGTTCCTCTTATAACAACGGCTCAGGCGCCAGCCTAGTTCCCTATTTTCTTTTTTGGCCGCGGTTGCGCTAAAGTATGGCCCAGCGTTGATATAGCGCGTTGTGGGAATGTCGTATAGTGGCTAATACCTCAGCCTTCCAAGCTGAAGACGCGGGTTCGATTCCCGTCATTCCCTCCAGTTTTCGCCCACCTCTAGGTGGGCGATTTTTCGTTTTCCACCCATCATCATCGGATGTTCACGGTATACGGCGAAAACATGCGACGAAGTGTAAGGTGGCGCGCATGACTTCAACCAATAAGTATTCCGAGTTTATTCGCAGCCGCCATTCGCCCCGCGCGTTCCTGCCAGAACCCATGCCGGTAGAAGACATCAAGCAGGTTTTGCTGGATGCTCAATCCGCACCGTCCAACTCCAATACCCAACCGTGGGACGTGCATTTGGTGGGCGGAGAAAAGCTCAAGGAACTAAGCGCCGCGCTTATTAAGGAATTCGACACCAACGGGCTCAGCCCAGACTTCACCACCGATTATGGTGAGGGTATCCATCCCAAGCGCTCCCAAGAGCTAGCCGCCAAAATGTACGGCCTCCTGGGCATTGAGCGCGAGGACAAAGCAGGTCGCGTGGAATTCATCCGCGACAACTTGCGCTTCTTTGGCGCACCCCATGCGGTACTTCTCTTTATCCCGCCGATGGGTGACCGCATTCGCGCCGCCTTTGACCAAGGAACCTATACCGAAAACTTCCTGCTTTCTTTGGAAGCACACGGCTACCACGGCATCCCACAGGGGATGATTTCCTTGATTGCGCCAACCGCGCGTGAATTCCTCGGCGTAGACGAGGACTACAAGCTGGTCACCGCTATTACCTTTGGTAAAGCTGATGAATCGAGCCCGGTCTTTAAAACGAATCCAGGCCGCGCGCCACTTTCGGAAACCGTGACAGTTCACGGCATCGATGGCCTCGACCTCGATTAGCCCCCGCCCCATCAGGAAGCTACTTTCAACGATTTCGTCCATCTAAACCACCGCAACCGTCGACGAGACAGGCGATCTGTGGGGACGAAATCGTTGAATCGCCTCGGCAAGCCTAGAATTATGGCTATGGATATCACTCTTGCGACCTTTGACCATGCGCCTGAGACTGCACTGCGGGGCGTACGCTTCAATAACACGTGGGTGCCGTCGGAGACGTACGCTGATTCCCGCCGCGGCACGCTGACTGGGCAGTATCCGCAACGCCAAGCCACCACGCGCATTAGCGAGATTTTTGCGGGCGTCGGTTATGAGGTGCGCGAGGATACGCAGCCGGCCGGTAGCGATGTCTTTCGCTTGCTAGAGCAGCCCAGCCTAGAAGAACTCAACGACGTCAATGGCGTCATCGCCGTCTGCTCGCTACTAGGTGGAAATTCACCTATGTCGGTGTTGTGGCCGGGTGTAGCCGAAAGCGGGGAGAATAATGAGTTGGTCTCCCCTATTGACTTAGCGCCTACGCTCGCTGCCATTGCCGGCCTCGACGTGCGCCCTAATGCGCAACTGTCCTTTGATGGATTGAACTTGGTGCCGGTGCTGCGGCACGGCGCCTCGGGGCACGCAGCGTTGTTCTTTGACAATGGAGTGCGCATGATTGATGCCTCGCTTATCGACGACACCGCTACCCCGCCCCATGAGCGTGCCCGCCTGCAGGATGAGTGGGAGACGTGGAATAAATTCATCACTCTCGGCCCGCTGCAATAGATAGGTAGTCTGGGGCGCATGAGCGTACCTAAAATCACCCTTAATGACGGCAATACCATCCCGCAGCTGGGCTTTGGCGTGTTCCAGATGGATCCGGAGCAGACCGAAGATCTGGTAGCTGAAGCCCTGCGCGTGGGTTATCGCCATATTGATACCGCCGCTATCTACGGCAATGAGGAAGGCGTAGGACGGGCTATTGCCAAGTCTGGCATTCCCCGCGAGGAGCTTTTTATCACCACCAAGCTGTGGAATGACCGCCAGACCGATGCTGCTGCAGCGCTCGATGAGTCCTTGGAAAAGCTCGGCTTGGAGTATGTGGATCTTTACCTCATCCACTGGCCTACACCAGCAAAGGGCACCTATGTTGAGGCTTGGCAGCAACTCATTGATCTGCAGAAGCAGGGCAAGACAAAGTCCATCGGCGTCTCCAATTTCGAGCTGGAGCACCTGGAACAGCTGGAGCTCAAGACCGATATAAAGCCAGCGGTCAACCAAGTCGAGCTTCATCCCTATCTGCAGCGCTGGAGGGAGCTGGACGCCTTCCGCGCCCACACCGTGGCTATCGAGGCATGGGGCCCGCTGGGGCAGGGAAAGAGCGATATCTTGGATGCCCCCGAGGTCACCGACGCCGCTGCAGCGCACGATGTCAGCCCAGCGCAAGTCATCATTCGTTGGCACCTACAAAATGGCGTCATCCTCTTCCCCAAGTCTGCGACGCCCTCGCGCATTGCGGAAAACTTTGATGTCTTCGGCTTTGAACTAACCGAGGAGGAGATGGCTGCCATCACCGCCTTGGACGAAGGCGAGGAGGGACGCGGCGGCCCGCACCCGAATGACATGAATGATGCCTAAGTCTTAGCGCCCTAGCTATGCCTGGCCGAAACACAAAGAAACGCCGCGGAACCAACTTTGTTCCGCGGCGTTTATTTTCTCAAGGCTTAGGCCTCGGGCAGCTCTGGGGCGATGCCGGTGCGCTCGTACTGCGCCAAGATGTCGATACGGCGCTGGTGGCGCTCCGCACGGGACCATTCTTGATCCAGGAAGGCGTCTACGATTTCCAGTGCCTGCTGCTCGGTGTGCATGCGGCCGCCGATGCCGATGAGCTGGGCGTTGTTGTGCTCGCGGGCAAGGCGGGCGGTCTCGGCGGACCAGGCCAGTGCACAGCGGGCTCCCTTGACTTTATTGGCGGCAATCTGCTCGCCATTGCCGGAGCCGCCAAGCACAATGCCCAAGGAACCCGGATCATTGACGGTGCGTTGTGCCGCTTCGATGCAAAATGCCGGGTAGTCGTCCTCAGCATCATAGGTGTGGGCGCCGCAATCAATGACTTCGTGGCCCTGTTTAGTGAGGTGTTCAGCGATCAGGTTCTTGGTTTCAAAACCTGCGTGGTCTGCTCCTAGATATACGCGCATGGCCCTTATCCTACCGGCCCGGCGCGCCTTGAGGAGGCTTAGCGCCCGCCCTGTTTCGCATTACAAATTCCTGATAGGCTCGCGGACAAGCATTTTCGCGATAAGAGAGGAAAGCCATGCCTATAACCAAACCGGTCCTCACGCTATACGGTGGGCTCCTTCTAGCCTGGTTCATTATGCTCGGCGTTCAGGTTTCCGGAGGCGGAGGCTTTCTCCTACCGCTTATCGCCAGCACCCTAGCAACGTTGGCTCACGTGGGCTTAGGCATCTGGTGGATTGCCCAGAAGGTGCGCGGGAATCCGCGGGCAAATGGGGGCGCTATTGCGGCCGGCATTATCGCGCTTCTTGCCGGCGCCTCATGGGCTTCCTGGGTACTTGTTGCGTGGGACGACTTTCGAGCCGGCATGGCGCTGCCCGCTATCAATATCGCAGGTCTTCCGGCATTCATCTTGACCCCGCTGACCATCGCGCTGTGTGTCGGCGCCGCAGTTGAGCTGCGCCGCCGACAGAAAAGCGCTTAGTTCTCCTCTACCTGCGGCATCTCGGTGCGGGAGCGCTTGAGTTCGAAGAAGTAAGGGAACTGGGCAAGGCGCAAGGAGGCGTCGAAAAGCTCGCCTGCTTCTCCCCCGGTAGGGACGCGGGTAATGACCGGGCCGAAGAACGCGGTCTCCCCCAGCTTGATAACCGGGGTGCCCACCTCATCACCCACGGAAGAGATGCCATTGTGGTGGTATTCGCGCAGCTTCTCGTCATAGTCTTCGGTATTGGCTACCTCGGCGAACTCGGCCGGAAGCTCCACTTCTGCAAGCGCCTGAGCGATGATGTCATCATAAGCACCAAAGCCAGTTCGTCCGCCATTGCCCTTGGTGTGAACCAGGGTGCCCATAGCGGTGTACAGCTCGTCGACCTTTTCTGGACGCTCGGCCTTTACCTTGGCAAAGACGCGGGCCGGGCCCCAGTTAGCCTTCATCATGTCCATGTAAGTGGGGTCTAGATCACGGCCATCGTTCAGCACGGACAGGGACATCGGCTCGAACTCGACCTCAATATCGCGTACCTTTTCTACTTCCTTGATCCACCGCGAGGTGGCCCAAGCGAAGGGACAAGATACGTCGAACCAGAACTTTACTGCGTCAGCCATGATTGCTCCTTTGATTGATAAAAGTTTGCCCCACCAGCCTAGGCGCGCGACTACTGTGGATGCAGAACTATTTTCGGCACAGAAGGAGAATATAGGCTATGACCTCCGTAAACTTGACTCGCACGGAAGCGGTTGAGCGCTCCCGAATGATTGAGGTGGGCCATTATGATGTCACTTTAGACCTCAAGTATTCAGATACCCATTTCCTTTCCACTACGAAGGTGGGCTTCACCTCGCGCGAGATTGGCTCCACCTTCATCGATCTGCGCGCCGATGAAATCCAAGAGGTGCGCCTCAACGGCAATCCGCTGCCCACGAATTCTTATAACCCCACCTACGGCATTCCGCTTTCCGGCCTCCAAGTGGCCGACTACACGCTAGAAGTCACCGCGAAGATCCCGTATTCGCGCACCGGCGAGGGCCTGCACCGTTTTGTCGATCCCGCCGATGACAAGGTCTACCTCTATACCCAATTTGAAACCGCCGATGCCAAGCGGGTCTTTGCTTGCTTTGACCAGCCGGATATGAAGGCCACCTACGCGCTGCATTTCAAGGCGCCGGAGGATTGGACCGTCATTAGCAATGGGCCAGTGAGCTGGGAAGGAGACGTGGCCAGCACGGCTATCGACTACCCACTATCGACCTACCTGGTAGCCCTGTGCGCCGGTCCCTACCACGAGGTCACCGATACCTGGCGCGGCGAGCTGACCGCACACCCAGAGGGCAAGCCGGCCCAAAAGCTCGAGGTACCGCTGGGCATCTACTGCCGTGCTTCGCTCGCCCACGCTTTAGATGCTGAGCGCTTATTTACGGAGACCAAGCAGGGCTTTGATTTCTACCACCGCAATTTCGGCTTCCCCTACCCCTTTGGCAAGTATGACCAGATTTTCGTGCCGGAATTCAACGCGGGTGCGATGGAAAATGCTGGGTGCGTCACCATCCGCGATGAGTACGTCTTTACCTCCCAGGCCACGCACTATAAATACGAACGCCGTGCCGATACCATTCTGCACGAATTGGCCCATATGTGGTTTGGTGATCTGGTCACCATGCAGTGGTGGGACGATCTGTGGCTCAATGAGTCCTTCGCCACTTGGTCGGCGGCCATTTCCCAAGCGGAAGAGACCGAATACGATACCGCGTGGGTAACCTTTGCCAACGTAGAAAAGTCCTGGGCCTACCAGCAGGATCAGCTGCCTACCACCCACCCGATTTCTACCGATGCAAGCGATATCGAAACCGTCGAGCAAAACTTCGATGGCATCACCTACGCCAAGGGCGCTTCGGTGCTGAAGCAGCTCCAAGCTTATGTTGGCCGCGAAAACTTCCTGGCCGGGGTCCGCCGTCACTTCGCCGCCCATGCCTGGGGCAATGCCACCTTTGATGATCTGCTTGGCCACCTGGAACAGGCCTCCGGCCGCGATCTTTCCTTCTGGGCGCAGCAGTGGCTTAAGACTTCCGGCATCAACACTCTGAGCATAGCGCTCAATGCAGATGAGTCCGGCACGATTACCCATGCCTACCTCTCCCAGCGCGGCGATACGCTGCGCACCCACCGCGTGGCGGTGGGCCTGTATAACCTGCAGGACGGTCAGGTGGTGCGCACCGATCGCATCGAGATGGATGTTGATGGCTCCTCCACCGAGATTCCAGAGCTCATAGGCCGCCAGCTGGCAGACATTGACTTCCTGCTACCCAATGACGATGACCTGACCTACTGCCTCATCGAATTGGACGCGGGTTCCCTGCAATTCCTGCTGGATAATATCGATAAGTTTGCTGATCCTATGGCCCGCACCCTGTGCTGGTCCACCGCCTGGGAGATGACCCGCGCCGGCACTATGCGGGCCCGCGATTTCATCCAGCTAGTTGCCCGCGGTATGCAGGCCGAGACCGAGCTTGCCGTCCTCGAGCGCATTGTTTTGCAGGCCTCGAACGCGCTGAAGAACTATGCCGATCCACGGTGGGCCGCGCAGAGCACCCTGCTTGCCGACGCCCTCCTCGACGGCGCCCGCAGTTCCGATGCCCAGCGCTCCATCATCTGCACCCAGGCGCTGGCGAAAATTCGCCTGCACGATAGCGCGCGTGACTACCTGCGCGGCGTGCTCGAATCATCCGCGGATGCAGGGCAGCGTTGGTCCGCGCTCGCGGCACTTGCCGCCGATGGCGCGATAGAGGACGTCCCCGCTGCCGCGGATGCGCAACTGAAGCGGGATAATTCCGCCACCGGCTACTACTCTTCGCTGCGCGCTCGCGCCGCGGTGGCAACTGCGGAAAACAAGCGCGCGGTATGGGAAGAAATCGTGGCGGGTAACCTCACCAACCGCGAGCTGACCTCCAAACTTGAAGGATTGCTCTATCCGCATGGCGATACGTTCCTTCCCACCGCGGAGTTCTTCGATATCGCGGAAAAGGTGTGGGCTTCCCAATCCTCAGAGGTGGCTCTGACCACAGTTACCGGCCTCTTCCCTTCCTGGGATATCACCCGCAAGGGCTTGGACCGCGCCGATGCCTTCTTGCAGAAGGACCTGCCCGGTGGTCTGCGTCGTACAGTCACCGAGCAGCGCGACCGCGTGGCCCGCGCGCTACGCAACCGCCAGGTGGACGCTGGCTAGGCCGGCTTTCCTGCGCCGCCGTCCCGGGGTTGTACGGGTTGTGGCGCAGGATCCTCGCCCAAGACCACTTCTACATTGGCGATATCAGAGCGCAGCGACTCTTCGACATAGGCAAAGACCACGCCGGTCTCATTCTTCAGCAGCCGTACGAACCGCAAAAGCGGGTGCGATCGGCTCACGCCCAAGAGTTTCTGTTCTTCTGTGCGAGCGGTAGCGGCGCTCATACTCTCGCGTTTGAAGACCGGCTGGAGGTCATAGCCTGCCAGTATGTTTAGGATGGGCTCGCGCAGGTCGTGCTGATTGAGCTCGGGAGCCATGTCCACTGGGATGGTGTAGCGCGAGACGATGACGGGCTTACCATCGACGATAAAAAGGCATTTAATATCCCACGCATAGGTGGCATCGTTCACGCCCAGGGCCGCTGCCACATGTTTGGGCACATGGGTTTTATTCACGGAGACCACCCGCACGGTGATTTCGTGCCCACGCTCGCGCAGTTGAGTGGCGATGCTGTCCTTTTTGGTCAGGCTCAGTGTAGGGGGAACCGTGCGCACGTAGGTGCCGCCGCTGCGCCCACGGCGGCGATCAATAAGGCCTTCATCTTCCAAAATGTCTAATGCATGGCGCACGGTCATGCGCGCAACATGAAATTCTCGGACCAATTCGCGTTCGGTAGGAAAACGCTGACCAGGCTCTAATTCATTGCGCTCGATCTTGTCGCGTAGGGCATCTGAGATAAGGAGATAGGCGGGCCGTTTTCGGCTTTGGGAAGTCACAGCCCTCGAGTGTAACGGGCGGGCCGAAACCACCCCCCCCCATCACTGCATGGTGAACCTTAATAACACTTGATTTACTACTTGCGCAGAGATAATTCGATTCGCGGCCTGACTTGGATTTCTGTCAACTGAGTGGTCGGCCCCGCCTCTACTACGGTACGAATGGCACGCGCCACCTCAACCGGTGCAATGACCTGGGAGGGATCATAGTCCTGCAGGCCCTGCAGCATCGGAGTATCGGTAGGCCCGGGCGCTACGGTGGAAACGCGGATTCCCGGCTCGGAGATACGCAACCCGTCGGCCAGCGCATACAACGCGTGCTTCGTGGCCGCGTAGACGACGTTATCGCCATAGCTGTGGCGGCCAGCACCAGAGTTAATAAAGACCACTGTGCCTTCGGCTTTACGCAGCTGCGGCAGCAAAACGCGGGTCACCTCTGCGGGGGCGTGCACGTTGAGGTCCATGTGCGCGCGCCAATTTTCTGGAGTGGCTTCCTCCACGGAGTACTTGGTAGCCCGTGCGGCGGCGTGCACGAGCACATCTACGCGATCCAGCTCCGGCAGCGCCATGCCTTCATCGAGGCCGGCTACTAGGTCGATGGCGATCGGCGTGATGGATTCCGATTTAGGCAGGTCCGCCGCGCTCCGTCCCAGTGCGTACACGTGGTAGTCACCAGCCAAGTCGGCGATGATTTCGCGGCCCATGCCACCGGTGGCGCCGGTGACGACGGCCACCTTGCGCGGGGCTGCGGCCTCTGAGTGTGCTGGTGCGGTGAGATTCTTAGTATCAGTCATGCCGCCCCATCATAGGGATCCTCCGCTGAGGTTGCCGCACCAACCCGATCACCACCTATTGTCGAAAGCGCTTGGGCACATCCGGCTGCCCCAAGGTAAGCATCAAGCGATTGGCCCAGTTAAAGAAGGACGATGCGTAGATGAGGTCCAGAATGGACTGATCATCGAAACCGGCGTTGCGAAGGTCGGTGCATAGCTGCGCATCGAAGGCGAAGGGAGTTTCGGTCAACGCCACAGCTGCGCGACGGATAAGGTCCCACTCTTTAGAACCCAGGTCGGCGTCGATGCCTGTGTCCAAAAGGCGGTCTACGATGTCACGGTCGCCGCCTTCCTGGACGCACCGTGCCTGGTGCACGGAAGCGCAGTACTCGCAACCGTTGTACCGCGAGGCCACAGTGGCAGCGAGCTCGCGGTCTGCACGGGAGAGGCCGCCTTCGGTGTTATAGAAGATGTCCAAGTCAGTTAGCGTACGCGCCTTCAAAGCCGCGGGATCGCGGGCGAGCAACCGGAAGTACTCGGAATCAATGCGCTCTGGTTTGATGAGGGCGTCGGTATGCGCTGCGGTGAAATCCTCTTTCGCCAGTGCCTCTACCCAAGGCTTCCAGCCCAGGGAGTGGTTGACAAAGTGGTCCGGCAGCACGGTATCGGGTTGCAGGGTATTCGCGGTAGCCTGCCAGCCTGGGTCAGCTACCCCGGTTGCACGCTCGGCCGCGGGACGTGGGGCGCCACCCTCGCCAGAGAGCACACGCAAACCATGAACCACGCGCAGCTGGAAAGCCAAAAATGCCACAAGCTGAGACAGGCTGACAATATCGGTAGCCGACCACCCGGCGGCATCGAGGTGTCCGATGGCCTGCGGGGAGGCATCCTTGGGGTGGAAGGCCAAAACGTGCGCCCAGTCGAAGGCGGCGGCCAGGCGCTCGCCGAGGGCGGCTTCCGCGGCGGTATCGCCGAAGATAAGGAATTCACCCTGGTAGTAGGGGCCGGTAGACACACCACGCTGGCTTGCGGCGCGCACGGCGGCAACAAGGTCCGCATCGGCCTCATCACCCAGCAGGTCGAAGTAGAAATCTGCTGCCTCGCCCACCTGGTAGACCGCAGCGCTAAAAGCTGCGACGGCATAGCGCTCTGCATAGGTGAATTCACCTGGCTCTGCAGGCTCAAGCAAAGCGTTAAAGCTCAGCTGCGCATTGTCCTGCGCCTCTTGGCGCGCGCGGCGCAGTTGCTGCACCTCGGCGGAGGCGTGGGAGAGCTCGTTAATAATGTCGGTCATATTCTCAGTCCAACCTTTCTAGGGCTCGGTTTATAGCCCCAAGTTTAGGTCTCCAGCGCGGTAGCGGGAGCCTGGGATGGCGTCAATTAGCTGACGGGTGTATTCGGTTTCTGGGTGTGCAAAAACCTGCGCCGTGGGCCCGGATTCCACTTGTGTGCCGTGGGAGAGCACGGAGACGGTATCGGAAATCTGGTTGACTACCGCGAGGTCGTGAGAGATGAAGATATAGGTAAGCTCCAACTCGCGCTGCAGCTCATCGAGCAGGCGCAGGATCTGTGCCTGTACGGTGACGTCGAGCGCAGAAACGGCCTCATCGAGCACCACAAGATCGGGTTCAATGATCATGGCACGGGCGATAGCCACGCGCTGGCGCTGGCCGCCGGAGAGCTCACGGGGACGGCGGGCTGCCATGGAAGAGTCCAAGGCCACCAAATCAAGAAACTTTTGTGCTTTCGCGCGGGCATCGCGTTTCGAGGCCCCGGTAAAGTTGCGCACCGGCTCAGCGATGGTATCGCCGATACTCAATCGTGGATCGAGCGAGCCAAAGGGATTTTGGTAGACCATCTGGATAGAGCGGCGCAGCTCCCGGCGGCGCTTACCGCGGGCGGTGCTGATATCTTCCCCCGCCAAGCGAATACTTCCCGAGGTAGGCGTGCTCAACAGAGATATGGCACGGCCGGTAGTTGTCTTTCCGGAACCGGACTCCCCCACCAAGGCATGGGTAGTGCCACGGGCTACGGAAAAGTTGATGTCATCTACCGCGGTGAAATCCCCGAAGCGCTGGGTGAGCCCCTCGACTTCGAGCAACGTCTCCTGCTGGGCGGGCGTACTATTCCGCACCGGAGATGCGGTCTGGGAGGAAGTAGGGGCGGTGAGCGAGGGGGCGTCGGCAAGCAGGCGCTTGGAGTAGGCATGCTGGGGATCGGTGAGGACACGGGCGGCTACGCCCGACTCGCGGACGGCGCCCTTTTCCATCACCACAATATTATTGGCGCGGTCACCCGCCACGGCCAGATCATGGGTAATAAAAAGGATGCCCATGGTGAGCTCTTCGCGCATTTCATCAAGGAGATCCAGGATGATTTTCTGCACGGTGACATCCAGCGCGGAAGTAGGCTCATCGGCGATGATGAGCTCTGGCTCCAGTGCCACAGCGGCAGCGATGAGCACGCGTTGCTTCATGCCGCCGGAAAGCTCATGCGGGTACTGATGATAACGGCGCTGTGGATCATCAATGCCCACGCGCTCCAGCAACTCCAGAGCACGCTTCTTCCGGGACTCCTTATCGTCCTGCCGGTGGATGGCCATGCCCTCTTCCACCGAGGCTCCGATGGTCTTGAGCGGATTGAGCGAGTTATTGGGATCCTGCGGAATCAACCCGATGCGTCGGCCACGCAGGGTGCGCCACTGCTTTTGGGAGAAATGGGTGACATCGTGGCCGTCGAAAGTAATGGTGCCGGAGACAATCGAGGCATTGTCTGGCAGCAGGCCAATGGCGGCCATGGCGGAGGTGGACTTGCCGGAGCCGGACTCGCCCACGATGGCGGTCATTTCCCCGGGGTTCACTTCGAGCTCAATGCCGCTGACCGCTTCCATCTCGCCGTGGGCGGTGCGGTACGTAATGGATAAATCACTAATGCTAAGCAGGGACATTAGGCCGCCTTTCGCAGTGTCTGGCTGAGGTGGTTGGCCGCAAGAACCACGGCGACGATAACGATGCCGGGGGCGATGGTCAGCCAGCCGGCGGTGGCAATATAGTCGCGTGATTCAGAAATGAGCAGGCCCCATTCCGGTGTTGGGGGCGGAGCGCCGTAACCAAGGAAGCCAAGGGTGGCTAGCTGCAAAATGGCCAGGCCGAATTGCAAGGCGGCTACGGCGAAGACTGCGGTGAGTGAATTGGGAAGAATATGGCGCACGAGCACCTGGAAGGCAGAGCCGCCGGAGCCGTAGGCGGCCTCGACGAAATCGGAGCCTGCCACACTGAGCACCTGGGAGCGCGCGAGGCGCGCAAAGGTTGCCACGGAGGTAATGCCCACGGCGATGGCAGCATTAAAGATGCCGTGTCCGAGCACGATGATGACGGACAGGGAAAGCAAGAGGCCAGGAATAGACAACAGCACATCCACGATGCGCATGATGATGGCATCTACCCAGCCGCGGCGCACTCCGGCGATAATGCCCAAGACGGTGCCAACGATCAGGCCGAAAAGTACCGCCAATAGCGCGCCGAGTAGGGATTGGCGCGCGCCATAGACCACGCGGGTATAGAGATCACGGCCCACGGCATCGGTGCCGAACCAGTGTTGGAAACTGGGCTGCAGCAGCGCTGTGGTGTCACCGCCCTGGTTAGGATCCTGGGAGGTAAATAGTTGGGGGAACAGTGCGCAGAGCACCGCCAGGCCCAGCACAATAAGCGAGATGATGGTGCCCGGGGTGAGCTTCAGGCGTGTGGATTTAAGCTTCATGCTTGGACCTTCTTCTCGTTCTTTGCGGGAGTATCAGCGGTGGCGGTGGTGGTGGCATTGCTGTGCGCGCTATCGTGGTTGCCCTCGCGCAGGCGCACGTCAAGCACTGGGTAGAGCAGGTCCACGATGAGATTGATAAGAACAAAGACGGCCGCGGCCAGCACCACGATGGCGAGCAATACGGAGGTATCGCGGTTGGCCACCGCATCCACGGTCAGCGCGCCAATGCCGTGGCGGGCAAAGACCGCTTCCGTCACCACGGAGCCGCCAACGAGCTCACCAAAGGTAAGGCCGGCCATGGTCAGCGCCGGCAGCAACGCATTGCGCAAAACATTGCGCCACAGCAACCAGGCACCGCTAGCACCCTTGGCACGCACTACCTGCACGAAGGACATATCCATTACCTCATCGATGGAGCGCAGGAGCACCTGTGCCAGCGGTGCGGCCACGAAGATGGCCAAGGTAATCACCGGCAGGATAAGGCTTTGGGCATCGCTCGCGCCGATAACCGGCACCCATCCCAAACCAAAGGAAAATATCTGGATCAAAATGATGCCGATCCAGAAGGTGGGCAGGGAAACCATCACGGAAGGCAGGCTACGGAAGAAGCTACGCAGCCAAGAAAATGGACCAAAGGTGGAGGCGATGGCCACCGCGAAGGCCAAGACTACGCCTACGAGAAAGGCGAGGACGGCCAGCGCCAGCGTGGAAGGAAGGGCGTCCGCCAACATCTCCGATACGGCGGTGCCAGTAGCGACGGAAAAGCCGAAATCACCGGTGAGGAATCCACCAAGCGCACTGACGTAGCGGCTTAAGAGCGGTTCATCGGCACCATAAACCTCGCGAATAGCGGCCAACTGCTCAGCGTTGAGCCCTAGGGTCGGGTTGTCATAGCGGGTCGCGACGGCGTCACCGGGCAGCGCCGCCAAGAGGATGAATGAGAGGGTGAAGGTTGCCCAGATAACCAGCACGGCTTGGCCGATGCGTAGGGCGATAGATTTCAGGCTCATGGATTAGTCCTCCCCTTCTGCGGTGTTGATGTCTACCGCATAAAACGATGGACGGCCGATAGCCTCGGTGCTAAAGCCCTCGATATAAGGCTGGAAACCATATACCTGCGGCTCTTCGAACATGGGCAGGATATAGGCCTGTTCAGAGAGGTAGTCCTGCATGCGGCCAGTCATGGCCAGGCGGTCCTTTTCGCTGCTGAGGTCGAAGTACTCGTCCACCAATTTCTGCAGCTTCTTATCGCCGAAGCTATCGGTCTTTTCGTCATAGTTGAGGAAAGAATTGCGGCCCGTGCCATCTAGCCACGTGGCCAAGGTATCCACATTGGCGCGGCCGGTCATGGTGTGGCGTACCTGCACGGTGTCTTGGTCCTTCATGGCCTTCTGCTGCGCGGAGCGGTCGCCTGGGTTGAGGTTGGCCTCGATGCCGACGTTCTTGAGCATCTCTTGGGCCTTGGTGAACATCTCTTTAGAGCGCGGCTGCGGGACTGCCTCATTAAAGGTCACGGACAGGCGCTTGCCGTCTTTCTCGCGGATGCCATCTTCTCCTTCGCGCCAACCGGCTGCATCGAGCAAGCGCTTAGATTCCTCTGGATCGAAGGCATAATTCGCTGCTTGATCCTTATAGCCAATAGCCGTCTTGGCCAGGATCGATGTTCCTTTGGGATAGGAGTCAGAAAAGAGGGTGTTCAGAATATTATCGCGGTCGATGGCGTGAATGATGGCCTGACGCACGCGTTTATCCGCCAAGAGTGGGTGGCGGAAGTGGAAGTGGAAGCTATTGTTTACGCCACGGGTGGGCGCGGCGAAAATCTCCAGGTTTTGATCCTTGAGGTGCTTCTCATCGGGGGCTTCGATCTGGCGAGCAATATCGGACTGTCCGGCCACGAGCGATCCCACGCGCACGGAATCCTCGGCCGCGAGAACAATATTGATGCCCTCAATATCGGCCGGCCCCTGGTGGTCCTTGCGGGCCGGCGGTGCCCAGTCATAGTCTTCCCGCTTTTTGAGCACCAGCTTGGTTCCCAGCTCTTCTTCCTCGATGACGAAGGGGCCCGAACCAGAAATCGCAGTAGCGTTGCCCGGCGCGAAGCCGGTGTCATCCAGATCCAGAGTGGCATTAGAAAGCAGCCCTTGGTTCATCACGGAGGTGGACTGCGGGAAGCCTGGGGAGGGCTCACTGAAGTAGAACTTCACCGTGTAGTCATCGATGACCTCGGATTTTTCATAGTTGGGCAACTGCTCCGAAGGGGTGAGCATGCGGTCCTCATCGCCTAGGGCGTAGAGGTCATAGTTCTTCTTTACGTTCGCGGCATCTAGGCGAGAGCCATCAGAGTAGGTCACGCCCTTGCGAATCTTGAAGGTGAACTCGGTATTGTCCTTGTTCGACTTAGGCATCTCCTCCGCAATCCACGGGTGCAGCTCGAGGGTATCCGGGTCCTGCCACAGCAGGCGGTCCGTGATGTTATTGAGCACGCCACCGTTGGGGTAATAGCCGCCGGAGGGGGGATAGAGGTTATTGAACATATTGGGCTCGACGTAGGTGACCATGCCATCTTCCGCGGCGTGGGAAGTAGAGGCGCAGGAGGTTAGCGAGAGAGCTAGCGCACCGCTGGCCAAGACCGCGGCCACTGGTCTCAGGAGCCGAGAAAGTTGCTTCATAAAAGCTCGAGTTCCTTTAATTCTTAAGTAGTACTCGCCCATTAGAGCATATCCATACCCACAAATACAAGACTGGACAGTCTACCCTATTACCTGCCATAACAAGGGAAAAGAAAGTTTTGTATAGACTGATTAGTCTATTTAAATACCACCGCCGGGTTCGATGCTCCTGGAAGGGTCTGGATGTGGCACGATAGGTAGTATGTCTACTCCAGCAATCGCAATCGTCGGCATGGGCCCACGCGGCATTTCCATCTTGGAACGCCTCTCCGCCCGCATGGACGATTCCAGCGACCCCATAACCGTCCACCTCATCGATGATGCCCAACATGGTGCCGGCCGCATCTGGGAAACGGACCAAACCAAGACCCTGTGCATGAATACTCGCGCCGGCGCTGTCACCCTTTTCACCGAGCCCGGCTCCACTGTGGACGCCCCCGTGCTCGAGGGCCCCATCCAATACGAGTGGATTCAGCTGCTGCGCGGCGATGGCGACAATGTCTCCGCCGCCAAGCGCGAGCTTTTTGAGAAGTATCCTCCGGCCGCACATATTGCGCAGGACTACCGCGAAGAACTTGCCGCTACCCGCCCCGAATCCAACCCCTCGCGCGCGCTGTATGGCGAGTACCTGCGGTGGGTCTATGACGTGGTCATTGCTCGCCTGCCTAAGAGCATTTCCACCGTGAACCACTTCAGCCGATTGGAAACCATCAGCGAAGATGGCCACGTAGACGTGCTCCGCTTGGCCGATGGCTCCGAGGTGCGCGCCGATGCCACCGTGCTGGCCTATGGCTGGATGGTTCCGGAGTACAACGAGCAGGAAAAGCAGCTGGCGGCTTCGGGCCTGAACTGGATCGCTCCCGATAACCCAGTGGAGCAGGACTATGCCGCCATCCCCGGCGGTGAAGACGTGCTGGTACGCGGGCTGGGCATGGGCTTTTATGACATCATGGCGCTGACCACCATCGAGCGCGGCGGCACCTTCGTGGTGGATTCTTCCACACGTTCCGGCCTGCGCTATGAGCCCTGCGGCGACGAGCCCAACTTCATCATTTCCTCCGGCCGCGGCTATCCCTACCACCCCAAGTCCGAATACGGTGAGCTGCCGCCTACCATGCCACGCCGCCGTCTGAAGAATGTCATTGCGGAGCTCAGCGGCACCCAAAACATCGACTTTGACGCCCAGGTTTGGCCCGCTATCGCCCGCGATAGCTACGAGGCCTATATCACCACTTTGGAGCGCGTGCGCCCGGATTCCTTGCTGCGCCCGCGCGCAGACATTCTCGAGGTCATCGATGCCACCGCCCCGGATGAGCTAGGCGCGGCTATTGCGCCCATGGTTACCGAGCCGTGGGACATGAACGATCTCATGTACCAAATTGCCGGGTTTACCGGGGACATAGATGAGCTCACCGAGCATATTGCCCAGTCCATGGAAAGCGATATCCGGGAGGCCTCCGCCGGCCACGACTCCCCCATCAAGGCCGCGCTATGGTCGCTATCGCAATCGCGCAAGCCCGCCTCCATCCTTGGCGCGGAGGGCCGCTATACCCGCGAGTCCCGCACCGGCCGCTATGCCCAAGTAATGTCCTTTGGCCAGATGATAGGTTCCGGCCCGCCGCTCTTCCGCGTGCGCCAGCTGCTCGCGCTTGTTGACGCCGGCTTGGCCCACTTCCTAGGCGATCACCCCACCCTGGCCATCGAGGCAGATCACTTCACCCTAACCTCCGGCCCACGCTCGGCTTCTGCACCCACGCTTGTCGACGCCTTTATGCACCGCCCCGATATCCGCACCGCCGGCGATTCCATGACCCGCTGCCTGGTAGATTCCGGCCGCGTTCGCCCCTTCCCCGATCACGGACAACCCACCGGTTCGCCGGAAACCGATGGGACGACCCGCCGCACCGTTCACCCGAACGGCGAGCTGGATGCGCGCCTGCACATTGTGGGCATCCCCACCTATTCCCAGTGGCCAGATACCACTATTTCTCCGATGCCGGGAACCGACCCACTCATGTTGCAGGAAACCGATAAAACCGCCGGTTCCCTCCTCGCCGTGGTGCGCTCCTAAGCCACCACCGCGCTAAGGGCTCGGTCCCGGTCCTGGCCCCGGTCCCGCGGCCTATAGCGCGTCGAGGGCCTGCTTCAAGTCCGCGAGCAGGTCATCGTTATCTTCGATTCCGATTGAGATGCGCACCATATCATCTGGCGGCACCAGCTCGGATCCTTCCGCGGATACGTGCGTCATATTCTTCGGGTGCTCGATGAGCGATTCCACCCCACCCAGCGATTCCGCTAGACAGATAAGCCGCGTATTGAGGCAGATCTGCTTGGCATGCTCCGCGCTATGAAAGCGCACGGACATCATGCCGCCAAATCCGCGCATCTGCTGTGCTGCCAACTTATGCCCTGGGTGATCTTTCAGCCCTGGGTACAGCACCTGCTTTACCTCGGGGCGGCCCTGCAGGAACTCTGCCACCTTTTGCGCATTGGCGCAGTGGCGATCCATCCGCACCGAAAGAGTCTTGATTCCGCGAGCCGTAAGGTAGGCGTCGAAAGGCGAGCTCACCGCACCCACATTGCCTTGGAAGTAGAGCAGGCGCTCGTCCACGTGGGCATCATTAGTAACCACCGCACCGCCCAGTACATCGGAATGCCCACCCAGGTACTTGGTGGTCGAGTGCAACACATGGTCCGCGCCGAGCTCCAATGGGTTCTGCAGGTAAGGCGTAGCAAAAGTATTGTCCACTAGGACCTGCGCGTTGCCCTTAATCTTGGCCACCGCGGCGATATCGGTGATATTCAACGCCGGATTGGTGGGCGTTTCCAACCAGATGAGCCTGGTATTGTCCTGGACCGCCGCGGCTACTGCGGCGGTATCACTGGTATTAACGATGGACATCTCCACGCCCCACTCAGTGAAATCATTCAGTAGCCGGTAGGAACCACCATAGGCATCATTACCCAAAATGACGTGATCCCCTGGGCGCACCAAGATCCGAATCAGCGTATCGGCGGCGGCCATGCCGGAAGAGAACACGCGGGCATACTCAGCGCCCTCTAGCGCCGCTAGAGTGCGTTCGAGCGAGCGCACGGTGGGGTTTGCCACGCGTCCGTATTCGAACCCGCCGCGCAGCTGCGCTAAGCCATCTTGCGCAAACGTGGTTGACGCATAGATCGGCACATTGATAGAGCCCATGTGCGGGTCTGGGTGGTAGCCGCCATGGATGGAACGGGACGTAAAGCCTTGAGCGAGGTTCTGCGTGCTGCGTTCTGTCATAGCCACACAGTCTAGACCAAGCTGTTCACTTGCTAAGGAAAGATAGGTATTTATTTTCACCCACCTAGCCACCCACCACTCATCGCGTTTTCAGGCTCGGCCTTTACAATGGGCGCGGTTCCCATTGTCCACGACTAAGAAAGAATGATGAATACGCAATTCTTAGCCTCAGCCGCTTCCACCAAGGACTCGGCCGTCGAGTCCGTCTCTAGTTTTTGGAATGACGAGAAGGTGCAAAGCTGGCTTATCGAGCGCCCGATTCGCATCGCCGTTATCCTTATCCTGGCCGTCATTGCCCACTGGCTCCTCCACCGCATTATCAACAAGGTGGCCGAAAACAGCATCAAATCTTCCGGGCTGGATAAGCAGCGTTTCCGCGGAAAATTCAAGGGTCGAGCCAACCGCCCCGAACCGACCCAGCAAGAAGAGGCCATGCGCCATACCCGCGAAACCCGGCGCGCCTCCCGCATTAAGACGCTAGCCGGAGTGGCCCGTTCCGCCGCCGCTATCTTCGTGTGGGTATGGGCCGTTATTGCCATCTTGGATGAGCTAGACGTTAACGTGGCACCGCTTATAGCCTCCGCCGGTGTTATTGGCGTCGCCCTTGGTTTTGGCGCCCAGGCACTGGTGAAGGATTTCCTTTCCGGCATCTTCATGCTCATTGAGGATCAATACGGCATTGGCGACGTGGTTGACCTTGGCAACGGCGTCTTTGGCGATGTCGAGTCCATCTCCTTACGCATCACCACGGTCCGCGATATCGACGGTGCTCTGTGGTACGTGCGCAATGGCGAAATCCTCCAGGTAGCTAACCACTCCGATGAGTACTCCGTTGCCCGCATCCAGATTCCTGTGGGCCTTTCTAATGACCCAGAGCTCGCCGGCGAGGTCATCGAGGACGCAGTGAAGGAAGCCGCGCAGGACGATAAGGTACGCAAGCTCATCCTCAGCACGCCCCGTGTGGATGGCATGTCCGGTTTCGAACCGGACTATGTTTCCTTCCGCGTGTCTACAAAGACCCTGCCGGGCAAGCAGTGGGACGTCCAGCGTTTCCTGCAGTCCCGCGTGCTCAATGTCATGCACACTAAAGGCATTACTACCCCCTACCCGCACGGCATCGGCATTCCCGATCCCCGCAAGGAAGAAGAAGAGTAAATGGATTCTGTTTATGAGGCTATTGGCGGCATGGAGACCTTTGAGCGCCTCGTCCACGGCTTTTATTCCCAGGTCAAAGAGGACAATGTCATCGGTCCCATGTACCCCGATAATGACTGGGAAGGCGCCGAGCAGCGCCTCACTTGGTTCTTGGCGCAGTATTGGGGTGGCCCGCAGCTTTTCTCTGAAAACCGCGGCCATCCGCGCCTTCGTATGCGCCACGCCCCCTACCCCATCGATATAACCGCGCATGACCGGTGGCTAGAGCTAATGGGTAACTCCCTCGCGGAAATCGACGAGGAAACCATTCCACCGGCCTACCGCGAGATGATCTGGGATCATATGCAGCGCGTGGCCGCCATGATGATCAACAAGGCACCATAATCGCACCGTCTTGCCCCACCCAAGAGACAAAGCCCGGCTCCCGCTATTTAGCGAGGAACCGGGCTTGTGGTTTATCTAGCCCACACTATGGGGACCTGGTGCTTAGTCTTCCCAGTCAAAGGCCTTACGTACAGGCTCGGAGACCAAACGGCCACCACGAGTCATTACGCCACCCTCTAGGCCCGGGAAGCGCTTGATGGCGGCATCCAGGCTGTCATTGGCCACCGCGCGAATGTAGGGCAGAGTTGCGGAGGACAAGGCACGGGTGGAGGTATTGGCCACCGCACCCGGCATATTCGCCACGCAGTAGAACAAGGTGTCATGGACCTGGAAGGTTGGGTCATCGTGGGAGGTCTTCTTGGAGTTCTCGAAGCAACCACCCTGGTCGATGGCGACGTCCACAAGGACGGCACCCTTCTTCATCTTCTTTACGGTCTCCTCACGCACCAGCTTCGGTGCAGCGGCGCCTGGGATGAGTACCGCGCCAATGACGAGGTCAGCTTCCTGCAGTTCCTTATCGATGGTGGCCGGATCCGAAATCAAGGTGCGCACGCTGCCGGCGTACTGGTCATCGAAGCGCTGCAAAACGTGCGGATCAAGGTCCAGTACGGTGACCTCGGCACGCAGACCGTGGGCCATGGCAACGGCGGACGCACCAACCTGGCCACCGCCGATCACGACGACGCGTGCTGGCTGGGTACCTGGAACACCAGAAACCAGCAGACCGCGGCCGCCCTGCGTGGACAGCAGGTGGTGGGTGCCCTCGATTGCGGCAAGGCGGCCTGCCACCTGGGACATCGGGGTAAGAAGTGGCAAGGTACCGTGGCGGTCAGTAACCGTCTCATATGCAATGGCCGTGGTATTGGCGTCAACAAGCGCCTCAGTCAAAGGGCGGTCCGCGGCAAGGTGCAGGTAGGTAAAGACGGTAAGGTCCGGACGCAGGTACTGGTACTCAGACTCGAGCGGCTCCTTGACCTTCAGCAGCAGTTCCGCCTGTGCCCAAGTATCCTCCGCGGTGCCAACGATGCTGGCACCGGCGGCCTCGTACTCGGAATCCGGGAAGGATGCGCCTTCACCAGCACCGGTCTCAATGAGGACCTCATGGCCGTCGTGAACGAGGGTCTGCGCGCCGCCCGGGGTAAGAGCCACGCGATTCTCGTTATTCATGATTTCTTTAGGCACGGCAATACGCATTACACAATCTCCTTGCAGGTGGAGTAAATTACATCGACCACGTAAGGGTAACGCAGGACACGTTTGCGTGCGGCACTATGTTCATGAATTCACAAAGCGGGGGGTAGCAACGCAGCAAGCCATCTTGTAAATGTGCAGTTCAAAAGAGTATTGACCCCACTTGGCCAGAGTCCCCCTCCCCCTAAGACGGACTGCTTTTCGGACAAAATCTCCAAAGCAGGGCGCGTGCGCGCCGATTCTATTGAACAGAACCGCTACGTGGCAGGCCGGTTTTCGCGAGCGAGCGAAGTTAGAACAGCGACAAGCGGGTGGAACAGTAGATGCTGCCAAAGGGGGCGTCGAGGCGCACCCACCTGCCTAGCTGAGCCACCCGCAGGTGCCGCGGCACATCCATCGGCGCGGAAAAGCCCGGGATCAAACCCAAATTGGTGCAGGCAAAAATCATGCGCATGGGGATTTCCACCGTGGCACCTTCCCCCTCGACCGTGACAACGGTCTGATTCAGCAAGCTGGATGGCGGGCCCATGGTGCCAGAAAATTGCCGGGTCAGTTGTTGACCCTTATCGGAGAGCTCGCGCACCACGGTAACCGGCAAGGTATCGACCACACTGTAGCCAGTGGCCGGCGGAAGCGCTCCCGGCCAGGACGCATCGCGGGCAGGTCCCAAATCTAGCGTTCCGCTCGATTCTTGCTCCTTGAGCTGCTCGGCCAGGGTAGCTGCAGAAACCACTGCCCCATCGCGGGAAACGACGCCCTGCACGCGGCGGGAGGCAACCACCTCGAAAGGTGTGGTGACAAAGACATCGACGACGTCGTCAGTCAGCTGGCGTAGCCGCACCGAAGCACCCGAATCCAAGCCAACCGCGCGCGTGACAAGGGCCCGAAGGCCAGGTCCACCGCTTCCAATCTCTAGAGTTTCGGTGACCATGCCTTCGGGCCCTGCCTTTCTCATCTTCGCTCCGTTCCGCGGTTAATTGGCCGCGGTATTTTGCAGAATATCCTTTTCCTGTTCCGTCAGCGGACGAGGAGTCTGCTGCTGACGATCAATGACTACCTGCACGCACTCCACGGTTGCCGCGACCTCGCCCTGGTCATCCTTGACCTGCTGGGTGGTGGTAAACGAGGTGGTACCAATCTGCGAAATGGTAGTTTCTACCTCCACCGTAGTGGTGTCCTTAAACTCCATCGGGCGAAGGAAGTCCACATCGAGGTGGCGCACGAACGCAATGAAGTCAAGGCCTTTGGAATAGATATGTGCCTTCGCAAAGGCCAAGCGCGCTTCCTGGGCGAGCTCGATGTAGTTTGCATTCATCATGTGGCCGTACATATCAAAATCCGACCAGCGGGTTTGAATACGATACGTGTGCACACTTGGGGTTGCCATCATTCTCCTCAGTAAATGCTTCAGCTACTTAGCGGGTCAGCTTGCGGTGGGTCACGCGAGAAGGACGGGCTGCCTCTTCACCAAGGCGGTCGACCTTATTCTTCTCATAATCGCCGAAGTTACCCTCAAACCAGAACCACTGACCTTCTTCCACATTGCCTTCCCAGGCCAAGATGTGGGTACAGGTGCGGTCCAAGAACCAGCGGTCGTGGGAAATGACCACGGCACAGCCCGGGAACTTCTCGAGCGCGTTTTCCAGCGAGCCGAGGGTTTCCACATCCAAGTCGTTGGTCGGCTCGTCAAGGAGGATCAGGTTACCGCCCTCTTTCAGGGTCAGCGCCAAGTTCAAACGGTTGCGCTCACCACCGGAGAGCACCTTGGACGGCTTTTGCTGATCCGGGCCCTTGAAACCGAAAGCGGATAGGTAGGCACGCGAAGGCATCTCGTTTTGGCCCACGTGAATATAATCCAGGCCGCCGGAGACGACCTCCCAGACAGTTGCCTCGGGGTCGATATTCTCACGGTTCTGATCCACGTAAGACAGCTTGACGGTATCGCCCACCTCGACGGAACCGGCGTCCGGCTGCTCCAGGCCAACGATGGCCTTAAACAGGGTGGTCTTACCCACGCCGTTCGGGCCGATAACGCCCACGATGCCATTGCGCGGCAGGGTGAAAGAGAGGTCCTTAATCAAGGTGCGGCCATCAAAGCCCTTCTGCAGGTCCTTGACCTCCACGACCTTATTACCCAAGCGCGGCGGGGTAGGAATCTGGATCTCTTCGAAGTCGAGCTTCTTGTACTTCTCGGCTTCTGCAGCCATCTCCTCGTAGCGCTCCAGACGGGCCTTGTTCTTGGCCTGGCGAGCCTTCGCACCGGAGCGTACCCACTCCAGCTCGTCCTTCAAGCGCTTGCGCAGCTTCGCGTCCTTCTTGCCGGCAACCTCCAGACGCTCCTGCTTCTTATCCAGGTAGGTGGAGTAGTTACCCTCGTATGGGTAGAGCTTGCCGCGGTCAACCTCACAAATCCAGCCCGCGACGTGGTCGAGGAAGTAGCGGTCGTGGGTCACGGCCAAGACAGCGCCCGGATAATCAGCCAAGTGCTTTTCCAGCCACTGCACAGACTCGGCGTCCAAGTGGTTCGTAGGCTCATCGAGCAACAACAAGTCCGGCTCGGTAAGCAGGAGCTTAGCCAGCGCTACGCGACGGCGCTCACCACCAGAAAGGTTGGTCACCGGGGCATCGGAAGGCGGGCAGCGCAAAGCTTCCATTGCCTGCTCGATCTTGGAGTCAACCTCCCATGCATCGGCGGCATCGAGCTCTTCTTGCAGCTTGCCCATTTCTTCCATGAGCTCATCGCTGTAGTTGGTGGCCATCTCTTCGGCGATCTGCTCGAAGCGCTGCTTCTTTTCAAAGATTTCGCCCAAGCCCTCTTCGACGTTGCCGCGCACGGTCTTCTCGTCGTTGAGCGGCGGCTCCTGCTGCAGGATACCCACGGTGGCGCCCGGATCTAGGAAGGCCTCGCCATTGGAAGGCTGGTCCAAGCCGGCCATGATCTTCAAAATGGAGGACTTACCGGCACCATTGGGGCCGACCACGCCAATCTTGGCACCTGGGTAGAACGCCATTGTTACATCGTCAAGGATGACCTTATCGCCAATTGCCTTGCGCACGTTTTTCATCGTGTAGATGAATTCGCCCACTTTTACCCCTTTGCAAAAATTTGGGAGACGTATTTATCTACACAAACACTACATCAGAACCACCGCTCGAGTGCCTCGGGTCAGGTACGCCCGAGGCGATCAAGCCAGGGAGGAAACGCTTAAGCGTTCACTGGGGCGGATTCTGCCTCGGCAGCCTCCTCTTCCACTTCGGCGTCGAAGGCATCTTCTTCCCCACCGCGTGCAGCTGCGGCTCGTTCGGCAAGGTAGCGGTCCGCTGCGGTATCGGCAGCGGTGTCTCCCTGCCCCGCCTGCTGCGACGGCAGGCTGTGGTCCACGTCTGGTTCGATAGCATTGTCCCCCAGCTCTGGGACCGCGATATTTTCCTGGTTGTACTGCGGGACGAGGCGCTTTGTACCGATAACGTGACGGTTCAAGTCCAGGCCCACGTACTGCGCCTTAATATACGTGCGGAAATGATCGGCACCCTGGTCATCACGCCATTGTTCGGTAACGAGGGAACCCACAATGACGAGAGGCATGCCTTTTGCCAGGGATTTGCGCACGTTGATGGCGAATTGATTCCACATCTCGACGTCGATATAAAGGTGGTCCACGTCGCGCCACTGCGGGGCCTTGGCGTTTGGCCCTTCCATATTGTCCACACCGGCATCGGCTTGGCGGTCCGGAATCCGGCGAGAGGACGCGACGCGCAGCTTGGCTTTATAGGCGCCAGTAGAGGTTTTGGTCAGGATTGGATCGCGGGTGAGGCGACCGGTCAAGGTAATTGGGTATTGGGACATGGTGCTAGAAAATCCTTTGCTGGGATAGTTGGGAAAGCGAGTTTGGTTTTCCTCGCTCGTTTCCACATCCTGATACCGGCGCGCAAGCCGCACCATGCCGGCAACCCCAACCCTGTGAATAACTTGTTGGAACCGTCAACAAAGATTGATTTTTGGGAGGATTTTTAGACGGTTATCCACAGGCTAGCGCCCGCGGAAGCTCGATTCATCGCCGTGTCCCATATCCTGCAGCATCGCGTTATAGCGTTCCAATTCGGCATCCTCATCCGCATCCGCCTGCATGTCATGGCGGCGGGCAGTAGCCCGGTCATCGCTCAGCCAATCCAGGAAGAGCTTGCCAAAGACGATGACCAGCGGGAACTGGCCAAAGCCCCACGCAATGCCGCCGCCCACGCGCTGATCTTGGAGCAGATCCTGATCCCACGGCAGGTCCAAATACTGATAGAAGTCGGCACCCAGCACGCTTTGCAGCTGCATGAGATATACACCAGCAAAAAGGTGGAACGGCATGGAAAGGAATAGCACGGCCAAGCGGAATGGGGTAGATCGACGATTGGGAAGCGGGTCCGGCCCGATGATTTCCCAAAAGTAGAAGCAGCCAGAAACGATGAACGCAAAGTTCATAATGAGGTGGCCTGCGTGTTCCGAGATGGCAAATTGATACAGGCTCGGGAACAAATACAACACGTACAGGAAAAATAGGTACTGCACGAGATTGACAAACGGATTGGTAATAAACGCGACGACCTTAGATTGGGTGGCCGCCAGCGCATAGTCATGCAGGCTCGGCTGACCCTTTGGCCCAGGCTCAAAGGCCTCCATAAGCAGGGTCAGTGGTGCACCAAGGACGAGCAGAAGCGGTACCGCCATCGACAAAATCATATGTACCAACATGTGCATCGAGTACATCGCTGGCATATAAAGTCCCAGGCCGGTAGACATCACGAGGGTCATACCCAACGCGCCGCTCATAAACCATGCAGTACGTCCCTTATTCCACGTCAGGCCACGCTTATGCACGCGGTAGACGCAGTAGCCATACGCCGCGGCCAAGAGCAGGCCAATGGTGCCGAACATGATGTCAAAGCGGAACATGGTCCACACATTGAGCACCGTGGGCTTTTCAAAGAGCTCATAGCCCATCAAAATCTGCATCGAGTTGAGATTCGGATCGCGCGGCGCTGGGGGCACGGTGCGACCCAGCGTAATGGCCACGCCAATGGTGCCGGCCATAACCGCTACTTCCACAATGGCGATACGGATAAAAAGGCGCGGATCCTTGCCCAGCTGCGGGATGGTGAGCTCGCGGTGAGCAAGGCCGAAGATTCCCAGCAAAATCGTGAGTACGAACTTAGTGATCAAGATGATGCCGTAGGCAGAATCCACCAAATCGGAGATATTCATGCGGATGAGGGTGTTGATCAAGCCCGATACTGCCAGCACCACAATGGCCATGAAGGCAATGCCGGAGTAACGCTTTACCGCAAAGGCGAGATTGGGGCCAAGGCGCCGACCATGGGCGATTAGCGCCATGAGCCCGCCTACCCACAGCATGACAAAGACCAAGTGCCACAGGAGCGAATTGGTGCCATAGTCGTGGTCACCACCAGCCGCGGAATGGCCTTCCATGCCGATGGGCACAACCTGCAAGATGGACAAGAAAAGCAGCACCGGCTGCATCGACCAGCCGCGACCGCACAGGCCAAGAACGCCCACAACAAGGGCGATGAGTACGGAGATTCCCCACACAATGGTGGTAGAAATTTCCGTCAACGCCATCTTCATAGTGGAAGGTTCAAATACCTGAAAAAATGGCGCTCCGGTGAGATCGGACATAATGAGCGGAATTTCCACTAGCCCCACGGCCGCCACACCAAAGGAAGCCCAGGTACCTGTGCGCGCGGCGATGTGGCCGTCGACGGACAAGGGGGCGTCGATAAGCGCAGCGTTGTCTCCACGCGGAGCAATGAGGAACGACGAGGCGAGGAACGAGCCGATGGACAAAGCCATGAGTATCCAAGCCAAGCCGCGAAAGAGCGGCAGGCCAAAGGTGGTAATGCGGCCGGGGTCTGGAATTCCCAGGGCCGCTAGGGAATCAGCGAGGAGAAACAGGGAAATGAAACCAGCGATCAAGCCGGCAATAAGCATCGCTGCGACATAAATTCCCCAGGAAGAACGAGGTTTCTTCCCCGCTTTATTTACACTGTTAACCTGCTCATTTGCCATAGTGCGCATTGTATAGCGCAACCTAGTTCCCCACCTAACACACATTTTGTCTTTACATGTGCCATGATGGAGCTTATGGACACCCGTCAACTTCTTTATTTTCGCGCCGTTGTAGACAATGGCTCTTTCACGCACGCTGCCGAGTCCCTCGACATGACCCAGCCGTCCCTGAGCCTTTCCATACGAAAGCTAGAAAAGGAACTTAATGCCCAGCTCCTTTCGCGCGGGCGCTCCGGCGTCTCCACCACGGAGGCCGGCGATTATGTCTATGAAACGGCCGTCAAGGTTGACGCTTTACTGAACGAAACCCAGCGCCATATCAGCGAAATCACCGGCGACAAGGCCAGCACCGTTTCCCTCGCCTCCGCCCCCATTTTGAACTGGGAATTTACCCCTTCCGCCCTGGCCGAACTGAAGCGGATTTACCCCACTGCCACTATCTCGCTGGACGACGCCGCGCCGGCCACCGCCATCAAACGCCTGCTGGATGGCCAGGTAGACCTAGCGCTTTTGCCGACATCCGACCCGAAAGCCTTCCTCCGCCGCTACGCCCACGAGCTCACCATCCACCAGGTGGCCACGTTTGATTACTCCGTCGCCCTACCCCAACGCCTTGCAGGGCTTGAGTCTCCCGTCTCGCTCGCGGACCTGCGCGGCGAAACCTGGCTCATTCCGCCGCGCAGCCGCGAGCTTCCTGAGCTAGCAGAATTCTATAGCGACCTGTGGAATAGCCGCCCTGGCCTCAAGCCAGAAAGGACCCAGGAGGTAGCCAGCCTCAATAGCGCCATTCCCATGGTCTCCAGTGGCCTAGGCGTAAGTATCGTGCCCAATTGCGCACCTGCTGTGCAGCCACAGGGCATTATCAACCGCCCAATTTCCGATGAGCTGCCGCACTACTACGCCATCGTGGCCTACCGCACGGATCGCGAGCTGACCGCTGCCGCCCAAGACTTGGTAGACATCCTGCGCGCCCCGCAGCGCACCCTGGCTTAGGTTTCCCCGCCGTCGTGGGCTACTATGAGTGGGTCATAAGCCCCCATAGCTCAGTGGATTAGAGCAGTGGGTTTCTACCCCATGTGTCGCGGGTTCGAATCCTGCTGGGGGCACCGCGCGAAGCCTTGAGGCGCCGAGTTTCTCGCCGCTTCAAGGCTTTTTGTTTACGCTAGGTCTCACCATGCCCCATCCCGGAAAGGATTAACCATGTCGCTTCCCGCCCCCTCCCGCACCTCCTATGCCCTCGTCACGGGAGCCAGCCAAGGCATTGGCAAAGCCATGGCACAGGATTTCGCTGCCCTGGGCTATAACGTCATCCTCGTGGCCCGCCGCCGCGAGTTACTGGAGTCCATTGCTGCGGAGCTCGAGCAGCGCCACAATATTGACGCCATCGCCCTACCGGCGGATCTCGCCGTGGCTGACGACGTCGCCCGCGTAACCGACACCATCGCCACCCACGAGGTGTCGATCCTGGTTAATTCCGCCGGCATCGCCAGCTTCGGCCCCTTCATGGACCAGGACTGGTCCTACGAGACCACCCAGTTTGAGCTCAATGGCACTGCTGTCCATCACCTCACGCGGGCCGCCTTGGAACACATGCTGCCGCGCCGCAGCGGCGCCATTTGCAATGTCGGCTCTGCCGCGGGCAATATCCCCATTCCCAATAACGCCACTTATGTCTTCACCAAGGCCGGCGTTAATGCGTTTACAGAGGCCCTACACTACGAGCTAAAGGGCTCCGGCGTATCTTGCACCCTGCTCGCCCCCGGCCCAGTGCGCGAGGCCACTATCGCCGAAGAAGACCAATCAATCGTGGACAAGGTAGTTCCGGATTTCTTGTGGACCACCTATGAGTCTTGCTCCCAAGAAACAATTGCAGCGATGCGCCGCAACCAGCGCCGCGTGGTGCCAGGGCCCTTGTCGAAGGCTATGAATACCCTCAGCCAAGTGCTGCCCACCCCGGTAATTGCACCGCTGGTGGGCAGCTTCTACGCCAAGATGGGCTAAGCCCCGGCGTCTTCTAGATCCTTGTTTTTGAGCACGCTGTCCTCGCCGCGTGCTCGTTTGCGCTCTACCCAGAAGTCTGCATTCCTGATTCCCAAGGCCTCGGGGTCGAACTGCGGATCCTTGCCAGCCTTCTTCTGCTTCTCATAGTCTTTGAGTGCCTTGATGGCAGGAACCTGGAGGAAGAGGATGGCAATGATATTAAGCCATGCCGTCGTGCCAACGCCGATATCACCGAGCGCCCACGCCGCCCCCGGGCTGGTGGTAGCACCGACGATGACGGAGACAATAATCAGCGCGCGCAGCACCCAAATCAGGCCACGGCGAGCAGCGCGGGAGCGTACCCACCGGTTGAAATAGGTCAGGTTAACCTCGGACATGTAGTAGTACGCTAGGACCGTCGTAAAGGCGAAAAAGGCAATGGAGACCGCGATGAAGGTGGGTCCCCATCCTGCAAAGACGCTATCGAGACCGGACTGCACATAGCCAGGCCCCACCTCAACGCCTTCTGGCAGCGAACCGTGGTAGACCACTTCACCATCCTCGGAGCTACCGCGGAAGACGGTGTACATATCCGTAGAAATGATCATGAACGCGGTAGCCGAACAGACAAAGAGCGTATCGACGTAGACCGCAAAGGACTGCACGAAGCCCTGCTTAGCTGGGTGGGAAACCTCAGCGGCTGCAGCGGACTGCGGACCGGTGCCTTGACCGGCCTCATTGGAGTAGATGCCGCGCTTTACACCCCACATGATGGCCGCGCCGAGCATGCCGGAGAAGCCGGCTTCCATATTGAAAGCAGATTTGAAGATAAGCCCGAAGACCTCTGGAATCTGCGAGAAGTTCATGCACATGACCACCACAGAAATCACAATGTAGATAACCGCCATAAAGGGCACGACGATGGTGGCGAAGTTCGCAATACGCTTCACGCCACCGATAATGATGATGGCCAAAATGCCCGCCAGGACAACGGCCGCCCAGGTAGAGTTCACGCCCCACGCGGTATCGGCCGCGGCAGCTACCGCGTTGGCCTGAATTGCGGGAAGGAAGTAGCTGGTTGCCAGGATCATGGCGACGGCAAAGACGATTCCGTAGACCACCATGAAGGGTGCAGCTTTAGTGTGCTTGTAGGCCTTCTCGATGTAGTACGCAGGCCCTCCGCGGTATTCGCCGGTGTCCTGGTCCTTTTCCTTGTAGATCTGGGCCAACGTACATTCGATGAACGAGGTGGACGAGCCCAAAAGCGCCACTGCCCACATCCAGAACACGGCACCAGGTCCACCGAAGGCAATGGCCGTGGACACGCCGGCGATATTACCCACACCCACGCGGCCAGATAGCGAGACCATCAAGGATTGGAAGGAAGAAACGCCGTCTGCGGATTTTTCTCCGTTGACGATCTGCTTGAGCATGTCCGGAATGCAGCGCACCTGCAAACCGCGTGTCACCACGGTGAAATAAATACCCGCGCCGAGGCATAAAAACACCAAGACAGGGGACCAAATTACGGTATTGAGGGCATCGAGGAAGTTTGCCATCTGGTCTCTCCTAAGTCTGTCGCACCTCCCGAATGAAGAGCGATAACCCAGAGTATGCCCTAACTCACACTACGATATGAGTCAAATCACCAATTATTTTTATGCAGAACAGAAACACACTCGCGGGAAAGCCGCCCTACCCAGTGGCAATCACCCCTCCAGAACAACCCCGCCCGTACCCCATCTAGGGGTAAAAGGAGGCGGGAGTAGAATGGGCCGCATGCCACATTCCGACATTGCCGCAAAGCACGACCGCCTCGTTTGGATCGATTTGGAAATGACCGGCCTGGACCCCGAGCGCCATGTCATCGTCGAAGTCGCCGCCGTCATCACCGATGGCAATCTCAACATCCTGGGAGAGGGCATCGATCTGGTCGTCCACGCCACCGAGGAGGAGCTGGCACAGATGGATTCCTTCGTCACCGAGATGCATGCCAATTCCGGGTTGGATAAAGAAATCCGCGAGTCCACCACCTCCATCGGCGAGGCCGAAGATGCCGTACTTGCGCTCATCAACGAGTACTGCGATCCGGAGCACCCCGCTCCCCTGGCCGGCAATTCCATCGCCACTGATCGCACCTTCATCCGCACCTATATGCCCCGGCTCGATAGTGCCCTGCACTACCGCATGATCGACGTGTCCACCATCAAGGAGCTTGCCCGCCGCTGGCACCCGCGCGCCTATTTCAACCAGCCCGATAAAGGCATGGTCCACCGCGCACTGCAGGACATCATCGAATCCATCCGCGAGCTAGACTTCTACCGCCGCAGCGTCTTCCGCACCGATGAGGGCCCTACCTCCCCCGAGGCGGAACAGATAAAGGCGGAAACCACCGCAGATTACCAGGCGTTTTTGTAATTTAGGCGGCGTGAGTTAACCTATATCTCGTTGCTTTAAAGCAGCGATGGTGGCTGTAGTTCAGCTGGTAGAGCACCAGGTTGTGATCCTGGGTGTCGCGGGTTCGAGTCCCGTCAGCCACCCCAAGTGCCCGAGCCTTGCGCTCGGGCTTTTTCAGTTTTCTACCTGCATGCTCGCCAGCAGCTCCTCCGAACGAGCCCGGCCAGCAACATCTGGCATATCTCCGGTGACCACAAACTCACTAACGCCTAGCCGCTTGCCGACGCCCCTTAGTTCCTCCCTCACTTCCTCCACCGTTCCCCAAACGTCATGGGCCAACGCCTCCTCAATGCGCCGTCGCTGCTGCCCCGTGAGGGCATCCATGTCCAGCTCGCCCGCCGGCCGCAAGGTCGCGAACTCGCCGGTCGATTGCGCTCGCACCTTCGCATAGGCTTCCGGCAACAAGAGATCACGGGCGGCCGCGGACGTCTCGGCAACGGCGATATTGAGCGAAGAGATAATAGGCGGGGCGTCGGCAAGCGCATGTTCGCGATACACTCGCGCAGCGGCCTCCTGCGTGGCTACAGGACCGCCCAGAATGACACCAAGTCCCAACTTTGCCGCCACCATTGCCGAGCGAAAGCCCGCCAAAACATAGAGCGGGGTGCCCCTATACTCAGGCCGGACCGTCACCGCCTCTTCGCCGCGCAGGTAGCGCAAGAGCGTGGCTAGCTCCGCCTCGAAGCGCTGCTTCACCTCGGCCGGCTCCCCCTGGCGCAGCGCCTTTCGCACCGGCGCGGTAAACCCGACGGAGGAGCCAATCCCTATATCAATGCGCCCGGGATACAGCGCCTCGAGGAGATTAATCTGCTCGGCCACCAGAAACGGCGGGTGATTGAGCAACATAATGCCGGCCGTGCCCACCCGAATGCGCTGCGTCTGTGCCGCAACGTGCGCCGCGAGCATCCCCGGCTGCCCCGCTGGTATTCCCGGCACACCGTGATGTTCGGCCACTAGAAAGCGCTGAACCCTAACTTCTCTACGTGCCGGGCGTGCTCGGCCACCTGACCCAGTGGGCCGGCTGCCCCGCGGTCCAAAACAGAAAAGCGCATGGCCACCACTGTAGCCATGCGCTTTTGCCTTGTGCGGCCGTTAGGCGCTACTGATTAGCGTCCGCGTTGCCTTTGGACCACTCGTCCCAGGACATATTCCAGTCACCGAGGCCATCCAAGGCGTTGAGCGTCTCGCCGTAGGTGTTGAATACCCGCACCACGTCGCCACGCTTCATCGTCTCCTGGAACCACTGCGCAGCCTCCGGCGTCACGTTGACGCAACCGTGGGACGTATTGGTATTGCCCTGCGCCCACACGGACCACGGAGCGGAGTGGACATAGATGCCGGAATAAGACATTTGCGTAGCCCAGTCCACGTTCGTGCGGTAGCCGCCCGCGTCATGGGCTAGGCCAAAGGTCTCCGAGTCCATGACTAGCTGCGGGTGCTCATCGCCGATAACGTAGCGGCCATTGGGCGTATCGTACTGATAATCGCGGCCAAGCGAGACCGGGATGGCACGCAAGAACTTCTTATTCTTAAAGACCTTCATCGTCTTGGTGGCGTTATCAATAATGGCCACCGTGCGGTCACCGATGGTGAAATTCGTCTTGGCGTTTTCACCGCCATAGATTCCCCCACCTAGGTCCTTGCCATACTGGTCCACCTTTACTTCAACCTTAGTGCCCGGCTCCCAGTAATCCTTCGGACGCCAGCGCACCTCCTGGTTATTGACCCAGTGGAAAGCGCCTTCCACCTTGGGGCTAGTGCTCACAGTAATGGTCTTTTCAGCCGCCTTCCGGTCCGTAATTGGCACACCGAAATTCACCCCAATAACCTGACCGACGCCGACTTCAGAATCCGGGATAGGGGAAAGCGAGACTTCGGCAACACCCGCTGCTTGCGGGGTGGAAAAACTGAGGCTCTTCTTGTTGCCATCTACATCGGAGGCCACGATGGAATAAGTGTGGTTATAGCCCAAGTCCTCCGCAGTAGACCACGTCTTGGCGTCTTTAGAGAGCTTTTCTTTAACTTCCACGCCCATTTCATTGGTCATGGTGACGCTCTTGAGCTTGCCCGTGGTCTCCACGGTGATTGGCTTGGACGGATCTACATCCGTCGCCCCGTCCTTTACGGAGGCTACAAGGCCGTCTTTCTTTTTGTCGGACTCTTTGCCGCCGTCCTTGTCTCCATCCGCATGTGCGGCGGCGGTGGATTCTTGGTCGGCAGCCTGATTCTCGGCTGAGGAATCAGAGGAGCAGGAGGCGGCGGCTAGGGAAATGCACGCAACGCCCACGGCCGCTACGAGACGGCGCGCGATAGGGAGGGAATTTTTCACTGAGTTGCCCTTAGACACGTAATTGCTGCTTTCAAAGACCAACATAGATTAGCGTCTCCCTCCGCCAATTACCAGAAGCCACTTCAGGCATTAACCAATTTGTTATACACCCTTCAAAAACCGCTTTGAACAGGCGATTTTACACTTTTAAAGAATGGCTGCTAGAGTATCTACTCGTTGCACAGAGAGCCACACGGCAGGAAGTCAACAATGCGCCATTAGCTCAATTGGCAGAGCAACTGACTCTTAATCAGTGGGTTCGGGGTTCGATTCCCTGATGGCGCACAATACGAATCTCGAGGCGTTGTTCTTAGAACGGCACCTCGAGATTTTTCTTTTTATGAGCCAGTCCTTGTCACCGCGCCGCACATGACTTATGTGCTCACGGCGCCAAGAAACCAGATGCCTGATGGCTCACCACTAAAACTAATAAAAATAGGCCGGGCGATTACCCGGCCTTGTGCTATCTCACCCGCAACGGGGCAATGAGTGGAGCGCCGCCATGCTGGACGACGTCCGCCTCTACCCCATACACGCCTTCCACGAGCTCCCCCGTGAGAACGTCCGCAGGGCTACCTTGAGCACGAATATGACCCTTTTTAAGCACCACCAGCTGGTCACACATGCGCGCGGCCAGGTTGATGTCATGGATGGCCACAAGTCCCAGGCTGCCATCGCGCTGCGCTTTGGCACGGACCTCATCCAAGACAAAGATCTGGTGATGGAGGTCGAGGGCGGACGTGGGTTCGTCGAAAAGCGTGAGGCCTGGATTGCCCACCAGCATCTGTGCCACCGCCACAAGCTGACGCTGGCCACCAGAGAGCTCATTGAGGTAGCGCGAAGCAATCGCGTCCAGCCCCAAGGAGTGCAGCACCTCACCCGTGCGTGTAATCGGCTCTTCGCAGGCCTCCCGGCGCGCGGAAATCAGCACGGCTTCAAAGGCCCGCAGCGCGGCCGTGCTCGTAAGGTCCTGTGGCACGTAGCCGATAAGCTGGCGGCGTCGCTTGCCGCGCGGGGCCGTGCCATCGACGCGGAAATCCACCTCGCCGTCACAGCCGCGGTGCACGCCGGCTAGGGACTTGATAAGCGTGGTCTTGCCGGAGGCATTCGGCCCCAAAAGGCCAACTAGCTGCCCGCCGTGGAGCTTTTCCACATCCACGGACTCCAGCACGCGATGCTTGCCATAGGCCGCACTTAGGCCGGAAATTGTCAGTTCTACGTCCACAGTGCCCTCCTTCGGGTCATGACGATAGCAATGAAGAATGGCACGCCCAGAAGCGAAGTAACGATGCCAATGGGAATAGCCAGGCCCGGCTTAATCATCAGGCTCACCGCATGCGCGGCACACATCACGGCCGCGCCCGCCGCCATGGAGGCCGGCAAGAAGTAGCGCTGGTCCTCGCCCACCAGCATGCGGGCGATGTGCGGGCCCACCAAGCCAATGAAGCCGATGATGCCTGCGAAGGCCACGGTGGTCGCCGCAACGAGCGAAACCACGATGAGCACTACAACGCGCAGACGGGAGGTATTGATGCCCATGGCGGTAGCGCGGGCGTCGCCAAGCCGCAAGGCAGTAAGGCGCCAGCCCAGCGCCCATAGGATGGGCAGGGCGATAATCAGCACGGCGGCCAGTACGCCGTTGGCCGCCCAATTGGCGCGGGTAAGTGAGCCCATGGACCAAAAGACGATCTGTTGCAGCGCTTCGGCCGAGGACTGGTACTGGATGAGCGCCAGCATGGCTTGGAAGAAGAACACCAAGCCGATGCCCAACAGCACCATGGTCTCCGCCTTCGCGCCGCGGATAACGGCCGCGATAACAATAATGGCCGTAGCCACCGCGGCAGCAAGCCACGCCATCAGCGCCAGGTTGAACTGCGGCTGCGCAATCAGCTGCCACTTGAGCACGATGGAGGTGGCGCCGCCAAACGCGGCGGCCGCAGAAATGCCGAGGGTAAAAGGCTCAGCCAGCGGGTTATTGAGGATGGTCTGCATCTCCGCGCCAGCCAAAGACAGGGCCATGCCGATGAGCACGGCCATCACGGCCATGGGCAGGCGCAGCTGCCACAGCACCGTGCGCGTCTGGTCATCCAGCCCCGCGGGATTCACGATGCCCTTCATGACCTCGGCCGGGCTGATATCAATCGCGCCCACAAAGTTGCTGATAATAAAGGCCACGGCCGCAATCAGCGTCAGGCCCGCAACGATGCCGATGCGTTGCCAGGTTAACTTCTTATGTTGCCGCGCGAGGGCGGCTACCTCTGCGCCCTGCATTAGTTGGTGCTAAAGAAGGTTCCCTCGCCGGAGACCGGCGAGTACTTTTCTTGCGCATCCATCCACTGCTTGGCGACGTCCATATCGGCATACGCCTCCGGGTCGATCCACTCCGCCACCTGCAGCAGTGCCAGGTAGTTAAACGGCGAATCATAGAACTGGTGCCACATGCTGTGCAGGTGGTGCTCCTTAACCGCACGCAGCTTATCGAAGCCAGCCTGCTTCTCCGGCAGCTTCGCGATGCTGCCCTTGGCTTCCTTTTCATCAATGCCGTAGCCCACTGCAGCGTATCCGACAGGGTGGCCTTCATCGTCCTTCATCTCGGACCAATCGCCACCGGTGGCGATGATCATATCCGGGTCAGATTCCAGGACCTTTTCCGGGGTGATTGTGCCGGACTCGCCCGGAATGACTTTATCGCCGATATTCTCGCCGCCGGCCGCGTTGACCAGCTGGGAGATATTGGAATCGTTCCACGAACCGCAGCAATCGGAGACACCTGCTGCTCTCCAAACGAAGGTCTTTGGTTTATCTTTTACCTTCTCTGCGCGGTCTTCAACCAGATCCACCGTCTCTTGCCAGTCCGCGTTGAATTCCTCAGCGCGCTCCTCTTGGCCGAAGATCTCGCCGAAGATGTCCATGGTCTTAGGCGTATTCTCCAGCGGGTCGCGGCGGAAGTCGGTCACCGCGTACTTCAGGCCGGCCTGCTCCATCTTGTCAGTCAGGCCCGCTTCGCGGGAGGCATCGTATTGATCCAGCGAGAGCACAATGAGATCCGGGTCTAGGCTCACGAGTTTTTCTACGGTGACATCGCCCTTGGCAAAGCCGCCGATCTCTGGAACCTCGTTTACGGACGGCAGTTCCTTTTCCAGCGCCTTGTAGTAATCCGGCACGTTCTGCTTGAGATCTGTACCGATGCCAACGACCTTGTCCAGTGGATTATCGGGGTCGAGTACACCGGTGGCAAAAATCGATCGACCCTCCCCCAAAATCACGCGATCGGGAGCCTTATCCAGTTCCACGTCACGGCCGGTGATATCAGTAAAAGAGAAGGCAGCATCGTCGTTTGCTCCGCCGGTTACTTCCTCGGCCGCACCGCAGCCGACCAGCGCCATTGCCGACGCCGCCACAACCGCCATCACCTTAAGGGGAGTATGAGCCATTTTTAGTCCTTGGTCGTTGGATGCCCTCGCAGCAGCCGCGATGGGCCTTACATAGGACATCCTAACCCGACTAAGTAAGGTAACCCAAACCTAAACGGGTTCACCGTTGATCGCATAGTCTTCCGGCTCGCCCTTGGGCACCTCGGTGCCGTCCGACATGGTGCGATCTTCCAGCTCTCCATCCGGATCCACGATGGCGATATCGAAGCCAGACTCGCGAATTCGGCGCAGCCCCTCTTTCAGCATGCGCCGGCCCATGCGGTTCGTACCGGTGATATGCGATAGCTCGAGCACCACCGTGCCTTCGCCAAAATCCGACTCCATCAGCTCGTACAAGATGGTCTCGGCCGCGTTGAAGTTAATCAGGCCCTGCAGATAGATGACGGTCAGCTCGGCATCCTGCTCCACCTTGCGCACTGGGTTCACGCCATAGCGCTCATCCGTAGACATTAGGTGCAGGCCCATATCCTTCGACAACAACTTAAACGCATCCACCCCGCGCACCGAGTTGCCCTCCTTGTTCAGCCGCGGCGAGAACGTCGCCACACCCAGCTGGCCGGGCAGCGTGCCCAAGAGGCCACCTGAAACACCCGACTTCGCCGGGATTCCCACCTCGGCCATCCACCGGCCGGCGCCGTCGTACATGCCGGCCGAGCTCATCACTGACAGCGTCAGTCGGCACACGTCCGCATCCAAAATCTTGTCTCCCGTTACCGGCTGCACCCCACCATTGGCCAGAGTTGCCGACATCACGGCCAAGTCCCGCACCGTCACCACAATCGAACACTGCTCGATATACGTCGAGACCGCATCGTGTGCCTCGTCCTGGATGATGTCGTAATTGCGCAGCATGTGCGCTAGCGAAAGGTTGCGTTCGCTGACATCGAGCTCGGAGGAGCGCATGGCGTCGTCGATAAGCAAGTCGCGGCCTGCCAACCGGGAGAAATAGGTGCGCAGCCGCTCCACGCGCGCGGCCGGCTCCGAATCCACGCCATTAATCAACTGCGTGACCGCAATCGCGCCCGCATTGATCATGGGGTTGACCGGCCGGTGGTCATCACGGTTGAGCGAAAGCTCATTGAAAGCCTCCCCCGAAGGCTCCATGCCCACTATCTCACGCACCGCGGAAAGGCCGAGCTCCTGCAGCGCCAGCGCGTAAACAAACGGTTTAGACAGGGATTGCAGGGTAAATTCCACCTCATCATCGCCCGCAGAATATACGTGGCCGGTGGTGGTGCACATCGCGGCGCCGAGGTACTCGGGCTCCGCCTTAGCCAACTCCGGAATATAATCCGCCACGGTGCCGTCGCGATTATCGCGCACTTTATTGAGGATTTCCTGCAAATAAAAAGGGATTGGTGTCTTCATCCCAACCCAGCCTACGAAAAAAGTCCCCGCGGTGTGCGGGGACTTCCTTAATTAGTAATTAGTGGCGCTCGGACAGCAGGCGCTGCAGCTCCTTCAAGTCGCTCTTGCGGCGGCGAGAGCGGAAGACTGAGAAAGCAATTAGTCCAACCACAGCGGCGCCGACGCCGCCAAGGGCCATCTGCACGTTGCGGTCCTGCAGCTTATCGGTAGCCGCGGTCTTGGCCTCGTTGGCAAAGTTCTGCGGCTTGCTGCGCTGCGCAAGCTCGTCCAGGGTGCCGGCCAGCTGGCGGCGAGTGCGCTCGATATCGCGTTGAATGTCTTCAATATTGCGTGCCACGAAGTTCTCCTCTTAACTTAGGTTCGCTCTTAACGGGCTCATTCTACCCCGCCGGTGCAAAAGCGTGCAGCCCGGCCGGTAAGTAGGGTGGGAACCATGACTGAAAACCGATTGAACGTTGGAGATACCGCCCCTGCCTTTGCGCTTGCCGACGACGCCGGAAACACCGTTTCCCTCGCCGATTACGCAGGCCAACGCGTACTCGTCTATTTCTACCCCCGCGCCAATACCCCGGGCTGCACCAAGGAGGCCTGCGATTTCCGTGATTCCTTGGAGCAGCTCAATGATCTCAATATTGCCGTCGTAGGCATCTCGCCCGATAAGCCAGAGGCGCTGGCAAAATTCCGCGCGGACCATGAGCTGAACTTCCCGCTCCTGTCGGATCCGGATAAGTCCGTCATGACCGCCTACGGCGCGTTTGGGGAAAAGAAGAATTACGGCAAGGTTGTCCAGGGCGTTATCCGCTCCACCTTCTTGGTCGAGCCGGACGGCACCATCGGCCAGACGCACTACAATGTCAAGGCCACCGGCCACGTCGCCCGCGTGATGAAGGGCCTAAACTAGCGCGGCGTCGTCCAGCGCAGTGACGAACGCATTGACCGGGCCGGTCTCCTTATCCACAGCCTGGCCGTACGGTGCAATTGCGCAACTGCGCGCGATCCGGGGGCCTTTCTAGCACGGTGGTAGCGATCTAAAGCGCGCTCGTTTCGCGCCTTTGTGCCACTTCCGCCCACCGCAGGCAGTTGACACTTAAACAAGCTATCCACAGCTGCGGCCGTCTACGACTCGGTTCTACTGCCGGTCCTGTTTAGAGTTGCGGCCATGAGCGCACTGAAGGCTTATGCCTCCCACATAGCCTCGGCGATGGATATCCTCGCCGAGGCCCGCGGCATGTCTGAGCGCGCCCTCATCGAGCTGGGTCTACCAGATGTAGAAGCTCGCAACCTCCGCGCGCTTGCCGCAGTTTATTACGGCCCAACCCGCTTCAGCCGGAAGCAACGCCACGCCGCCACGGCCGCTCGCCACCATGACCTCATAACGCTCAAGCTGATTGAAAAATATGTCTCCCGCGTGCGCACACAGCGCGATGCGTGGAACTTGCGGGTAGAGCTGTGCCGCCTGCGAGGCCCCGCCTCTGAAATCGCCCGCCGCGCCAAGCAACGCCTGCGCGACCTCCGCCCGCGCCGCACGCCGCCCCGCGAAGGGGTCCAGCTCCTTCGCCGCCCGAATGGCCCCTGGACCATGCGGATTACCGCCCCCTCGGCCTTCCTCGCGGAGTTTGACGCCGCGCTCGATCCCGCGCGCCCACTCGATTCCCTGCGCGATCTCCTTCGCGGCACGGGTGCGCCTTCGGCGCGCACCACAACCAACGTCATCATCCCGCTCAACGCGCTGGACCGCATCTTGGATGGCGACGGTGAAGAAGTCACCCTGCGGCTGACTAATGGCGCCACCATTACCGGTGCCGAGTTGGTCGAGCGCACCTTCACCGAGCACGGACTAGCCACCCTTATCCATCCCGTTAAAGGCCCCGTCAACCTGTATCGCACCTCGCGCTACGCCACCGAGAAACAGCGGCAGATGGCCGCGGCCGAAAACCCTACCTGCCCGTGGCCGCCGTGCAACCACCCGGCGGACAAGGCCCAGATCCATCACCTGAAGGCTTGGAAGCACGGAGGACTGACCAATATGGACAACCTCACCGTGTGCTGCCCGTATCACAACGGGGTCAACCAAGATGATCCGAATGCCCCGCCGCTGCGTGGGCGCCTTGCCCGAGTCAATGGCAAGGTACGTTGGGTCCGCTAGCGCTGCCTCTGCGAGGTAGCGCTACTCGGCGTGCTCGACAAAGTCCGCGTAGACTTCCGCGGCTACCCGCGCGAAATCGGCCGGTGCCATGCGCGCCATGCCCTCCGGCAGGCTGCCCCACAACGTACAGCCTGTCACCTCCGGCATCTCCTCCAGGTTCAGGCGCGTAGCCAAGTCCGGATCGGCCGGCAGCGAGCCACCAACTAGCCCGAGCACCTCAATTCCACGGCGTTGTGCCTCGCGCACGGTCAGCTCGGCCGCGTTGAGGCTTCCTAGGTTAAGGGAGGTGACGATGAGGAGCCTATCGGCGACGTCGGCAAGCGTATAGGCGTCCGTTAAACGCACGAGGAGCCCGCCGGCGCCTTCCACGAGCACCACACGGCCGGGTGCGTCAAGGGCGGCAATCCACTCTTTAAGTTCCTGCAGGCTGGGTTGGGGCATGCCGGCCCGGCGCGCAGAAAGATTCGGCGCCAGTGGCTCCGGAAAGCGCACCATCTCTGCTACCTCCACCCCCGCCAGCTTGCCGACGGTCGCCGCATCCCCCTTGCCTTCCGGCTCCCCCGTCTGCAGCGGTTTGGCGTAGATGACCTCGCGGCCGCGTTGCTTGAACGCGCTGGCGAGCGCGGCCGTGGCCACAGTCTTGCCGACGTCCGTATTCGTTCCCGTTACATAAATAATCACTGTCGTCCTCCTGCCACCGCAGCGCGCACGCCGCGGCACATTTGCGCTATTTCATCTGCGGTGCTGATAAACGGCGGCATGATATAAATCAACCGGCCGAACGGACGTAACCACACACCTTGGTCTACGGCTGCGGCCGTCGCTGCGGACATATTTACATCGCGTTCCATTTCCACCACACCTATGGCGCCAAGTACGCGCACGTCGGCTACCCCAGGTTCCTCGGACAGGCCCTCAAACCCTCGTTGCAGCTGCTTTTCGATGCCGGCTACCTGCTCGCGCCAATTGCCCTCCAAAATGAGCGCAGTTGCCTCGGCCGAAACGGCACAAGCGAGTGGATTAGCCATAAATGTTGGTCCGTGCATTAGCGCGCGCGGACGCATCCCCACGGCCACCTTCGCGGTGGCGAGCGTGGCAGCCATGGTCATAAAACCGCCGGTCATCGCCTTGCCAACGCACATGATATCTGGCACAACGCCAGCGGCTTGGGTGGCAAAAAGTTCGCCGGTTCGCCCGAACCCGGTGGCGATTTCGTCCGCGATCAGCACGATACCGTGGCGGTCGCAGATTTCTCGGGCCCCGCGGACCAGCTCGTGGTCGTGAAAGCGCATGCCACCCGCACCTTGGACTACAGGTTCAATAATTAGCCCCGCAACTTCTTCCGTGATGCACGCTTCCAGCTCGCGCAGATAGTTCGCGCGCTCGGCCGGGCTAGCCCCGCGAGTGGGCGGCGCCGGGGCGAAAATCTGCTGAGCTAAGGTACCGGTCCACATCGAGTGCATGCCGCCTTCGGGATCGCACACACTCATCGCCGCGAAGGTATCGCCGTGATACCCCGATCGCCATGTCAGCATCTTGGTGCGCTCTGGGTGCCCTGCGCCACGGGCATACTGCAGTGCCATTTTGATGGCTACTTCTACCGATACAGATCCGGAATCGGAATAAAAGACCTGCTCAAAATCACCACGCGTTAATTCCATGAGGTTACGAGTAAGCCGCGCAGCCGGTTCGTGGGTGAGTCCGCCGAACATGACGTGGCTCACCCTCTCGATTTGTTCGTTCGCTGCCGCCTTGAGCCGTGGGTGACTGTGGCCGTGGGCGGCGGCCCACCAGGAAGACATGGCGTCGATAAGCGTGGTGCCATCCGCGAGTGTTAAATAAACGCCGGCGGCCGAGTCCACCACAAGCGTGGGCTCGCCTGGCTCGGCGTAGGGATGCCAAATGTGGCGTGCGTCGAGAGCGGCAATGTCCTCCGCTGAAATATCCATGATTTTAGGTTTATCACAGACTTTCGGCCGTTATAGTGCTTTTATGACAATTATTAAACATCGTTCAATTCGGCGTTTACCGGTGTCTTTGCCAGCAATCGCCGGAATTGAAATGTGGGAGCGCTTTAGCTTCTACGGCATGCAGGCCATCCTCGCCTACTATCTCTATTCCACCTCCGGCGGACTCGGCATGGACCAGGCGCAGGCCACGGCGCTCGTCGGTGCCTACGGCAGTCTGCTCTACCTGTGCACGTTCGTTGGCGGGTGGGTCAGCGACCGGCTCCTAGGTGCCGAACGCACGTTGCTTGCCGGCGCGAGTCTGCTCATGTGCGGGCACCTTTCGCTGTCCTTGGTGCCTGGTATGGCGGGCCTCGTGGCCGGACTGTTGCCGCTTGCGCTGGGTTCAGGGCTGCTTAAAACGGCGGCAATTACCATTCTGGGCGCGGCTTTTCCTCCCACAGCCGGCGCACGGGATGGGGCTTTTCAAATCTTTTACCTGGGGATAAATATCGGCGCTTTACTCGGACCGATGCTCACGGGCTGGCTGGCACAAAAGCACGGCTACCATGCCGGTTTCCTCGCAGCCGCAGGCCTCATGTGCTGCGGGTGTGTCTTCTACGGGTTATTGCTCCAGCGGGTAGTCACGGAGTTCGATACCCGGCCTCCCAACCCTACTGCCGCGCCAGGCAAGGCCGCGGCGGTAGCTGTGGTGGCTGTAGTGGGCAGCGTCGCGGTCGCGGTGACGGTCCCACCAGACAAGCTCGCCATGCTTTTGCTCTTTGCGACGATCGCGGCCGCCCTCGCTCTCTTCGCCAGCATGCTGCGATCCCCGCGGGTCAGCGTGCCGGAGCGGAAGCAGGTTCTGGCGTATATCCCGCTCTTTTTCTGCTCGACGGCCTACTGGACTCTCCAGCCGCAGATTTACGGGGTGCTAGCCGTGTACTCGGATCAACGTGTAGACCGCATGGTCGGCGGGTTTGAGATTCCGGCGGCATGGACGCAATCGCTCAATCCACTGTTCATCCTGGCATTGTCCCTACCGCTGGCGGCGAGCATGTCTCGGTGGGCATGCTCGCGGCGTGTGCTGATGGCCGTAGGCATCATGGTGGCAGGTTCCGGAATGTTTGTGCTGTTGCCGTTCGTCGGGGGCGGAGAAAATTCAACGCCATTTGTGGTGTTGGCCGTGACCATCTTGTTGATGTCGCTCGGCGAGCTATTTATCGGGCCGGTGGGTATGGCGGCATCGGCCGCGCACGCGCCGCGAGCGTACGCGACGCGCTTTTCCGCGCTGTATTTCCTCACCATGGCCATTGGAACTTCGCTAGCGGGAACGCTGTCGACGCTGTATGACCCTTCCTCGGCGGGTGCGGAGCGGACCTACCTACTTGTTGTCGGAATTGTCCCCGTCGCGCTGGGGCTCATGCTCTTGGTCGGCAGAAAGGGCGTCGTGAACGAGGCTTCGGGCAGCGTTTAAGGCATCGACTTGTGAGGCAGCCCTGGTCTCGGCGGGGAAAATCTGACACTCGTGGTCGGGTACAACTTCTGCGCGGCGGGTAATACCGCGCTGGGCGGTATAGGCGTCAAAGAGGTTATCGATGCTCAGGGCTAGTCCTCGTTTTTGAGTTGGTCGCGCAGCTGCTGGAAGTACTCGCGGGCAGCCTGGGGCTGCGCGGTGGAGTGCTGGCCCTGCTGCGCCTGTTGCTCACCGCGATTTTGCTCGGAGCGCTCCTGCTCAGCACGCTGGGAGGCAGCGATGGCTTCGCGCTTGGCACGCTCTGCCTGACGCTTGGACTCGCGCTCGATTTCCTCGGCGCGGGATGGCTTGTGCGGCTGCGGGCGGCGGTGCTGAGGCGCCCCCTCGGCGGAGTCGAGGGCGCGGTTGGCCATGAGCACGTCGCGCATGCCGCTGAAGAGGTCACCCATGCCCTGCGGGTTGGAGGGCATGTACAGCACAGAGGCCTGGCCGTTGTGGGAGACATCGACCATCGCGTCAAGGTATTGAGAGACCAGCATGAGCGCCTCGGGGGATTCTTCCACGCCGGCGTCGCGAAGCATTTCGTATTGCTGGGCAATGCCCTCGACGATTTCCTTGCGCTGGTCCGCAACGCCGCGTCCCTGCAGCTTCTTTGCTTCGGCGGCACCCTCGGCCTCTTTGACCACGCGGATCTTCTCGGCCTCTGCTTGGGCGACGGCCGCTTCACGCTCACGCTGCGCCGCGTTAATGGAGTTCATGGACTCGCGTACGCGGGAATCGGGGCGGATATCGGTAACCAGGGTGTTGACAAAGTTCCAGCCGTACTCGGCCATATTATCGCGCAGGGAAGCCGCAACATTGCGAGCAATGGTGTCCTTGGAGGAGAAGGAATCATCCAAGTCCATATTCGCCACGGAGGAACGAACATTATCCTGCACGTAGGCCACAATCTGCTGTTCGTGGTTGGAGAGCATGTAATATGCCTCGCGCTCTCGGCCTTCAACTACCTCGTATTGCACGGCCACAGGGATCTGGACGAAGACATTGTCCTTGGTCTTGGTCTCCACCATCACATCCAGCTGGCGCACCTGCAGCGAAATTTTATCGCGTACGCGGTCTACCCACGGCATCTTGAAGTGCAGGCCAGCATGCGCCACCTTTTGGAATTTACCCAAGCGCTCCAAGATGGCAGCTTCGCGAGTGCGAACGATGAAATAGCCATCAAAGAGGGTTCCCAAGATAAGCAACAGGATGAGGACTATAACTATGGTGGCGATCAAAATATCTCCCTAAATGTCGTGACAATCACCAATATTTTCGCATAGGAAATAGCGAAACGCTAGTGATCGTCGATAAGCGCAAAAAGCCTGCCCAGGATGGTCGCACCGTCTTCGCGAATGCCGTTGTGCTGGAACTCGTTGCTAATCCACGGCCGCAGGTCCCCCAGGTGGGCGGCGGTAGCCAAGGATTCTTCGAGCGGAACGAAAATATCATCGACATACATGGCCGCGGCCGTGGTCGGCACCTCACCGAGCGCATAGGGCGGGGAGAATTCGTGGCGGGCGAGGCCATGGGCGGCGTCGGCAAACGCGTGCAAGGCCGGGTCCTCGTCGAACTGCCAGGGGAAGATGTGCTCGCCGGTCAACCACGTGCCAGACTCCGCAAACTCCGGGAATTCCTCGCGCACGCGGTGCGCCGCCCAATTAGTAGCGGCCTGGCCCCCGGCGCCACCATAGATGGATTCATGGATGGCGGCATAGAGTGGGCCGTCTGCAAAGCTCACGCGCTGGCCGACGTCCACCAAGAAATCGCCGCGCAGCCGCTTCTCCCCTGCCACGGTGCGGAAAGGCTCTTCCAGCAGATAAGCCAGCGAATCAAAACCGGTGCCGCGGCCGAGCTCAATACCGATGGTGCGAAACCGCAGCGAGGACAGACGCTCTCCGGTGGGAAGGCGCTCATCCGAATTGTCCAAGTGGGAGATGATCTCCTCAATGCTGTCCTGGGCCCACGGGAATTCGCGGTAGAAACGCTGCTGGCGGGCCTTGAGCTTGCTAAAAGTGGCGCGGTAGAGATCGTCTGCCCCCTTCAGCGTGGGGATGCCGCCGGTGAAAAATGCATGCTCAATGTGCTCGGGCGCCTGGGATAGGTAGGCGGTAATGCAGAAGCCACCGAAAGATTGGCCAAAAAGTGACCACTTCTCCAGGCCGAGGTGCTCGCGCAAACGCTCGGCGTCGCGGACGATATTATCTTGGCGCAGCAACGCCAAGTGCGCTGCGGTGCGCTCCGCGGCCGGGCTCAATGCATCGATGCGGTGCGATCGGCCGGTGCCGCGCTGGTCCATGAGGATCACGCGGTACCGCTCCAGTGCCTTGCCAATAAGCCCCGTGGGTGTCAGCGGCCGGGGTGCTGGGAAACCAGGCCCGCCCTGGAGGTAAAGCAACGCGGGCAGGCCCTCTCCGCCGGGCGGGATGATTTCGCGGGCATAAAGCCCAAAAGTCCCGTGGGGATTGGAATAATCCCACGGGACTTCTAGGTGGTGCTCTTTAATTGTGTGGCCAAAGCGGCGGTAGTCGGTCATGCCCTCCCAGGCTAGTAGACTTCCAAGCCCTTCGAGCGGAAGACGTCGCGGATTTTCTCCACGTCCTCCGGCTTTGGCGGCTTCGTGTCTGCCAACTGGTAGGTCATATCTAGGCCTTCCCACTTGTCCTTGCCCATATTGTGGAAGGGCAAGACCTCGACGCGTTCGACGTTAGATTTCCATCGAGCCACGATATTGGCCACATTTTCCACGTTCTCTGGCGAGTCCGTGAGGTCAGGCACCACTACGAAGCGGATCCATACCGGCTTACCTATCTTGTTCAACCTGTCGCCGAAATCCAGTGTTGGCTGGAGCTGGCGTTGGGTGACCTTGCGGTAAGTTTCCTCGTCGCCCGACTTGACGTCGAGAAGCACGAGGTCGATATTGTCTAGGTCCTCGTCGCGCAAGCGCGCGCCCAAGTACCCAGCCGTATCGATGGTGGTGTGAATACCCGCATCGTGGACTTCCTTAAGCACGCGGCGCGTGAAGGAAATCTGGAAGAGGGGTTCGCCACCGGAGATGGTCAGACCGCCACCGGAAGCTTGGAAGATGGGCTTATAACGCTTGATGCGCTTGACCACATCCTCGACCCGCTCCAGTGTGCCGGTCTTCATCTCCCAGGTGTCTGGATTATGGCAGTACTGGCAGCGCAGTGGGCATCCGGACATGAACATCGTCATGCGGGTTCCCGGGCCATCGACGGCGGTCACGAGCTCCCAAGAGTGCACGAGGGCGATATCGCCGGTACGGCGCGCCTCCATGAGCTCCGGGCGGGTAATGTCATCGAGTTGTGCATTATCTCCCAGGCCCGCAGCTACGCCGCGGACACGCTCTCCTTCTTCCGGAGAGAGGGTGACAACACCAGTAACGCCATCAGCCATGATTAAGAACCCTGGTGGAAGGTGCGGGAGATAACGTCGAGCTGCTGCTCCTTGGTCAGCTTGACAAAGTTAACAGCGTAGCCAGAGACGCGAACGGTGAGGTTCGGGTACTTCTCTGGGTGCTCAACGGCGTCCTCGAGGGTGGACTTGTCCAGCACGTTGATGTTGGCGTGGTACAGACCAGAGTTCATCTGGTGTGCATCGCGGTTTGCCTTCATTGCTGACATGCGGTCTTCGAAAGTTGGGGTTGCCATGATTTTCTCCTTTTCGAGATGGTTGAGGGTTGAGTGGTTTTTACTTCTCCATGATGAAGCCGGCATCCAGAACGCCCACCAAGTTATTGATGCGCTCTTCTGGGGTGCGGCCCAATCCGGAAGGAGTAATGGTGTTGGTCAGCGAGATGCCGTCCAAGGCGTCCTTGTAATCCAGCTTGCCAACGGACAGCATGGAAGCAACCATGCCGTGGCTGTCGGCACCGTTTTCAGGGTTTGCGCCTGGGGAGAACGGCGTGCCGGCCTTGTGGCCCGACGGGAAGGCGCCTGTTGCCTTGCCGTAGACCACGTTCGAGGTAATGGTCAGCACGGACTGGGTTGGGATGGCGTTGCGGTACATCGGGATGGCCTTAATCTTTTCCATCACGGTGTGGACAATGGTTGCGGCGATGTCATCGGCGCGGTCATCGTCGTTGCCATAGAACGGGAACTCGCCCTCGGTGACGTAGTCCGTAATCAGGCCGGTCTCGTCACGGACCGGGGTGACCTTGGCGTACTTGATAGCAGCCAGGGAGTCGGCGACGATGGACAGGCCGGCGATGCCGCAGCCCATGGAGCGTACGATATTGGAATCGTGCAGCGCCATCTCGACTGCCTCGTAGGCGTACTTGTCGTGAGAGTAGTGGATGATGTTGAGGGCCTCAACATAGGTGCCAACAACCCAGTCCAGCATCTCTTCGTACTTCTGCCAAACTTCATCGAAGTCCAGCGGGCCATCGCCCTTGATGGGCTCGTAGCCTTCTACGACCTGCTTGCCGGTTACCTCATCGCGGCCACCGTTGATGGCGTAAAGCAGAGCCTTAGCGGCGTTCACACGAGCGCCGAAGAACTGCATCTGCTTGCCCACTTCCATCGGGGAAACACAGCAGGCAATTGCGGCGTCGTCGCCCCACTGCTCACGAATCTGGCGGTCAGACTCGTACTGGATGGAGGAGGTCTCAATCGAGATGTGGGCACAGAATTCCTTGTAGCCCTCTGGCAGCTTTGGATCCCAGAAAATGGTGATATTTGGCTCCGGTGATGGGCCAAGGTTAACCAGGGTCTGCAGCAGGCGGAAGGAGGTCTTGGTGACCATGTGGCGGCCGTCGTTGCCGAAACCAGCATCAGACCAGGTTGCCCAGTACGGGTCGCCAGAGAAGATCTGGTCATAATCGATGGTGCGCAGGAAGCGAACGATGCGCAGCTTGAGAACCAGGGAGTCGATGATTTCCTGGGCGTCTTCCTCGGTGATGATGCCAGCGGCGAGGTCGCGCTCGAAGTAGCAATCGAAGAAGGCGGACAGGCGGCCAATGGACATTGCGGCGCCATCCTGGGACTTAATGGATGCCAGGTAGCCGAAGTAGGTCCACTGTACTGCCTCGTGAGCGGTCTTAGCCGGCTTGGAGATGTCGAAGCCGTAGGACTCAGCCATCTTCTTGAGCTTCTTCAGGGCCTTGATCTGCTCGGAGTGCTCCTCGCGGAAGCGTGCCCAGTGCTCAGAGAAGCCAGCGTCTGCGACAGAATCGCGGGAAGCCTGCTTTTCCTCGATCAGGTAGTCCACACCGTAGAGAGCCACGCGGCGGTAGTCACCGATGATGCGGCCACGGCCATAAGCATCCGGCAGGCCGGTGATGATGTGTGATGAACGAGCAGCACGGATGCGCGGGGTGTAGATATCGAAGACCGCATCGTTGTGGGTCTTACGGTAACGGGTGAAGATCTTCTCCACCTCAGGGTCGACTTCCTTGCCTGCTTCGCCGATGGCCTGCTTGACCATGCGCCAGCCACCGAACGGCATCATGGCGCGCTTCAGCGGGGTATCGGTCTGCAGACCGACGATGACGTCGTCGTCCTCTGAGATGTAGCCGGCCGGGAAAGCGTCAATGTCGGTCGGGGTGTGGGTGTCAACATCGTAGACGCGCTTTTCGCGCTCGACGGACAGGTAGTTCTTCTCCAGGGTCTCCCAGACGCGCTTGGTCTTTTCGGTCGGGCCCGCCAGGAAGCTGGAATCGCCGTCGTACGGCGTGTAGTTACGCTGAATGAAGTCGCGGACGTTGATGCCCTCGGTCCATGGACCGGACTCAAATCCCTTCCACGCTTCAAACTGTTGAGGCTGCGTTGCGGTAGTCATAATTCCCTTCTTTCGGGCGAATTTCTATCAGGGGTAAATGCCGCTTTTTCGAGCCACAGCACCAAGCCCCTCTGGCCTCAATTGTTGACTACATCAGCGGTAATAACAAGTTCAGCAGACGTTGGAAAGGCTAAAAATAAACCGGTCGTGTTGTTTCGCTGGTTAGTGATTTCATGCAGAACGCACGTACGTCTTAGATCGGGGGTGAACTAGCCCCGAACGTGTTCCTCATCACCCCGATTTTTTGGTCGCTACCTGCACGAACCTCTACTGTTAAACCCGTTCAGCTTCGCTTCCGCACAAAGGAGGACTTCGTGGCTTCCCAGCCCAAGCATCCAGTAGATACCGTCCCACCCGCCCCCAAATTAGCTGCCTTAGGCGTGCAGCACGTACTGGCCTTTTATGCCGGGGCGGTTATCGTTCCGCTGCTCATCGCCGGCTCGCTTAACCTGGATGCGGAAACCACCATCCACCTCATCAATGCGGACCTTTTGACCTGTGGCATAGCAACGATCATTCAGTCCATGGGCGTCGGCAAGCGCATTGGCGTGCGCCTGCCCATCGTGCAGGGCGTAACCACAACGGCCGTCTCCCCGATTATTGCCATTGGCCTGGGCGCAACCGACGGCGAAGGCGGGGTGGCCTCGCTGCCGACCATTTATGGCGCCATCATCGTCGCCGGCCTGTTTACTTTCTTCGCGGCGCCGGTCTTTGGCAAAGTGCTGCGTTTCTTCCCGCCGGTGGTCACCGGTTCGGTCCTGCTGGTGATGGGCACTTCACTATTGGGGGTTTCGGCCAATGACTTTGTCAATTACGCCGAGGGAGTTCCAGCCACCCGTGACCTGCTCTACGGTTTTGGCACGCTCGCGGTCATCGTTTTGGTGCAGCGTTTTTCCTCTGGCTTCCTAGGCACCCTGGCCGTGCTCATCGGCCTAGTCTTGGGTACGGGCGTGGCGCTCGTGCTAGGCGACGCCTCCTTTAGCGAAGTCTCCTCCGCCCCCGCTCTCGGTATCACCACCCCGTTCTACTTCGGCATGCCAAAGTTCGACGTGGTGGCTATTTTCTCGCTCATCATTGTCATGATCATCACCATGGTGGAGACCACTGGCGATGTCTTTGCCACCGGCGAGATTGTCAAAAAGCGCATCCGTCGCGATGATGTCGTGCGCGCCATCCGCGCCGATGGCCTTTCCACCCTGGTGGGCGGCGTAATGAACTCCTTCCCGTATACCTGCTTTGCACAAAACGTCGGTCTGGTCCGCCTGACCAGCGTGAAATCGCGCTGGGTGGCCGTGGCTGCCGCCGGATTCATGATGGTATTGGGCATTTTGCCCAAGGCCGGTGCGGTCGTGGCCGCCATCCCCTCCCCTGTGCTTGGCGGCGCCTCCCTGGCGCTTTTCGCCAACGTAGCGTGGGTGGGCCTACAGACCATCGCCAAGGCCGATCTTTCCGATGGCCGCAATTCCGTCATCGTCACTTCCGCGCTCGGCTTGGCCATGCTGGTGACCTTCAAGCCGGATATCGCCACGGCCTTCCCGGAGTGGGCGCAAACCTTCGTCTCCTCCGGCATGTCCATCGGCGCCATTACCGCCATCGTGCTTAACCTGCTGTTCTTCCACACCGGGGGAAAGCAGGGCACGCAGGTGTCTCGGGCCGTCGGCAAGAGCGTAAGCCTACAGCAGCTCAACAATGCCTCCCGCGAGGAATTCGTCTCCGCGCTGCGCCCGCTGTTCAATAACGAGACGTGGCCGCTCGAACTGGCGTGGGAGTCGCGGCCTTTCAGCGATGTCAATGAGCTGCGCGCCGCCATTCAGGTAGCCGTGCTGACCGCGGATGATTCCCGCCGTGCTGCCCTCATCCACGATTACCCTGCCATGGATGAGCTGCTGCTTGCCGACGCCGACGAAGCCGCCACCATCTCCGCCGACCGCGGCTCCCTGGGGCTAACCGACCTGGATGATGTGCAGACCGAGCGCATTACCGAGCTTTCCGCCGCCTACCGCGAGCGCTTCGATATGCCCTTTGTGGCTTATCTGGATACCAATGACACCGTTGACCGCGTCATTGACGCCGGCGTACGCAGGCTGGCTAACTCCCCAGAGCAGGAGTACCGCACCGCGCTGGGTGAGATCGTAGAGATTGCCAACGACCGCTTCGATATCTTGCTAGCCGATGCCAACCCGGTCCGTTCTTCCTGGGACCGCAAGTTCACCGAGGTGGACTAGCTAACGGAAGGAAAAATCTACCTCAGCCTCCGGGTCCACGCCGGAAATAATGCCGGTGTAGAACTGCTTGGCCTGGCTTTGGAGGACATCGCGATTATCCGCGATGTCCTTTTTCTTTTTGTCCTCATCCAGAATCTTGGTGATGGTTTCCGCTTTATCGATATCCGGGGTAATCCAGCTCAGCGCGCCATTATCGTCCACCGCGGTTTCGAAGTTCTCATCCGAGTGGCCAATGAAAATGAACTCGGGGACCTGCACGCGGAAATGGTGCGGGGATTCCTCTTCTACGTGCACCCGGGATCCTTCAATGCCGAGCTTCGCGCGGTAGGAGTACTTGATGTATTGGGTACGCTCACTGCCTGGGACCTGCCAATTCCACAGCGTGCTGGTGGCGGACTCCTCCGATAATCCCTCAATCCCCAAGGAGACGAGCACCACTTGTTCCTCGCGCTCCACGGCCTTGATGACCTTGGTATTGCTCGATTCGGTCTCCACGTCCACCGGTTCCCGGACTTGCCACACCACCACCGCAGCTACCGCCAGGGCGGCGATGAGAATGACAGCGATAAGGGTGGAAAACAGCTTTTTCATAATGCCCATCTTAGGGTGAAATACGGACGGTGATATGCGAAAACGCCGCCGGCCACGAGGGTCGACGGCGCCTATGGTGCGCCCGGTGAGACTTGAACTCACACGTCATAAGACACTAGAACCTAAATCTAGCGCGTCTGCCAATTCCGCCACGGGCGCGGGGGACTTGACATAGTGTACACGGTGGGCGGGTAATCCAGAAACCAGGGGTGTTCTGTTTTCCGGCCGCTGGTGGGTAGGGTGGAACGCGTGAGCACTCAAGAGGAACAGAAAAACAAGCGCGTGCAGGTGCGATGGTGGCACATCCTCCTCATCGCGTTTTTCGTCGTGCTCTTCCTATTCCTGGCCTATTGGCAATGGACCCGCTTCCGCTCCGGCTCGGGCACCTTCCAAAACCTGGGCTATGCCTTCCAGTGGCCACTGTTTGCCGTGTTCGTGGTTTATGCCTATCGCACCACGCTGCGCTATGAAAACGAGCGCCTCGCGGCCGAGGAAGAAGCCCGCGACATGCATGACACAGACAAAACCGCCCCGGCCGACGCTCCCACACAGCCGCAGGCAGAAACCAAAATTGATGAGGATTTTTTGCCCCAGCGGCCCCAGATGGATGTGGAAACGTTCAACGCCATGAATACCCCGCGCCGCCGGCGCGGCGAGAATGAAGAAAGCTGATTATGACCAATAAAGTTCACCCCGCCCGCCAAGCCCGCATCCGCGGACCCTTGAAGTTTTTCTCCATCGCGGCCACTGTGACCGGTATCTTCTTGATCATCCTGGTCATCCGCATGGTCTGCCAGTACATCATTGGCATGGATATCCCCGAGTGGGCCACCTATATCGCGATCGTGCACGGCATCGCGTACATGACCTACCTGCTGTCCATCCTCATCCTCGGCCCGCGCGCGCTGTGGCCGGTGGGCAAGCTCTTTACCACCGCCCTTGCGGGCGTGGTGCCCTTCCTGTCCTTCTGGATGGAGCACAAGCGCCGCAAGGAAATCACGGAGGAGTTCCAACTCTAAGAGTTGTGAACAAGCTCCGCGATGGCGGGGACAAGTTGACTAAGAGCGCGGCCGCGATGCGAGACCGCGTTCTTTTCTTCTGGGGACATCTCTGCAGCCGATCGGGACTCGCCTTCCGGCTGGAAGAGCGGGTCATAACCAAAGCCGTTTTCCCCGCGCGGCTCGCGCAAGAAGCGGCCTTCCCAGCGGCCCTCGGCCACGTGCTCTGCGCCTTCGGGCGTGACGAGCGCGCAGACCGAGACAAAGGCTGCGGCACGGCGCTCATCAGGGACATCGGCCATCTGCGCCAAGACTAAGTCATTATTGGCCTGGTCATTGCCGTGCTGGCCGGACCAACGGGCGGAAAGCACGCCGGGCATGCCGTTGAGCTCTTCGATAGCGAGGCCCGAATCATCCGCCACGGTGGCATAACCGGTAGCGGCCACGCCAGCACGGGCCTTGATGAGCGCATTATCGGCAAAAGTGCGGCCATCTTCTACCGGTTCTGGATAAGGTTCCACGGCGGAAAGCGGGCGCAGCTCGACGCCCTCGATGCCGGCATCAGCCAGAATCCGTTCCAGCTCGCCGAGCTTCTTAGGGTTATTAGATGCGACGAGAATTACCACCCCAGCGCCGCCTTCTGTGCGGCGATGAGTTCGCGGCAGCCCTTCTGCGCTACGTCGAGCATCTCGTTGAGCTCCTCTCGGCCAAAGAGACCGTGCTCACCGGTGCCCTGGATTTCAACGAAGTCGCCGGATTCCTGCATTACTACGTTGAGGTCGACCTCGGCGCGGGAATCCTCCTCATAAGGCAGATCAAGGCAGATTTCACCATCAATAATGCCTACCGAGACCGCAGCGATGGGATCGAGCAGCGGCTCGCCGGGGACGACGCCCTCGGCCTTGAGGTGTGCGATGGCGTCAGCCAGCGCAACATAGGCGCCGGTGATAGAGGCAGTGCGGGTGCCGCCATCAGCCTGGAGGACGTCGCAATCGAGCTGAATGGTGTTCTCCCCTAGCTCCTCCAAGTCCACTGCGGCGCGCAGGGAGCGGCCGACGAGGCGAGAAATTTCATGCGTGCGGCCCTTGACCTTGCCCTTCATGGATTCGCGCGGCATGCGATCGTGGGTGGCGGAAGGCAGCATGGCGTACTCGGCGGTAAGCCAGCCTTCACCGGAATCGCGCTTGAAGCGCGGCACGCCGTATTCCACGGATGCGGTGCACATGACGCGGGTATTGCCAAACTCCACCAGCACGGAGCCGGCAGGGTTGGTAGTGAAATTGCGGGTAATGCGGACGCTGCGCATCTGGTCCAGCGCGCGCCCATCGGCACGAGTAAATTCAGTCATGCCGTCCAGCGTATCTTAGAACTCCATACCCGCGGCGCCGAGGATAATCTCACCGTCGAATTCGGAGCGAGCGGCCTCCAAGGTAGCTTGGGCATCGCCCCACGGTTGGATGTGAATGAGCACGAGCTTGCCCACGCCCGCCTCGCGCGCCGCCCTGCCAGCTTCCGCGCCCGACATATGCATATCCGGTGCCATCCCCTCCGAGCTCGCGCCCCAGGCTGCCTCACAGAGGAAAATGTCGGCGCCCCGTGCGGCGTCGACAAGCGCGGGCGTATATGAAGAATCACCGGAGTAGGTGATGGTCTGGCCCGTCTTAGTATGTTCCACGCGCAAAGCATAGGCCTCTACCGGGTGGGTGACCGGGAAGGGAGTGATATATACATCGTCGACAAGCTGGCGCTCGCCCGGCTCCCATGCGCTAAAGGCGAAGGTATCGGACATGTCATCGATGCCATCGACCTCATCGGAAGACAGGCGGCCCAGGTGCGTCGGCGTAGCCTCCGGCCCGAAGCACATATTTCTTGAGGCCGCGGGCGCCGTGGGATGGAAGCGGCGCCACACCATCAGAGAGGGGAAATCCAGGCAGTGATCGGCATGCAGGTGACTAAAAGCCACGTGCGCATCGCAAGGATCCTGCTGCTGTTCCAGCTGCGCTAAGGTGCCAGGGCCCATATCGAGGACGATGGACGGCGCATTATCGAAGGACAGCAAATAGCCGGAGGCGGGGTTCTGGGCGGTGGGGACGCTACCGGAGCAGCCTAAGATGGTCAGCTTCATGGGCTCAATAGTTCCATGAAATCGCCCCGCATGCGTACTCAACGTGCAAACGGGGGAGAAATTTGCACCTACTTATGCAATCCGCGGGCCGAGAAAGCGTGTGGCAAGGCGGGCAAAGGCTTCCGGGTCACCGGTCGATTCAAAGGTGTGGACCGGCTGAGTATCTGCGGGGGCCAACATATCGGTTTCCGTGAGAATCCGCATAACGTCCTTGGTGGTTTCCTCCGAAGATGTCACCAGCGAGACATTATCTCCCATAGCTAGCTGGATGATGCCGGTCAACAGCGGATAGTGCGTACAGCCCAAGACCAGCGTGTCTACTCCTTGTGCTTGGAGCGGGGCCAAATAGCCCTCAGCGACGCCGAGGATCTGGCGGCCGGCGGTAATGCCACGCTCTACAAAAGGAACAAAATCCGGGCAGGCGGTAGCGAAAGCCTGTACCTTCGGATTGAGCGCAAAAAGGTCCTGATAGGCGCCGGATTTGATGGTGCCTTCGGTGCCGATGACGCCAATTTTTCCGTTGCGCGTGGTGGACATGGCGCGGCGCACCGCGGGACGGATAACCTCCACGATGGGGATATCGTAGCGTTCACGCGCATCATGCAAGAAGGCGGCTGTGGCGGTATTGCACGCTATGACCAACATCTTGCAGCCGCGTTCCACCAGCCGATCTGCCACGTCCTGAGAAAAGGCGCGGACTTCTGAGATGGGCCGCGGACCGTAGGGGCTATGGGCAGTATCGCCGGTATAGATGACGGATTCGTGCGGCAGCTGTTCCATCACTGCGCGTGCCACGGTGAGTCCGCCCACGCCGGAATCAAAGATGCCAATGGGAGAGGTTGCGGTAGGCATTAGCGCTTCACTGCTTTAACCGGATCGTCCGAGGTGATGGTCATGCCGGCTAGAATGCCGCCGATGGCACCGAAAAGGTGGCCCTGCCAGCTCACGCCCTCGTAGACGGGCAGCACGCCCCACACCAAGCCGGAATAGGCAAAGCCGAGAACGATGCCCAAAATGGTCTGGATGAGCGATCGATTGAAGATACCGCGCACAATCAGATATGCCAGCCAGCCATAGACCAAACTGGACGCCCCGATGTGGGAGGTACCGGGGCCACCAATGAACCACGTGCCAAGGCCTGCGACCAGAGTGGTAATCAGGGTAACTTCCCACCAAGCCTTGCGGCCGGACAGGCCGATAAGGAAGCAGAAAATGGCGCCGGGCACCGAATTGGACATGAGGTGCTCAAAGTTTGCATGCAGCAGTGGGGCGGTAAAAATGCCCCAGATGCCGTTGAAGTCCAGCGGGCGAATGCCGTAATTGGATAGCTGGCCGCCAAAAAGGAACGCGTTAATAATGTGGACCGCCCACTCCACCACGAGGAAGCCAAAAGCTATAGAAAATCCGGTGGTGATGCGCCCGCTGCGAGTGTAGTTTTTGGAATCGCCACGATTGACCTGGCCCGCGGGCGCCGGCCGGTAGTTAAATGTTCCACCTGAAGTCATAATGCGCCTTATCTTAGTCCAGCAGATCGCGGTACACGCTCAAGCCCAAGCCAGGCTCGGCGGCGGTAACCGCGTTGACAATCGCTTCCTCCACGGCATCGGCGGCAGCGGCGCAAATCTGGGTCATTATCTGCGTGCTGAGTTCGGCCGGGCGCTGCGCGGTGGATAGGGCGAAGATGGTGTCTCCATCTAGCGGTGAATGCGCAGGACGCACCGCGCGGGCGATGCCATCGTGGGCAGTCATGGCCAAGCGCTGGGCTTGGGCAGTGTTAATGGGGGCGTCGGTAAGCACGGCACCGATGGTGGTATTGAGCTTGGACTCCGCTGGATGTGGCAAGGCGCGGTAGGCAGCAGCATTGACCGCGGTGCTCCCTGGCGCACCGTAGAGCCGGCCGGACTGCGGATCGATGACCTCACCCACAGGGTTGGCGACCATCGCGGCGCTAACCTCGTAATTTCCTACCCGGCGCGTAGCTAGGCCGAAGCCACCCCGCAGCTTGCCGGCGGTAGCACCCACGCCGGCTCCCACCGTGCCCATGGTTTCATCATTGCCCGCCAGCGCGGCTCGGAGCGCGGCCGCGCCCTCTTCCGGCCCGGGTCGGGAAGGCCCGACCAAGAGGTCAAAAATGACGGCACCGGGAACGATGGGCACACGCGGACCGGGTTTTTCCTCGCCAAAGACAGGGAAGCCAATCCCCTGCTCTGCCAGCTCATTCATCACGCCGTCCGCGGCTGCCAAGCCAAAGGCGGAGCCGCCCGACAACACCACTGCGTGAACCCGCTCGACCGTATTATGTGGCTGCAAGAGATCCGTTTCCCGGGTGCCTGGTCCGCCACCGCGCACGTCGACGCTGCCGAGCGCGCCGCCCGGCCCGCAATAGAGCACCGTGACGCCGGTATCGGTGCCGCTAAAATGCCCGATGCTAATGCCGCCCAGCATTAATCCATCAGCACCTGAAGTAGCGAATCCTGGCAAAAGGCAAGCCATTCCACCAGGCTATCGCGGTCCAACATCAGGTTGTCATCGGAAACATCGCCCGCCGCAACGTAGAGGCGCAGATCGTTTAGGCCGGCAACGAAGGCGTGGGCCTCCTGCTCATTAATGCTGACCTCTACCCCACCGGTAGGGCCGAGGGCCGTGCCGATCACCTGGAGGTTTTCCAATTTGGCGCGCGCAATGTCATTTTCGTGCAGCGACCGCAGCAAAGAAGCATCGCCTTCGTATTCCTCATCGCCGGGCATTTCAAAGTCTGGAAAGAGGCGAGCCAGTGAAGGATCCTCTGGGGCTTCCGTATGCCCAGTAGGCATATCCAGCATCTCTGCTAGCTCATCCTTAGGTGCGGACTGGGCGCGCCCGATGATGGCCTCAGAGACGGTAGCGGTGAGATCTCCCAACACCTCGCGCTCCATCGGCTCGAAGACAGCCGTAATTTTTGGCGCGCGCATAAGGGACTTCTTTTTCTTCCACGGTTGCATCTAGTTAACCTGCCTGCTGCATCGTCGCCCACAGACCAGCGATCTGGAGCTTTTTCACGTCCGCTTCAATCTTGTCGCGCTCGCCGCTGGACACGGCGGCCTTGCCCTCAGTATGGACCTGCATCATAAGTTCATTGGCCCGCTTCTTGTCGTATCCCAAAACCGTTTGGAATACATAGGACACGTAGCTCATGAGGTTGACTGGGTCATCCCACACGATGCACATCCACGGGAGGTTCTCGCTCGTGGCCACATCTACGTCGATTTCTTCGTCCAATTCGGGCGTAGCCATAGGAGAGCTCATGCGGACTACGGGAAATTGCGCCTTCATGCTTTCTAGCCTAACCACTTTTGGGGATTTATTGTGGGCCAGCCCGATCTGGCTGCGGACAATCTAGGTCCAAAGAATCTAAACCTCTGAAAAACACCTAGTCAGTGGGTATTATCACTCACGTGAATGACAAAGCTATTCCTAATGATCGCTCCACCGCTTTACTGACGGATAAATACGAGCTCACTATGCTCCAGGCCGCGCTGCGAGACGGCTCGGCAAACCGCCAGGTCACCTGCGAGGTATTCGGCCGCCGTCTGCCCAATGAGCGCCGCTACGGCGTGGTTGCCGGCACCGAGCGGGTCCTGCGGGCGGTGGAGGATTTCCGCTTTTCAGCCAATCAATTGGCAGAGATGGACTTCCTGGATGAGAAAACCAAGGAATACCTGCGTCACTACCGCTTTTCTGGGCAGATTGACGGCTACCGCGAGGGTGAACTCTATTTCCCCAACTCCCCCATCTTGACGGTGCGCGGCACCTTTGGAGAGTGCCTCATTTTGGAGACCGTTATTTTGTCCATCATGAATGCCGATTCCGCGGTAGCCTCGGCCGCCTCCCGCATGGTCACGGCGGCCGATGGCCGCCCGATTATCGAGATGGGTTCGCGCCGCACCCACGAGTATGCGGCGGTAACCTCCGCCCGCGCGGCCTACCTGGCTGGCTTCGAAGCCACCTCCAATTTGGAGGCGGGCTACCGCTACGGCATCCCTGTCTCCGGCACCGCGGCCCACTCCTGGACTTTGGCGCACACAAACCCGGATGGCACTCCGAACGAAGAGGCCGCCTTCCGTTCCCAGATCGAGACCTTGGGCGTGGACACCACGTTACTGGTGGATACCTATGACATCACCAAGGGCGTAGAAACCGCAGTGAAAGTAGGTGGCCCGCAGCTAGGTGGGGTCCGCATAGATTCCGGTGACTTGGGCGCCGTTACCCGCCGCGTGCGCAAACAGCTGGATGATTTGGGCAACCACAACACCAATATCGTGGTCTCTTCCGACCTCGACGAGTTCGCTATCGCCGGCCTGCGCGGCGATCCGGTAGACGTCTACGGCGTCGGTACGTCTGTGGCAACCGGGTCTGGCGCACCGACCGCCGGCATGGTCTACAAGGTCGTAGAAGTAGACGGCATCCCAGTGGCCAAGCGCTCTACTTCCAAGCAGTCCGTCGGCGGTGCCAAGCGCGCGCTACGCACCTACCGTTCCTCGGGCGTGGCGGTGGAAGAGATCGTCTATCCCTTTGACGCGCCCGCGCCAGATACCGGCCAGCTCGATACCCGCGAGATGACCATTCCGCTCATGCGCGATGGACACATCGTGGATGAGCTGCCGGATCTGCATGCCTCCCGCGAGTATTTGGATCAGGCCCGCAAGACCCTGCCGTGGGAAGGCCTAGCGCTCTCCCGCGATGAAGCAGCAGTGCCCACACGGATGGTGGGCTTTAAAAAGTAGGCCGCTAGACTGTGTGGGGTGAGTGAGCACGCAGATGAGCCCCTAAACCTCGACACGGAAACGCTGCTGGACAAGGCCGTTGCTGCGTTGGGTGGTAGCCAGCGCGAAGGCCAGGTGCGCATGGCCACGGCCGTCGCGGCCGCGCTCGATAAGGAGCGCCACTTAGCAGTGCAGGCCGGTACCGGCACCGGTAAGTCGCTGGCCTACCTAGTCCCGGCTATCCGGCATGCAATGAACTCAGGGTCCACCGTCATCGTCTCCACCGCTACCCTGGCATTGCAGCGCCAGCTGGTGGAGCGCGATCTGCCCCGGCTCACGAAGGCCCTTGCCCCTGTTATGGAGCGCACTCCTACCTTCGCCATCATGAAGGGCCGCAATAACTACTTGTGCATGAATAAGATTGCGGCGACCCCGGATGATCCGGAAGCTCTTATCGACGAATCCGAAATCTCCCGCCGCGGCAAGGCCGTGCGCCGCATCCACGAGTGGGCACAGGAAACCGAAACTGGTGACCGCGATGACCTCGAGCCAGGTGTACCGGACCTGGTGTGGCGGGCGGTGTCGGTAACGTCAAACGAGTGTTTGGGGGCTTCGCGTTGCCCGCACGGGCCAGACTGTTTTGCGGAAGAGGCTCGCCGGGCGGCTGCCGACGTCGATATCGTGGTCACCAACCACGCCATGCTGGCCATCGACGCTATCTCTGAGGCAAATATTTTGCCCGAACACGACGTGGCCATTATCGATGAGGCCCACGAGCTCGACGGCCGGATCACCTCCGTGTCCACCGCGGAGATTACTACCCGCGCCATCAAGATGGCCGCCAACCGCGCGAAGTCCTTAGGCAATGCCGGCAATCTTTCGGATCTGGCCGAGGAATTCGATGACCTGATGAAAATCCAGGAGCCCGGGCGGTGGACCGACTTGGATGAAACTTCGCAGAGCCACCTGCGCGCGCTTGCCGAAGAGTTCCTGCGCGTTAAGTCTCTCGTTTCACGCGCCCCCGAAGGCGAGGCCACCGATGACCCAGAAAAGAACGCCGAGCGCCAAAACTTAAGCAACCACCTCTCCGACCTCGCGCAAGCCGTATCACGCATGCTGGAGGTCTTCGCCACCGATGACCCAGCCAAGCAGGACGACGTAGTCTGGCTCGAACGCGATCCGCGCAGCGACGCCGAAACCCTCGCCGTGGCACCCCTGTCCATCGCCCACATGCTGCGCGAGAACCTCTTTGGGGAACAAACTGTAGTGCTTACCTCGGCCACTCTCGCCCTCGGCGGCCGCTTTGATGCTATGGCCGCACAGTGGGGCATGCCGAGCGGCACCTATGACACCTTGGACGCGGGCACGCCCTTCGACCCAGCCAAATCCGGCATTTTATACACCGCCAAGCATCTGCCCGCTCCGGGCCGCGATGGGCTGTCTAAAGAATCGATCGAGGAGATCTATGAGCTCATCATGGCCGCCGGCGGGCGCACTCTCGGATTGTTTTCCTCTCGCCGGGCCGCGGAAGAAGCAGCCGCCGCGCTCAAACCCCGTATCCCGTTTGACCTCTTCGTGCAGGGCGAAGATTCCATCGGTGCGCTAGTAGAGAAATTCTCGCAGAAGGAAAACTCCTGCCTCTTCGGAACGCTTACCCTATGGCAGGGCGTGGACGTGCCAGGGCCGGCGTGCTCGCTGGTCATCATCGACCGCATTCCATTCCCTCGCCCAGACGATCCCCTCATGCAGGCGCGCGCCCAAGCAGCCGATGCCGCCGGCCGCTCCGGGTTCATGGAGGTCTCCGCCAATCACGCCGCCTTGCTGATGGCGCAGGGAGCCGGCCGTCTGCTGCGCCACGTGACCGATCGCGGCGTGGTCGCCGTGCTTGATAACCGCCTGGAGTATAAGCGCTACGGCAGCTTCCTCAAGGCCTCCATGCCGCGCTTTTGGCAGACCACTGACGCGAGCACGGTCCGGGGTGCGCTTAAGCGATTGGTCGCCGCAGGGCGCACACGGTAGCCGAGTCTGGCGCGATTTCCGTAAAGCCGGCGTCAACGATGACCACGGCGCCGTCCTGTGCGCAGGCGGTGCGAAAATCCGTCGCGGAAACCTCGCGCACCGAAAGCCGAAAGTCAGTTTCTGCCCAGTCGCGTGCTTCATCCACCGACATCGCAGCGGCCAGCATCATCGAGCCGTGGCCTACCTGTGCCGCGACTTTGCCCGCAGACATGTCGAGGCTGCGGTCGACGTAGATAACGGGGGCATCGCTAAGCGGGGCTCCGGGTTCGTCATAGGCAAGGTCGGTGTGGCCGATCTGCAGCTTGGCAATGAGAGGATCCACCTCTGCTACGGCCGAGGGCGCAAAAGCGCGGGCGCGGTCCGCTACGGTCACGCCGGGCAGGCTTTGTACATCGCGCCACGCTTTATTGCGCGCGCGGCGGGCGATCTTGCGGATGCGGTGGCCATACCACTGCCCCAGCGCCTGCGCGAAGGCGCCGTCCTCGCCCGCGCGCTCGTCGAGGCACACCGCCACCACAGCGCGCGCGGCCGCTTCTAGCACCGCCGTACGTGTCGGCGGCTCCTGCTTCGGCAGATTAAGCGCAATCTGCATAGCTTGAATCGTGGCCGGATCATCTGGGTTCTCGGGATCATCGCGCCAGGAGCGTGAATCACAGGCTTCCACCAAACGCTGATGCGCTCTGTCGAATTTATTCATCAACAACCTCCTCGGCCGGAATACCCAAAATTTGCAGGACCTCATCCAGCCGCCGGTGGTTTACAGAGGTATCCGCCACTTCCTGCAGGGCCGGTTTAGCATTAAAGGCAATCCCCAGCCCAGCAGCAGAAATCATATCGATATCATTGGCGCCATCGCCCACGGCCACCGTCTGCCGCATATTTACCCCCGAATCCGCGGCGAACTCCCGCAGGAATTCCTCCTTCGCTTTGCGGTCAACCACCTTGCCGGTCACCCGGCCGGTGAGCTTCCCATCTGCGATCTCCAAGGTATTGGCGCGCACATAGTCCAATTCCATCTCCGCAGCTAGGCCCTCTAATACTTGAATGAATCCGCCGGAGACCACCGCAGTGCGGTAGCCAATGCGATTCAACGTGGCGATGGTTTCCCGGGCGCCTGGAGTCAAATGAATATCGCGGGCCACCTCATCGATAATGGCGGCATCCAGCCCTTCCAGCACGGCGACGCGCTCACGCAGGGAAGCCTCAAAGTCCAGCTCCCCGCGCATGGCCCGGGCTGTTACTGCGGCAACCTCGTTCTCCTTTCCCGCATGGGCGGCCAGCATCTCGATGACCTCGCCTTGAATGAGGGTGCTATCGCAGTCGAAGCACACCAAACGCTTGGAACGCCGACCCAGGCCCGCGGGTTCAATGGCGATATCGATGCCGATCTGCTGCGCCAGCTCCGCTAATGCCTGGCGCACAGGTGCGGCGGAACCATCGAGAGATAGGAAAAGCTCCAGCCCGGTCAACGGAGAGGTTGAAAGCCCGCGGATGCGATCGATATTGGCATCGAAGTTGGCCAGTACGCGGGCAACTTCCTCCATGTGATGGGCGGTAACCTGCGTGCCCATGAGGACCACCACATAGCTCGAGCGGGCTCGAGCGGTGGATTTTTCCTCCCGCAGGTCTACGGATACCTGCTGACCGTAAATGCTCAAGGTATTGCGCAGCCCCTGTGCAATTTGCTCGGCGCGCGCCCCAGGAATGCGGGTATGGGCAGCGAGGGTAATGCGGCCGGAAAAGATGGCTTGTTCGACGTCGACAAGCGTGGCGTTATGGGCCGCCAGAACGCGGAAAAAGGCCGCCGAGACCCCAGGCTTATCCGGCCCGCTGGTGGTGATGACTGCATTGGTATCAGCTTGAGTACTCACGCCGCCCATTATCGCACGTGGGGTACAGAAGATACGCCAAAGCCGCCTCCCATTACCCATTAAGGGCTGGGAGGCGGCTTTAGTCAGGAGTTTGTGCGAGTTACTTCGCTTTAGTGGCTACCCACGTGTGCTTCCTCGCGCATGCGCTGAACCATATGCGGGTAGTGCAGCTCGAAGGCCGGACGCTCGGAGCGGATACGCGGCAGGGACACGAAGTTGTGGCGCGGCGGTGGGCAGGAGGTTGCCCACTCGAGGGAGTTGCCGTAGCCCCATGGGTCATCCACGGTGACAATCTCGCCGTAGCGCCAGGACTTGAATACGTTCCAAATCAGCGGGATGACGGAGGCGCCGAGGACGAAGGAGAAGATGGTGGAAATCTGGTTGAAGACCGTGAAGCCATCAGACTCCAAGTAGTCAGCGTAACGACGCGGCATACCCATGTTGCCTACCCAGTGCTGAACCAAGAAGGTGCCGTGGAAGCCGATGAAGGTCAGCCAGAAGTGAATCTTACCCAAACGCTCATCCAGCATACGGCCGGTCATCTTCGGGAACCAGAAGTACAGACCCGCGAAGGCGGAGAACACAACGGTACCGAACAGGGTGTAGTGGAAGTGAGCAATCAAGAAGTAGGACTCAGCCAAGTGGAAGTCCAATGCCGGGGATGCCAGCATAACGCCGGTCATGCCGCCGAAGAGGAAGGTTGCCATGAAGCCCATAGCGAAGATCATCGGGGTATCCCAGGTGATGTGGCCCTTCCACATGGTGCCGACCCAGTTGAAGAACTTAACGCCGGTAGGCACCGCAATAAGGAACGTCATGAAGGAGAAGAACGGCAACAGGATAGCGCCGGTAACGAACATGTGGTGAGCCCACACAGCCATGGACAGGGCGCCGATGGCCAGCAGTGCGAAGACCAGGCCGATGTAGCCGAAGACCGGCTTGCGGGAGAAGACCGGAACAACCTCAGAAACAACGCCGAAGAATGGCAGTGCAAGGACATAAACCTCAGGGTGGCCGAAGAACCAGAACAGGTGCTGCCACAGGATGCCGCCACCGTTAGCGGAATCGTAGATGTGGCCGCCCAGCTTGCGGTCATACAGGACGCCCAGTGCTGCAGCGGTCAGCAGCGGGAAGATCATCAGCACGATGGCGGATGCGGTGAATACGGCCCAGCTGAATACCGGCAGGCGGAACATGGTCATGCCCGGTGCGCGCAAGGTCAGGATGGTCGTGATCATGTTGATAGCGGAGGCAATGGTACCGACACCGGTAGCGCCCACGCCGACGATCCACATATCGGCGCCAATGCCAGGGGTGTGGACACCATCAGCCAGCGGCATGTACATGGTCCAGCCGAAGTCAGCTGCACCACCTGGGGTGACGAAGCCCAGCAGCATCACGGTGCCGCCCAGCAGGGTAACCCAGAAGCCGAAGGCGTTCAGACGCGGGAAGGCCACGTCCGGCGCGCCAATTTGCAGCGGCAGGATGTAGTTACCAAAGCCCCACACAACTGGGGTTGCAAACAGCAACAGCATCACGGTGCCGTGCATGGTGAACAGCTGGTTGAACTGCTCATTAGACAAGAACTGGAGACCCGGGGTGAACAGCTCCGCGCGGATCAACAGTGCCATAAAGCCACCGAGGAAGAAGAAGCTGAAGGACATGATCAAGTACATGATGCCCAGCTGCTTGTGGTCGGTGGTGGTTAGAAATACCCAAGCCTTTGAACCGGTCTTCGCATTACCGGTTGGCTCTGGACGTGTAGGGGCGACGTAATCGTCGACCCGTGGCGCCACAGCGGTCATAAAATCCTCCTGATTAACAAAGTGCCTGTGGGCAGGGCCCACCTACACCTAGGTTTACTCGCATTATATTAGGCCATTTTCCCCTGTTCTTTCCAGCTTCCCCCAATAATGAGCCGCACGACCACGCCTCGACACTAACCACATCTTTCACATAGGCCCTGCACGTGGCGCGGCCGCCAATTCCGGCACGGATTTTCGGCCCCCAATTACCGTGCTATATGTCACAGATGCGCTTAATTGTGCACCCCCAAAACGCGAAAACACACCCCCGCTCGTTATCAACCTTTCGATTGATTTAGAGCAGAAGGTGTGCCGCTAGACCACGCTGATCAGCGGGAATGCTTAGAAGTCCCAGTCGTCATCCGTGGTGTCCTCAGCCTTACCAATGACATAGGAAGAACCGGATCCAGAGAAGAAATCATGGTTCTCATCGGCGTTCGGGGAAAGCGAGGACAAAATGGCCGGCGAAACGCGGGTCTCATCGGCCGGGAAGAGCCCCTCGAAGCCCAAGTTATTCAGCGCCTTATTGGCGTTATAGCGCAGGAAGCGCTTAACGTCCTCAGTCCAGCCCAAGTCATCGTAGAGATCCTCGGTGTAGTCGATCTCATTGTCATACAGGTCGTAGACCAAGTCGAAGGTGTATTCCTTCAGCTCCGCCTGGCGCTCCTCATCCAGCTGCTTATAGGCCTGCTGGAACTTGTAGCCAATGTAGTAGCCGTGCACGGCTTCATCGCGGATAATCAGGCGAATGATATCGGCGGTATTGGTGAGCTTCGCGCGGGAAGAGAAGTACATCGGTAGATAGAAGCCGGAGTAGAACAAGAAGGACTCCAGCAAAGTGGAGGCCACCTTCTTCTTCAGCGGATCCTCGCCCTTGTAATAGGACAAGATGATCTTGGCCTTCTTCTGCAGGTTCTCGTTTTCTTCGGACCAGCGGAAGGCATCGTTGATCATGGGTGTGGACGCCAAGGTCATAAAGATATTGGAATAGGACTTGGCGTGCACGGACTCCATAAACGCAATGTTGGTGTAGACCGCCTCTTCGTGCAGGGTCTGGGAATCCGGGAGGAGGGAAATCGCACCGACGGTGCCCTGGATGGTATCCAGCAGCGTCAGGCCGGTGAAAACCCGCATGGTGGTTTCCTTTTCCTTCTCCGTCAGCGTCTTCCAGCTGGGAAGGTCATTGGAGACTGGGACCTTTTCTGGCAGCCAGAAATTACCGGTGAGGCGCTCCCATACCTCGAGGTCCTTTTCATCCGGGATGCTATTCCAGTTAATGGCCTTAACTGGCTTTTCATGACTAGAAACGTAGTCATCGTACTCGTGCGACACGCGGCGTCACTCCAATACTAAAAACGGACAAATTCAGGTCTCCAGCATACCCAATTCGCCCGCCCTCTAAGCCATTGTGCTGGATACCACTTACCTATACTGATTCCAGTTACTTCGGAGCATGCAAAGAAAGGATTTCCGCATGAGTGCCACCCCTCCCCTGCTGGGTTCCGTGGTGGATAGGCTCGGCGCCGAGATCGTAAGCGGAGACATCGCCGAGGGCGAGCGGTTCCGTCTGGGGGACGTCGAAAAGCGCTTTGGCATCTCCCGCACAGTGGCCCGTGAGGCCATGCGCACGCTCGAACACCTCGGCATGGTCCGCTCTGGGCGTCGCGTGGGAATCACGGTGCTGCCGATGGATAGTTGGACGGTATATGACCCGGCGATCATCGGCTGGCGGTTAAATGATGACAAAACCCGCGGGCAGCAAGTGGCACGCCTCAACGAGTTGCGGCTGGGAATCGAACCGGTGGCGGCCCGACTCGCAGCCGGCAATGCCAGCGCCCGGCAGCGGGCGGAGCTCCTTCGCCTCGCCGCGCGTTTAGCCGAGCTAGAATCCACTCCTTCCCCGCGCGTGGGCGAGGAACTGGAAACCGATCTGCGTTTCCACACTTTAATTTTGCGGGCTTCCGGCAATGAGATGCTGGCCGCGCTCGCCCCTTCGCTAGTAGCCATGCTCAAGGGCAAGTCCGTCTTTGGTTCCCGCAAGCGCGATCCGATAGGCGGGACCACACAACTGCACATGGAGCTGGCCCGCGCCATTGATGCTGGGCTTGCCGACGCCGCCGAAAGCACCTCCCGCACCATCCTCGACCGCACCAGGGCAGAAAACGGTTAAACGCCTCGATGCACGTCCTTCCCCACGACGTGCATCGAGGCGTTCTACCTACCGTTTAGAGCATGCAGGATACGCAGCCCTCGACCTCGGTGCCCTCCAGCGCCATCTGGCGCAGGCGGATGTAATACAAGGTCTTAATCCCCTTGCGCCACGCATAAATCTGCGCACGGTTGACATCGCGGGTGGTTGCGGTGTCCTTGAAGAAGAGGGTGAGCGATAGACCTTGGTCCACATACTTAGTGGCTACGGCATAGGTATCGACGATCTTCTCGAAGCCGATCTCATAAGAGTCCTTGAAGTACTCCAAGTTGTCATTATCCATGTGCGGCGCCGGGTAGTAGACGCGACCGATCTTGCCTTCCTTGCGGATCTCAATCTTGGAAGCAATCGGGTGGATGGATGAGGTGGAGTTATTGATATAGGAAATCGAACCCGTCGGTGGCACTGCCTGCAGGTTGCGATTATATAGTCCGTACTTGGCCACGTCCTGCTTCAACTCCTCCCAGTCCTGGGCGGACGGGGTGTGGATCGAAGAGGACCCGAAAAGCTCCTGGACCTTCTTTGTCTGCGGCTTGAACTCTTCCGGATCGTAGCGGTCGAAGAATTCGCCGGAGGCGTACTCGGACTGCGGGAACTCCTTAAAGTACTCACCGCGCTCGCGGGCAATCTTATTAGAGGCACGCAATGCCGCATACAGCACGGCCGCGAAGTAGGCATTAGTGAAATCCAAGCCTTCTTCCGAGCCATACTCGATGTGCTCGCGACCCAAGTAACCGTGGAGGTTCATCTGGCCCAAGCCGATAGCATGGGACTCGTCGTTTCCGCGGCGCACAGACGGCACGGAATCGATGGATGTCTTATCCGCCACAGCGGTCAGGCCACGGATGGCAGTCTCCACCGTAGTGGCGAAGTCCGGCGAATCCATGGTCATCGCGATATTCAGCGAGCCCAGGTTACAAGAGATATCGCTGCCCAGCTCCTGGTAGGTCAGATCCGCATTGAATTCGGAAGCGGAGTTAACCTGCAGGATCTCCGAGCACAGGTTGGACATGTTGATCCACGACGTCTTTACCGGATTGGCGCGGTTCACGGTGTCCTCGAACATGATGTACGGGTAGCCGGACTCGAATTGCAGCTCTGCCACGGTCTGGAAGAAGTGACGGGCGTTGATCTTCTTCTTACGGATGCGTGGGTCTTCTACCATCTCCTCATAGTGCTCAGTAACGGAGATGTCACCGAAGGCCTTGCCATAGACGCGCTCTACGTCATACGGCGAGAAGAGGTACATATCGTCATTGCGCTTGGCCAGCTCGAAGGTGATATCCGGCACGACGATGCCCAGAGAGAGGGTTTTAATGCGGATTTTCTCGTCCGCGTTCTCACGCTTGGTATCCAGGAAGTCCATGATGTCTGGGTGGTGCGCATTGAGATAGACCGCACCAGCGCCCTGGCGGGCACCAAGCTGGTTGGCATAAGAGAAGGAATCCTCCAGCAGTTTCATTACTGGGATAACACCGGAAGACTGGTTCTCAATGTGCTTAATGGGCGCGCCGGATTCACGAATATTAGACAGCAGCAGGGCCACGCCGCCGCCGCGCTTGGAAAGCTGCAGCGCGGAGTTGATGGAGCGTCCAATTGACTCCATATTGTCCTCGATGCGCAGCAGGAAGCAGGACACGAGCTCGCCACGCTGGGCCTTGCCGGCGTTGAGGAAGGTTGGGGTGGCCGGCTGGAAACGGCCGTTCATAATCTCGTCCACAAGGCGCTCTGCCAAGCCAGTATCACCATCTGCCAAGAATAGGGCGGTCATGGAGACACGATCCTCAAAGCGCTCGAGGTAGCGGCGACCATCAAAGGTCTTCAGCGTGTAGCTGGTGTAGTACTTATACGCGCCCAGGAAAGACTTGAAGCGGAATTTATAGGAATAAGCGCGTTTAAAAAGCTCCTTAATAAAGGAGAAGTCATACTGCTCGATGACTCGTGGGTCGTAGTACTTGTTATTAATCAGGTAATCGATCTTTTCTTCCAGATCATGGAAGTAGACCGTGTTTTGATTAACGTGCTGCAGGAAGAATTGGTTTGCGGCCTCGCGGTCTTTATCAAACTGAATCTTGCCGTTTGCATCGTAGAGATTCAGCATCGCGTTGAGAGCGTGGTAGTCCAACTGCTCTTCCGGCTTTACTGGCTCGGCGACGGTCTTCCCCAATTGCGTACTCACAGCTGACAAGGCCTTTCTTAAAAATCAGGATCTTTATTTAAGTCGTGGTGGGTGCTAGGCCGCGGCCTCGAGCCCAAGCTCGGCGGCGTTAGCCATTAAGCCTTCACGACAAATTTTTATATCGTCATCGTTTCCCAGCAACTCGAAACGATATACATAGGGCACTTTACATTTGGCACTGATGACGTCACCAGCCTTGCCAAAGTCGGCGCCAAAATTGCTATTACCACCCGCGATTACCGCGCGAATGAAACTGCGGTTGTGCTCATCATTAAGGAACTTAATTACCTGTGAGGGCACGGGACGGGAATTTTGGTGGCTAATGGACGCGCCCCCGCCATAGGTGGGACACACCAAGACATAAGGTTCGTTGACCTTGAGGGGCTCCTCCGTGCGGCGCAGCGGAATGCGCGCGCTGGGAAAGCCCAGTTTCTGCACGAACCGGTGCGTATTTTCCGTTGCGGAGGAAAAATACACGACCAACATCGCTACTGGCCTCCCCTACCCCTTAGGCGGATGCCGCTAGGGAAGCCAGGCCCTTGATACGGTCTGGGCGGAAACCAGACCAGTGCTCACCGTTGGCCTCAACTACTGGGGCCTGAACGTAACCCAATGCCATTACGTAGTCGCGAGCCTCGTCATCGGCCGAGATATCGACGAGGTCGTACTCGAGGCCGGCACGATCGAGGGCCTTCTTGGTGGCGTTGCACTGGACGCACGCTGGCTTGGTGTAAACGGTGATAGACATATAGATCCTTAAAGCTCCTGCATTGAAAACTCGTCAGAACGGGGAGCGTTTCCCGCTTATTCGGGCGCTTCCTGCGCCGCTCTGAACAACATCAACGACACTATACTTTGGGGGAAAGACCCGCAACCAACACAATATGTAGTAGTTACAAGCATGGTATTCCCAGGATGACACACCCCCAGGCCCCACATGTTGACCACACCCAAGGACAGCCATGAAACTACATCAATGAGATTCCTGCGGGTTTACCTGGAATTCACCGTTTTGTGTGTCAAAGTTCACATTTCCGGTGTGGCGCTTCGCTTCAGGAACCGACCGTCGATGACTCCCCGGAGACACAGGTCGACGGCCGCGGCCCCTCCCCTGGGGCGCGCTTCAGGCCAAAAATGACCTGGCTCAGCGCCGTGCGGTCAGTCGGCAGCTTATCGTGCCGAGGAGCCACGCCGCAGACCTCACCAAGGTCGAGGTTCACCACATCGGCGCCGTCGACAGCTACCAGCTGCGAGGAGCTATTCGGGGTTACCGTCGTATCCGCCGGCGAGTAGATGGAGGTGTAGAGCACGCCCGGCGCGGTGTCCGGCAGCGCATTGAGCCTTTGCATAAATTCCGAACCCACCACCTGTTGGATGCCGGCCGTGCTGGCCAAGAAGGCTGCGAGGCGGGGTGCGAAGGCGATGAATTTGGCCAGACCTTCGCCCTGCCCACCCAGCGTGGTGCCGTGGAAGTTGCCGCCTAGAGCCACAGCCCGAGCGACGTGCTCAGCCCCGCCGTACATTTGGGTATAGGTCTTAATATGGGTACCGCCCTGGGAATGGCCTACCAAGTCCACTTTCTCCGCGCCGGTTACCGCTCGGACATAGTCCACGTGCCGCGCTATTTCCTCGGCCGCATCATCCAAATCTGAAATGGCCTTCGTTGAGGGAGAGGCATTCTGCAAAGAAACATCATCCGCTCCATAATCAAAGGCCCATACGCACGCGACCTGATCCTTCAACATCGGAATCAAGCTTTTCCACACACCCGCATTGTTATAGGTGCCATGCAGTAGCACCACCGGCTCAACAATCTAGCCAGAAGGCACACAGGAAGGGTCATTGATCCCAAAGGACTCTGGAACAGAGGATTCCCACTCCGACTGAGAGGCATTAGCAATAGGGGCGGATAGCCCAAGGGCTGCAGCAGCAAGCACAGCAACAATTCGCCGGGACATTATTCTTCTTTCTCACGACACATAACGGCGATTTGATTATATTCATACATGTCTCTTTATTCCCCGTGGCCCTGGAGAAAATTATCCCTTGTGCCATAATTCACCCATAAAAAATCCGCCCCACTCCGGATAGCCGGAGGGAGCGGATGGAATCGCGAATCAATTAGCCCTGACGAGCCTTGAAACGGGGATCCTTCTTGTTGATCACGAAGACCTTACCGTGGCGGCGAATAACCTGGGCGCCCGGCTTCTTCTTCAGCGACCGAAGGGACTTACGGACCTTCATCGGGCGCTCCTTTCGTTATGCGCAATCTACATGCGGTTGAATAAGTAAAGCACGGACTGGGAATCCCCAGCCATGACACGAAGAAAAATTTTACCTCACACGGCCGTCAATACCAAAACACTAAGGCTTGACGACTGCGGACTCGCGCTCGTAGCGCGACTTCATCTCCTCGCCTACCTCATCCAGGCTACGTCCCATTGTCTCTGGAACCAAAATGCGGGTATAGGCAATGGCGATGAGACCAAAGACTCCAAAGACCATAAACGCCACCGGGCCAGTCAGCCACTCCACTAGCGGCAAGAAGTACTGCGCCACGGCCCAGTTGGTGGCCCACAACGATAGTCCCGCAATGCCCATGCCTAGACCACGTACCTGCAGCGGCACTAGCTCGGAGATAAGCAACCACGTCGTGGGTGAGACCGCCGCCTGTTGGAAGGCAATAAACAGCGCCATAAATACCAAAGAGACCATAGCCATAGCGGTGGAATCCTGGGCGTGGGAATAGGCGAAGGAAAGAATGAATAGCGAGACCACGTTGCCGGTCAGGCCGATGAGCAATAAGCGCTTGCGCCCAATGCGGTCTACTACCTTTAGGCCCACCCAGCAGGCGAGCACGGATACCGTGCCGATAACGATGGAAGTATAGACCGAATTGGCCGTAGAAATCCCCACCTGATTCATCAGGGTCGGCGCGAAGTACACGATGGCGTTCACACCGGTAATCTGCTGTGTGAGCCCCATCAGCATGGCCAGCAGCACCGTAATCTGCATCCACCGGTTGGCAGCAAGAGCCTTCCACTCAGACCCGCTGGACTTGCGCGCGGTCTCCTGCGAAGTCAGCTCCGAAATATCCATTCCGGCGCGCCCGGCAATTTCTTGAGCACGAGCCATCTTGCCGTTCGTCGCTAGCCATACCGGCGTCTCTGGCAGAAACACCATTCCGAGCGCCAACGCGAGTCCTGGCACGGCGGCCAAGCCCAGCATCCACTCCCAGCTGCCAGTAGAGGCCAACGCGGAGTTGACCAAGTAGGCCATCAACTGACCCACCACAATCGCCAGGGTATTGAGCGAGACCATGCGCCCGCGCACCTTGGCGGGCACGATTTCCGCGATGTACATGGGCGAAACGATGGAGACCGCACCTACTGCAAAGCCCAAGAACGTGCGCGCCGTGGCCAGCATGCCCACCGATCCGGACAGGGCGCACCAGATGGAGCCCAGCACGAAAATGATGCCACCCGCAATCAGTGTGAAGCGGCGGCCAAACCTATCGGCGATGCGCCCGGCTGTCAGCGCACCAACAGCCGCCCCCACAAGCAGCATCGAGGTCACCCACCCCTCTTGGTGGGCGCTCATGTCGAATTCGGGGCTAATAAAAAGCAAGGCACCGGACATCACTCCGGTGTCGTAACCAAAAAGCAGCCCGCCGAGGGCCGCTATGCCAGCTACTACCTTGACATAAACTTCCTTATTCACAGCACAATATTGTGTCAGGCGGCTACCATGAACGTCATGTCGAACGATGCCGAAAACCTGCAGCAAACCATCATAAAAGCCCTGGGTGTACGCCCCTTTATCGATCCAGAAGCGGAAGTCCAGCGCCGCGTGGATTTCTTGGTTGACTACCTGCGCACCACCGGCGCTAAGGGCTACGTGCTGGGGATTTCGGGCGGCCAGGATTCCACCTTGGCAGGAAAGCTCGCGCAACTGGCGGTGGACCGCGTCGACGGCGCGGAGTTTTGGGCCGTACGTCTGCCTCACGGTGTGCAGGCCGATGAGGACGATGCCCAGATTGCCCTGGATTTCATCCAGCCCGATCACCGCCCCACCGTCAATATCAAGCCGGCCACCCTCGCCCTCGACGAGCAGGTGGCGGATGCTGTGCAGCTTGCCGACGTCACCGATTTCAACCGCGGCAATACTAAGGCCCGCCTGCGCATGACCGCCCAGTACGCCATCGCCAGCGAGGTCGGCGCCCTCGTCATCGGCACCGATCATGCGGCGGAAAACGTCACTGCTTTCTTCACTAAGTGGGGCGATGGTGCGGCAGACCTCCTCCCCTTGGCCGGGCTCAATAAACGCCAGGGCGCCGCCCTCCTAGAGCACCTCGGCGCCCCGCGCTCTACCTGGGAGAAGGTCCCCACCGCGGACTTGGAAGACGATAAGCCCCAGCTTCCCGACGAAGAAGGCCTCGGCGTCACCTACGCCCACATCGATGACTACTTGGAGGGAAAGGCGGTTCCCGATGCCGCCCGCGAACGCATCGAAACCCTATGGCGCCGCGGCGCTCATAAACGCATCATGCCGCAGGGGCCAAACCTTTAGGCCAGTGCCTCCAAGGTTGCGGCAGCCGCACGCTCCAGCGGCCGGTTATAGCTTGCACCGTGCGTGAGCGCATGCACCGCTAGTGGATGCAGCTGATGCATAGGAATCCAATTCTCGATATCTTTCGGCGCACCATAGCCCTGGAAAATTTCTTCTAGGTATGGTGCCCCGAAAAGGGCCAGCATTCCCAAATCCGTATGCGGATGCCCGCCGTGGGCAGCGGGGTCAATCATGATGCCGCCATCGGAACCAAAGAGCAGGTTTCCCGCCCACAGGTCACCGTGGATGCGAGCCGGCGCCACATCCCAACTGCGCGCGGCGATGGCATCGCAAGCTCGCCTTACCAAATCCAACTGCGCCGAACTAATCCCAGCCAGTTCCGCAAAAGGCAGCACGCGCTGTTCGACGTAGAACTCACCCCAGTTATCCGTCGGGATGCAGTCTTGCTCGATGCTGCCGATGAAGTTCTTTCCCTCCCATCCGGCAGGAGGTGCGCCAAACGCTTCGGCTCCTGCGTGGTGCATGCGAGCCAACTCCGCACCAAACTTCCTCGCCGCCTCCGGCGTGGGCATGACCTCGTCCACGCGCTCGGTAACGATCTCTAGCCCGTCGGCGCTTACTACGTTGACCACCGCATCGGTAGCTTCCCCAAGCCACCGCAATCCTGCCGCCTCGGCGCCAGCTTGATCCGTGTCGCGTACTCGCTTTGAAAAAGTCTGCATGACGCCCAGCCTAATCCGGCAGGGAAATTTTTAAAGCGCCGCGCGCTCCCGCGTGGGCAAACACATCATGAATAGAAGCGCTAACCCACCGAACACGGGGATAAACCCGATCAAGCATAAAAACCCCGTTCTCCCAGAATCGTGCAACCGCCGGAAAATTAAGGAAACGACCGGCATAGCAAGAAATCCTTTTACAACAGGCTTGATATTCACGCCATAATGCTGATCGACGGCGTTAATGGGCACTGAAATCAACACTAGAAAGCCAAATACCCACCAGAACTCACTCACAGACGCTCGACCAAGGAAGTTGAAGTATCGAATAAAGAACCTGCCCACTGCCTGTGCAGGAGACGCCCCGTAGAGCGCATCGCGTGCAAAGAACCCCGTGGATTCGTAAGTCATAACGCGCGGGCCCCTTCGACGTTGGCTGCATATACTCGGCTGCGAACCATGCTACCCACTTCCCATAAAGGATGAGCAATGCAATCAGACGTCATCATCATCGGCGGAGGTTTTGCCGGCACCGCCGCTGCCATCACTTTGGCCCGCGCTAACCGGAATGTTCAGGTTATCGATTCCGGCACTCCCCGCAATCGCTTCAGCGAACATTCCCACGGCGTCCTCGGCCTCGATGGCGTGGCTCCCACCGAGTTGCTCGAACGCGGCCACGCGGAGGTTAAAAAATTCGGCGGCACCATTACCCACGCCACGGTAGAAAGCCTCTCCCGACCTTCCGAGCAGGCCCCGTGGCAAATAAGACTCACCGATGACACGCTTCTAGAATCCCGCCATGCCCTCGTTGCTACTGGCCTCACAGACAAGCTCCCTGATGTCCCTGGTCTTAGTGATTTATGGGGAACGCGCATCTTTCACTGCCCTTATTGCCACGGCCATGAGGTCAAGGGGAAGAAGGTTGTGCTCATTGGCGGCGCGAATCCGCCTTTTACTATCCGCATTAGCAAACTGCTTTCTAAGTGGACGAGTGCTCTGACCTTCTACACCAACGGCCTTGAGCTCACCGGGCTTGACCGCACCCAGCTCGCCGGATTGGGCGTAGAGATAAACGATGCGAAGGTGACACAAGTCCAGCCGGATCAGGCCTCGCCCACCGGCGTAGAAGTACACAGTGCCGATGGAGCACACATCTACGAAGCATCCTTTACTGGGCCCGATTTTCTGCCCAACGATGCACTGTTACGGGATGCTGGTTGCGAACCGGCCAATGGCTGGGTCAAAGCAGAGCGTGGCCAAGCCTCAGTATCGCGCCTATGGGCAGCCGGCAATGTAGTCAGTTCGCCGGATCAGGTCTCCCAAGCGATGGGTAGCGGCGCCGCCGTCGGCATTGCTATCGACCAGTGCATGCTTGATGAGGACTTAGCGAAACTATAGACACCCGAGACAAACAAAAAGGAGAGGAACTAATGTTCCTCTCCTTTATATTGTGGAGCTAACGGGATTCGAACCCGTGACCCCCACACTGCCAGTGTGGTGCGCTACCAGCTGCGCCATAGCCCCTCAAACGAGGTGCAACCTTGTGGGCTGCAACTCGCTTAAATATACATGGAGGGCATTTAACTCTCCAAATCGCCTGCTACTGGGTGACGATTTCTACCCAATCGCCCAGGTTCTTGCCGGCCTTTTGATCCTTTTCGGTTGGAACATCCTTGCCATTTTGAACAATACGCGGCGAAGAGACAGAGCCGGTTTCTTTATCCAGCTTGTCGTAGTTGGTCTTCGCAACCTTATTGCCCTGCTTGATATCCACGTCCTTCATGGAGTCAACAACATCATCTTCCGCGCCAAGCTTCTTGGCTGCTTCTGCGATGTCCGCAATCTCCCAAGAAGAAGCCACCGTTTGCTGGTTTTGCAGCATGTAATCACGCAGGTTCCAGTAGGTCTTAACGTCACCGGACTTAGACAGCTCAGACATCGCGGCTGCCGCCTTAGTGGAGTAGCCTTCTTGGTTTTCAATATCCTTGCCATCCAAGAAGTTGAGGGTGCGCACGTGAACAATCAGCTTGCCATCTTCGATGGCCTTCTTCATGTCACCGTCGGTAGCCTGAGCTAATTCAGCACAGTGAGGACAGGAGAAGTCCTCATACAAATCCACCTCAGGGGTGTCCTTCTTGGCACTGTCAGACTTAAGGGTGATAGCTCCGTCGTTGTATTCCATGGACATATTCACGTCCTGGGCTTCAAGGTCACCGACAGAATCTGTGGACGACTGCTTGCCATTCCACACGATGTAGCCAATGACAACGGCAATGATGACAAGGAGTACGCCGACTCCCCAGATAAAACCGTTGCCACCCTTGGCGTTCGGGTCAGTTACTTTGCTCATTTGAACCTTGCCTTTGAAAATTTTCGGACCAATACAGCCTACCTTGCCCACCTATCAGGGGTGAAGGGCAAACTTAGTGAAAGGGCGTTTAATAGTCCAAACAGTGAGGAATAGATACGCGGCATCGCGCAACAGCGTCTTCGCATAATCCATTCCGCGGTCAGGATTTTGGGCGTCATAGCCAAAGCATCCGCAGTCAATATCTAGACCGCGGGCCCAAGCCTGCGCGATGCCCACCATAAACAACAGCAGCACGATGGTTGCCACGATGGAGGACCTCCGCAAAAACAGCCCGAGAAGCAAGAGCACGCCACCGATAACTTCCAATGGACCAATGACCGTTGCTAGGTAACCAGCCCACTCAGGCGTAAAAATGTCATAGCCTTTGATGGCTTGGGTCATGTCCAGAGTTTTGCCGAGCTTGTGCACGCCGGCTTCAATCCACACCCAGGCCATGCCAAAGCGGGCGATGAAGCTGATGATATCGAGCACCAGCTTCCCTTTATTCTTGCTACTCACGAGGATGAGTTTAGCGTTAAACCTCTAATACATGGGTAACAACTGCCTGTGCTTCTGCTTGTACCTTTCTGAGATGCTCCTCACCTAGGAAAGACTCCGCATAGATTTTGTATTTATCTTCCGTACCAGAAGGGCGGGCAGCGAACCACGCATTCTTAGTCGCCACCTTCAGGCCGCCGATGGCGGCACCGTTGCCGGGAGCCTCGGTTAATTTGGCCACGATCTCCTCCCCTGCAAGTTCCGTAGCGCTGACTTTTTCGGGAGATAGCTTCTTGAGGATGGCCTTTTGCTCGCGGTTAGCTGGGGCGTCGGTACGGGCATAGGCTGGGGCACCGAATTTTTCCGCCAGCTCTGCATAGCGCTGGGACGGGCTCTTGCCCGTTACCGCGGTGATCTCCGCGGCAAGCAGATCCATAATGATGCCATCCTTGTCGGTAGACCATACGGAGCCATCGAAGCGTAGGAAGGAAGCACCGGCCGATTCTTCGCCACCGAAACCAATGGTGCCTTCCACCAGCCCCGGCACAAACCATTTGAAGCCGACGGGAACCTCCACCAGCTCCCGGTCAAGGCTTTCCACCACGCGGTCAATCATGGAGGAGGACACCAAAGTCTTTCCCACACCGGCATTCCCCCACTGCGGACGGTGGCTGAAGAGGTACTCAATAGCCACGGCGAGGTAATGATTGGGATTCATCAGGCCAGCATCGGGAGTGACAATGCCATGGCGATCCGCATCGGCGTCGTTGCCGGTGGCAAGATCGAAGCTTGAGCGGGCGTCGATAAGCGAGGCCATGGCATACGGCGAAGAACAATCCATGCGGATCTTGCCGTCCGTATCCAAGGTCATAAAGCGGAACGTGGAGTCCACCTCAGGGTTGACCACGGTCATATTCAGTCCGTAGTGATCCGCAATGGCCTGCCAATAGTCCACCGAGGCACCACCCATGGGATCAGCGCCGATGCGCAGGCCGGAATCCTTGATGGCCTGCATATCCACCACGTTTTCTAGGTCAGCAACAAAGTTTTGTACGTAGTCGTGCTTCACGCAGCGCTCGTCCAGCACGCCCGCGACAGACGTCCGCTTCACGCCCTCCAGCCCGGCGCGCAAGTAGTCGTTGGCGCGCCCTGCAATCCAATCGGTTGCCTGCGCATCGGCCGGGCCGCCGGTTGGCGGGTTGTACTTGAAACCACCATCGCGCGGAGGGTTATGCGAAGGAGTAATCACAATGCCGTCGGTACCGGGGTGGGTCAAAATCGCGTGGGACACCGCCGGAGTCGGGGTATAGCGGCCGCGATCGTCGACGCGAACCTCCAGCTCATTGGCCAGCAGCACCTCGAGGGCGGAGACCATGGCGGGCTCGGATAGCGCATGGGTATCGCGGCCGATAAAAATTGCCCCGGTAACGCCTTGCTCTGCGCGATAGTCCACAATGGCTTGGGTGATCGCCAGGATATGCGCCTCATTGAAAGCGCAGTCGAGTGCGGAACCGCGATGCCCAGAGGTACCAAAGGAGACCTGCTGGTCTGGGTTCTCCGCATCCGGGGTGCGGGTGTAGTAGGCGGTGACCAATTCTGCGATGTCAATGAGGTCCGATGGTTGTGCAAGCGTGCCGGCGCGCTCGTGGGCCATGGCGTACTCCTTGGGGTTGGGGTCCGTATAGCTATAGCTTGCCTTCTCCCCAGTGATTGCGCAGGACGGATGATCCCCCGGCTGGGGGTATGGCCAAATTTACTCCATTTCTATAGTTCGCTAGATTTGCAGAATGGACTCGCTTAATTCCATTCTCTCCGCCATCAGCACCGTGGTCTGGGGACCATTCATCCTCATTCCACTCCTGTTGGGCACGGGCCTGTGGCTGACAATCCGTTTGGGTGGCCTCCAGTTCCGGACGCTAGGGCGTGCGACGCGCCACGTCTTTGCCACAGACTCTGATGATGAGTCCACCGAAGGAGATATTTCCAATTATCAGGCGCTGACCACCGCCCTTGCCGCCACCGTAGGCGTGGGAAATATCGTGGGGGTGGCCACCGCGCTGTCTATTGGTGGCCCCGGCGCGCTGGTATGGATCTGGATTACGGGCCTAGTGGGCATGGCCTCCAAATACACCGAGGCGTACCTCGGAGTGCGTTTTCGCACCACCGATTCCAAGGGCGAGATGTCCGGCGGCCCCCAGCAATATCTCAAGCGCGGCATCCCCGGACTGCTCGGCTCCGTGCTAGCTGTCTTCTTTGCCATCTTCGCAATCTGCGCCTCCTTTGGCATCGGCAACCTCGCCCAAGCCAATGCCGTGGCCACCAATATGGAATCCACTTTCGGCATCGCCCCAGCGGCCACCGGTGCAATCCTGTTCGTCTTGGTAGGCTCCGTACTCCTCGGGGGAATCCAGGCCATCGGCCGCATCACCGCGGCCTTCGTGCCTTTAATGATCATCGTTTATGTTCTTGGCGGGCTGTACGTGATTTTCTCCCATGCCGCAGAGCTTCCCGCCGCCTTTGCCATGATTTTCAGCGATGCCTTCACCGGCACGGCCGCAGGCGGCGGCTTCGTGGGCTCGACCATCATGATGGCCATTCAATACGGCGTCGCCCGCGGCATCTTCTCTAATGAGTCCGGCATGGGCTCCGCCGCCATCGCCGCGGCGGCCGCCAAAACCCCGCACCCGGCGCGCCAGGGGCTAGTCTCCATGACGCAAACCTTCATTGACACCATCATTGTGGTCACCATTACCGGCTTGGTCATTGTGGTGGGTGGCACCTGGGACATGGGCCGCGACGAGGCCGGAATCATGACGGCTGAGGCCTTCTCTCGTGTACTGCCCGGAGACTGGGGCGGCACCATCGTTTCGCTCTCCATTATTTTCTTCGCCTTTTCCACCATCATGGCCTGGGCTTATTATGGCGAGCGTTCCCTGGAATCCCTGTGCGGCAGCAAGGCTTCCATCCCCTACCGCATGTTCTTTGCCTGTCTGCTTTTTGTCGGTTCCGTCTCAGAGCTCGAGCTTGCCTGGACCTTCTCCGATCTGGCCAATGGCCTCATCGCCATCCCGAACCTCATTGGGCTGCTGCTCCTTTCCGGCCTAGTAGCCCGCGAGACTAAGGCTTATCTCGCCTTCGACCCCAAGCTCACTAAGCCGGTAGATGAGGTGCGCGCGTTCGTAGAGTCCCAAGGAATGGACTGGAAGTAACATAGGGCGCATGCCTCAATTCCTCGTCGTGGGTGCTGGCGCCGCGCTCGGTGCGACCGCCAGATACCTACTCTCCGCAGCGCTCGGCGGCGGCATGATCCCGCTGCTCATCATTAATATCCTTGGCAGCGCGCTCATGGGCTACTTCCGCCCCAGCCCATTCTGGGGCACCGGCGTGCTGGGCGGTTTCACCAGCTTTGCCACCTTCGCTTTCCTGACCTCCGAGGCGCACTGGTCCATCGCCCTAGCCTATGTCCTAGCCACCATCGTTGGCTGCGTGGGCGGCTACCTGGCGGGTGACAAGCTGCGATGAATCTTCTATGCGTCCTTCTCGGCGGCTTCATAGGCGGCAGCCTCCGCTATGGTTTTACCCGGCTTTTACCTGCCCCCTACTGCACCTTCGTGGCGAATATTTTGGGTTCCCTCGCCCTCGGCCTGGCTTATGGTTTCGCCCAGCTTGCCGACGCCCCCCTCATCCACCCCTTCCTCGCCCTCGGCCTTGCAGGTGGCCTGTCCACCTGGTCCACGCTAGCCAAGGAACTAGGAGAAATGATCAAACGCAGGCAATGGTGGCGGCTTAGCAAGTATCTCTTCTGGACCATCGGGCTCGGCATCGTTTTAGCCTGGCGCGGCACCATCTGGGCAGCCCGCATTTATCACGGGATTTAAGCGGCAAACTCCCAGCTAACTAGCAGTTACTTTTGGTCCGCTCGAGCCTAATATTTTTCGGGTGAGTTTCCTTTTGAATCTGCCTTTGGCGGATCCCATCAATGGCGTGATCTTTTACGCCATCCTCGCGATTGCGGCCATCATCATTCTCCTCCAGCGCAAGGTGTGGCCGCTGGTCATCGCCGCCCTGCTGTGCATTATTGCTTGGTTCCTACTCCGTCACTGGCAAGTACCGTGGTACATCTTCCTCGCCGCCTTCGTCCCCGTGGCGGCGCTGGTACGCAAACCCAAGATTGTCACGGTCACCGCCGGAATCTTTTCCCTTTTGGCCACGGTCGGCATCGTCAACATGGAATATCAAACCTATCCAGATATTGCGTCCCTTGACCCGCGCCCTGTGGCAAAGGAAATGAGCTACGAAGAGTTTTCCCACACCAAGTCTGGTGCAGCCATCGTCCATGTGGATCTTCGCGGCACCACCTCCCATTTCGCCGCTCGGCAAGCCACGGCGTATATTCCGCCGGCATACTGGACGGACCACACCTTGCCTGTCATCGTGCTCCTGCACGGCAACCCGGGCGGCCCAGATCAGTGGTTCGGTTCGGGCGAGGCGGCCGAAACTGCAGACCAATTCCAGGCGGCTAACGGGGGCCGCAGCCCCATCGTCATAGCCGTGGACGCCACCGGCTCTGAAACCGCCAACCCCATTTGCGCCGATAGCTCCCAGGCTAAGGTAATGACCTACCTCAGCCAGGACGTACCACAGGCCATTAAACAAAAATTCAAAGTTAACCCGGATCAGCGCACCTGGACGGTGGGCGGATTAAGCTACGGCGGCACCTGCTCCCTACAGATCGCCACCAACCGCCCCGAAGCCTATGGTTCCATCATCGACATTTCCGGCGAGGCTGAGCCCACCATTGGCAACCACGCGGCGACGGTGAAGAAATTCTTCGCCGGGGACGAATCCGCCTTCAATGACCAAGACCCCGCCCACCTGCTCGCCCACAAGCACTTCTCTACCCAGGCCATCTTCATCGCTGGCGATAAGGACACTGCTTCGGTCAATGCTTTGCGCTCGCTTTCCGATGCCGCCCGCGCCGCCGGCATGAAAACCTACTTTGGCACCCGGCCCGGCGGCCACTCCTTCCAGGTGTGGCGCCCAGCCCTGCGCGAATCCTTCGCTTGGGCCGCTAGCCGCGGTGGAATGACCGCTATCAAGGATCCCTTCGATGGAATTGGAGCCCACGATGTCCGTTCTTAAAACCATCCTGACCAGGTTTCCCGTTTCCCTAGCCGTCTTAGTCATTATGTGGGCACTTCACCTAGTGGATTTCCCCACCTCCCACTGGCTGGCGCTGACTACCGCGCACCCCGGTGGCGCCATTATTTTGTCCGTGCTCATCGTGCTCTGGCTCGTTCCCGCTGAATGGCGCTTAGGTTCCTTGCGCACATTGGCGGTAGGAGTTGTCTCCCAGCTCATCAGCGTCCCGCTGTCCATCGTGCTCGCCCGCGGCATTGAGACCGTAGGCCTAAATCGATGGGGCAATGACTTATTGAGCGATACCTTCCTCACCCCTATCGGTTTTATCGCCGGTGCCGCTGGTTTTGCTTCGGCTTTACTCCCCCGCCTATGGCGCCGCCGACTGCGCGTTTCGCTTATCGTGCTTACCGCCACTTTTGTGCTCTACTCCGGCACCATGTCAGATGTTCTCGGCATCGTCGCCGCCATGCTTTCCATTACGGCTGGCCAATTGCTCTTTAAGCCCGAATCCGCGCCGCCTTCCATCAGGGAGCGTCGCGTGCTCCTCGCCGTCGGTATCGCCTGCGTAGCCATTGGCCCCGCCTTCGTGGCACTCGACCCCATGGCCGAAGGTCCGTTCTCCCAAATCACACAGCTCCTGTGGGCACCACACCTTTCGGCTCTGGAGGCCACTCAAGTCTGCGCAGATTCGCTAACTTCTACCAGCTGTACCGCCGCAGTCGATCTCGCCCGTGCCCAAGGCATCGGCGCCTTGGTAGCCAATATCATGCCATTCATCATCCAGCTGGTGGTGTGCTTTGGTCTCATGCGCGGCCGCGTGCTCGCTTGGTGGATGGCGGTTATCACCCAAGTACTGGCCATCGCGTTGCTGACCTACCAGCTTTGGGATGATTCCCGCCTGAGCTACCTCCTGCCCAACCTCGTGCTCGTCATCCTGCCCTGGCTCTTGGCGCTATTCATGCTGCTTATCAATTATTCGCTCTTCCGGATCCGCGAAAACCGCGCATTTTTCACCCGCACTATTGTCTTCGCCATCCTTGCCTCTTCCCTCGGCGCGGGCTTGTGGATCCTTACAGCCTCGTTGCACAACACCGTTCCCCCAGCAAATCTTGCCGACATCCTCGCAGAGACTCCCCTGCGCTTCGTTCCGGCCGTTGTTGCGCTTATCCTTCCCCACCACGTCGCGCCGGCAACGATGTTTTCCTGGTTCATCTACCTATGGGTTGGAAACGCCTTCTGGATCCTGCTGGCAGTCCGGCTCTACCTTGGCTTTTCTCGGCCCGTTGATCCTGCACAAGAATCCGACCGCGACTCGGCCCGCCGCCTACTCGAATCCGGCACCGGCGATCATCTTTCCTTTATGACGCTGTGGAAATCCAACCGGTACTTCTTCCACGGTGACTCCTATGTGGCCTACCGTGTCTCCAATGGCATTGCGCTCACGCTGGGCGCCCCCGTCGGCCGCGATATCAGCGCCGAATTCGAGCGCTTTGCCTCCGAGCAAGGCTGGGCCGTGGCGTGGTATTCCGTCAATGCGCAGTTCGCGGATGCTCACCCGCAGCTCAAGCGCCTTCAAGTTGCAGAAGAAGCAGTCCTCAACTGCGAATCCGTGGAATTCAAAGGAAAGAAATTCCAAAATGTGCGCACGGCCCGAAACAAAGCCGAGAAGGAAGGAGTTAGTACTCGGTGGACCACGTGGGAGGAGCTAGATATAGCCTCTATCGCCCGCATTAGCGCACTCAGCGAGGACTGGGTTTCCGACAAGGCCCTACCCGAGATGGGCTTTACCCTCGGCGGCTTAGAAGAAATGACGGTGACCGGCACCCGGCTTTTGCTTGCTGAATCCGCCGACGGCACTTTGCATGGTGTGACCAGTTGGATGCCGGTATACGAAAACGGTGCTATTACCGGCTACGTTCTCGACGTCATGCGCCGCAACGAGCACGGCTTTAAGGGAGTAATTGAGCTCCTCATCTCAGAGGCAATGCTCATTGCCCAGTCCGAAGGCCTTGCCTGGATCTCCTTGTCCGGTGCGCCATTGGCTGGACAGCCTGACGAGCCTAACTGGCTCGACGTCGCCCTCAATCGCATTGGGGAAGAAGTCGAACCGCTCTACGGCTTCCGCACCCTCGCGGCCAGCAAGCGCAAATTCCAACCCGAGGAGCACCCGTGGTACCTGTGCTATCACGATGAATTGAAGCTTCCTTCCATCGCGCTGGCCACCATGCACGCCTACCTGCCCGATATGAAGACCAAGGATGCGGTATCGGCAGTCAAGGCATGGATGGCCGCGTAAAAGCATTAAGGCCTCCCCTCAACGTGTGATGAGGGGAGGCCTTAGACTAGGCAGCTAGTCGGCGATTGCTTCCAATGGCGGCGTCTTCGCCGCGCGGTGCGACGGCCATACTGCCGCGATAATGCCGACGAGGGCCGAGCCCACAAGCATAATGAGCACCATCGCCCACGGAATCTGCGCAGAGTCTAGTCCCTCATCGCCGAGGATCTTGATGAAAGACCAGCCCAAGCCGAGCCCAATGAGGATGCCCATCACCGCGCCAAAGAGCGCGATCTGCACGGACTCCAGGGTAATCATCGTGCGGATCTGGCGGCGTTGTGTGCCCACAGCCCGCAACATACCGATCTCCTGGCGGCGCTCGATTACGCCCAAGGTCAAGGTATTGACAATGCCCAACACCGCAATAATGACGGCAAGGGCGAGCAGACCATAAAGGATGGAGAGCATCTGGTCAATAAAGCCTGCAGCTTGGCCCGCATACTCCTCACCGGAATTGACCTGAACCACAACCAGATCCTTGACCGCATCCTCCAGGTTATGGCGCAGTTCTTCCTTGTCATAGCCCTCTTGCCCCAAGACGCCCACCATCTGGACGGTAAAGGACTTCTCCGGTGCAACCTTTTCAGCTACCTCCTGCGAGAGCACCATATTCTGCACCACATCGGTGGGCTTAAAGATGCCGACCAATTTGGCCTCGGCCTTCTTGTCCTTTTCCGCAGAAGCTACCTTATAGGTCTCTCCTACCTTCCAGCCGTGTTCCTTGGCAAAGTCTTCGGTAGCAATGAATCCCTTATCCAAGTTGGCATCGCCCTCGACCATGTCGAGCGCAATCATCGACGACGGATCTCCATCCGCAGTCGTGGTCTGCTGGAATTGTGGGCCATAATCCATCGATGCTTGACCGTCCACGGTTACTGGGGCCATACCGATGGTGATGGCCTTATCTACGCCCTCAGCCTCAGCCGCACGCTTACCAGTGTCCTTCGGTGTTGGGAATTCACCGGAGCTAGGGCCAGAAAGGAGGTAATCGGAGGTGATGTTCTGCTCCACGGTATCGGCCACGGAGGACTTCATCGTCGCACCAAGCATGCCAATTGCCGTCACCAAGGCGACGCCCAGGGTCAGCGCAAAGGCAGTGGCTGCCGTGCGGCGTGGATTGCGACGCGAGTTCGTCGCCGCCAAAAAACCGATAGCACCGAAAGGCGCACCGATTACCTTGCCTACCGTCGGCACCAAAGGGAGCGACAGGGCTGGGCCAGCCAAGAAGAATCCGACAATGATCCCGAACGCGCCCACACCGACGAGGACGGCGCGGACGTTCGTCTCGCCGTCGGAAAGCACGCCTGCCAACGCCGCAACAATGCCAACCAGCAAAATAATGGCACCGAAAATTGTGCGGACCTTCAGGGAAGACGCAGAAGCAGACTCGGTGGTGCGCATCGCTTCAACCGGTTGCACGCGACCTGCGCGCCGTGCCGGGGCCCACGCGGACACGACCGTCACGATGGTGCCCAGAATAATCGGGACCACGATGGCCGAACCGCTCAGGCCCAAGCCACCGTCGAACGGCATTCCTTTCGCGCTCATTACTGCCTTAATGATGGCCACCAAGCCCATGCCGGCAACGACGCCGACAATGGAACCCAGAAGTCCCACGATGGCAGATTCCACCACCACCGAGTTCGTAATCTGGCGGCGGGAAGCGCCCAGCGCGCGCAGGAGAGCGAATTCCTTGGTGCGCTGCGCGACAATCATAGAGAAGGTATTAGCGATGATAAACGTGCCCACCAGCAGTGCAATCAGGCCGAACGCAATGAGGAAGTAGTTAATGAACTTCAAGGCGGAGGACATCATCTCAGAGGTTTCCTCCGCCAGGCGCTCGCCCGACTCCGCCTTGACGTCATATTTGTCATTTAGGTGATCCACCAAGGCGTTCGCATCCACGCCTTCGGCCGCAGAAACCTTGAGCTGGCTCGGATCGCCGTAGCGCTCCAGGTAGTCCTTCTCGGCCATGCTCAGCACGATGCTATCGCCCTGGTCGACGGCGGGCTCCGAGATACCAGAAACGGTAACCGTATCCTGCTCATCGGGGTGAACCACAATGAGCTTTTGTCCCACGGAGATTCCGTATTTATCCGCCGCGGAGGAATTGACAAGGACTTCGTCCTTACCGCTCGGCTCCTCGCCCTCCTTTAGCTTATCGGCACCGCCAACGACCTTATCCTCTGGATAAAACGGGACAACGCTGGCCGTACCGCCCTGAGTCTGATAGGCCTCCGAGTTCTCATTGGCTGCGACGACAGTCTCCGAATCCGCAATATTGATGTTCTTGACATCTTCATCATCGGCCAACTTCTGGCGAAGCTTTTCATCCAGCTTCGCGCCATTGTCGTCCTTCTGGCTCACCACCGCATCCACGCCACGAAATTCATTATCCACGGCGGAGTCAAAAGTAGACTTCAGCGAATTGGTGAACATAAACGAGCCGGCAATAAACGCTGTGCCCAAGACCACCGCGAGAATTGTCAGCCCAAGGCGCAACTTATGCGCCACGATATTGCGCAGGGACACCCTGCGCATTGCATTTCCGCGTGCCATTTAGCCCTCAATCTCCGCCATTACCTGGTGAATGGCCTCCATCGTCGGATTGTGCAACTCGTTGACAAGCTTGCCGTCAGCAAGGAAAACCACTCGGTCCGCGTACGACGCTGCCTTCGCATCGTGCGTCACGATGACCACGGTTTGGTCATCCTTGTCCACTGCCGTGCGCAAAATATCGAGCACCTCGGCCGAAGAATTGGAGTCCAGGTTGCCGGTTGGCTCATCGCCGAAGATAATTTCCGGACGGGAAACCAGCGCGCGGGCACAGGCCACGCGCTGCTGCTGACCGCCTGATAGCTCAGCCGGTCGGTGCTCCAAGCGCTCTGCCAAGCCTAGACGGCGAGTTACCTCTTCGAACCACTGCTTATCGACGTCCTTACCCGCAATGTCGGTCGGCAACGTGATGTTTTCCGCGGCAGTCAGCGTAGGAACAAGGTTAAAGGACTGGAAAATAAAGCCCAGCCGATCACGGCGCAGCGCCGTAATGTCCTTGTCGTTGAGCGCCGACATATCGGTATCGCCGATAAACGCCGAACCGGAAGTCGCGGAATCCAAACCAGCCATAGTGTGCATTAGCGTCGACTTACCGGAGCCCGATGGGCCCATGATCGCAGTGAATTCGCTCTTGCCGAACTCAATGGAAACATGATCCAGGGCCACAACGGCTGTGTCATCGCTTCCGTATTGCTTGAACAAGTCAACGGCGCGAGCCGCAGCATCAGTCATGAAACAAATTCTCCTTGTAAATGGGAAATTACCTCTTATAGTTTAGCTACCATGAACGACGGCCAGCATCATCCCAGAGGAGGAAAACGGCACACTAAGGCATGGCGAGATCAATCATGGAGCCGTACTCCGGTTGCCATCAACCTAATCTGTTGCCGTTCCTCTTTTTGTTCTTTGTTGTTGTAGTGCGAGGTATTGTGCCCAGGTGTGGTTCCAGTGTGTTTGGTGTGTGGCTAGGGGCCTGGTGGCGTGGTCTAGTTGGTAGGTGCCGTCTCGGTGGAGCCAGGCGATGGTGCCGGTGATGTGGTCGAGGATGTAGTGGACGCGGCGGTCAGTTTTGATGTTGTGGTGATGCTGGCACAGGTTTACTAGATTGTCTGGACTGGTGGGTCCGCCTTGGTGGTATTCGATGCGGTGGTCTAGTTGGCACTGTGTGGCGGGGATGGTGCAGCCGGGCCAGCGGCAGGTGGCGTCTCTGCCTTGGGTGTAGGCGCGGATATCAGCATTTGGGGTGTATCCGTCAATTTCGTCGGCATTAAGCCGGCGGATGAAGGTGTTGTCTGTGGGCGCGTGGCCTATGTTTATCCATCCGGCGCCTGGGATGTAGACGCTGTTGGTGATTTCGTTGGTGGTAAGTGTGTTGATCGCGACGCTGGTGTGGGTGTCTTCCAAGATGAGGTCGATTAGGCCTTGTGCGTTGGTTGTTTTTGCTT